>JAKACN010000402.1 GCA_021821365.1 Pseudomonadota bacterium | reverse complement strand
TTGATAAACGGATGCTGGAGGTATAACAGGTGGGGTGACCGGCATGGCAACGCCGTGCCCGGATTGCTGATAGATGGCTTGAAGTACGTCCGGCGTAAGGCCGGACGGCGCGCCATCGAATACCACACGTCCTTGCGCGAGGCCGATGACGCGGTCAGCATAAGCCTGCGCCAGGTCTACCTGGTGCAAACTGACCACGGTGGTAATGCCATCCTCACGGCCGATGCGCTGCAACTGCGCCAACACATTGTGCGAAGTCGACGGGTCGAGGCTCGCCACGGGTTCGTCGCCGAGCATCAGGCGCGGCCGCTGCGCAAGCGCACGGGCGATGCCGACGCGTTGTTGCTGACCACCGCTCAATCGATCGGCGCGCTCCAGTGCCTTGTGCAGCAGGCCGACGCGCTCCAGACATTCGAGGGCGATGCGCCGTTCCGCCAGCGGCAGCGGGAACATGCTGCGTAGCGCCGAGTGATAGCCGATGCGGCCGAGCAACACATTGGCGAGCGCGCTGTGGCGTGCAATCAGCTGGTGCTGCTGGAAGATCATCCCGGTACGCTTGCGGTGCTCGTGCAGCCGGCGGCGGTTGTCGAGGCTGCCCAATCCCTCGACCGTGATACTGCCTCCCGAAGGCGACGTCAGCTGATTGAGACAGCGCAACAGTGTGGACTTGCCTGCGCCCGAAGCGCCCAGCAAGACCGTGAACTCGCCCTGCCGGAAGTGCAGCGAGGACGGGTGCAGCGCCGTCATGCCACCGGGATAAGTGACATGGACATTCTTCATATGGATCATGGCCCCTCCTCGCATCAAAATTTGATTCGATTTCATCATCAAGGCGATCCAAGATTCATGAAAACCGATGGAAGGAAGCCTAGATACTTTACGTAACAGGAAAGTGAACGTTGTTTGACATATTTATGATGGAACCGCAGGGGGCCGATGCAATACGAATCCAGCTGATTGGAGTTGTTCACGAGATACCAGACACGCTTGACGAAAATATGCGGTTGGAAGGGAGATCGGCATAGCCTCTTGTATGTCCGTGCCCATCTTCTTCGGTGTTACCTGACGGATACGTATCAAGTCCTGGTGTCTGGTGCAAATGCGACGAACGGGACTGGCTGAAGAAGATGGAAGGTCACGACGTGATCCGAGAACCCGCCAGGCAGCGGATCTACCAAGCCCCAGTCCACATTCATCGCTCGTTTTCTCAATAGTCTGCTAAGGACTCGAAGGTCGTCTAGCACGATTGTGAGATTAGGGGCCTGTCGCAGAGGAAATCAGAAAGCAGCCGTTCGGTATGATTCCTGGCCAATATCCGGTAACGAACCCATAGGGGAAGTAGTTGGGTAAATCTCCAGCGGCAACTGAGGCAAGCACCGGTCGTCAAGCCTGGTCAGCCGACCGACCGCAGCGGGTCGAGCCGAGGCCGCTGCATTTTCCGTTTTGTCACTCCCAGACAAGCGCTACCTAAAACTCCCTTACCGCGGCGCCTGCCAGCAGTTGTTGCTGATCTGCCAGCTCATCGAGAGCTGCTCGCTGGCGGGGTGCAACACGTATTTGACACCCATGTAGTCCCCACCCTTGCGCCAGAACATGGCCAGCAGGTTTTTTTCGCCGGTGGCGATGACGCTGGAATAGGGGATGACCTTGAGCGGGTTGCCGTAGTTGTTGGAATAATTCGACGCGATGATGATGAAGTGTCGGAAGGCCGGCTCGACCTCCTGCTCGAACGCCACCAGCTTGTCGCTGCAGAAGGTGAACAGGAAACGCCGGCCGGCCGGGTTGGCGGGATAGTCGTAGGCAAACAGGCCGTCGCTGCCGATGGTCTGGGTGCGGTCGAAACGCCAGCTCTTGAGCGCGGCCTCGACTTCCGCACGCGTCATGCCGTTCTTGAATTCGCCGACGTCCCAGGCGTGGGACGGCAGCGCAAGCAGCAGTCCGGCGAGCAGGGCGCAGAGGCGGGCGTTCATCGGCGCGCTGGGGTGGCTATCGGCCGCTGACGGCGCCGAACACCTTTTTCAACAGCGCGCTGCCGGCCTGCATCGGATTGGCGCGGATCGCGGCTTCCTTCTCGCCGATCACGGTGTAGAGCCGGTCGAGCGCCTGCTGGGTGACGTACCGCTCGACGCTGGCCTGTTGCTTGTCGATCAGATTGAATTGCGCGGCCATGCCGGCGTACTGGTTGTATTGCTGCGCGAGGCCAATCCTGTCGGTGGTCGCCTTGACGATCGGTCCGAAGCGTTCGGTGAGGGTGGCTTCGGTTTTCCGGCGGAAGAAGTCGGTGGCCGAGGTCTGGCCGCCGGTGAGGATGCCCTTGGCGTCTTCCAGCGTCATCGCGCGCACCGCATCGACGAGCAGGGTCCGGGCTTCCGGCACCGCGGCTTCGGCGGCGCGGTTCATCGACAGCACCAGGTCGTCGGCCTGCTTGCCCATGCCGAACATGTGCATGGCTTTCTCGGCTTTCTGCAGGCTGGGCGGCAGCGGAATCCTCAGTGCGGCGTTGCCGAAGAAGCCATCCTTCTGCCCGAGCTGGGCGACGGCCGCGTCGGCGCCGCGGGCGAGCGCCTCTTTGAGGCCGGCATTGATATCGGCGTTGGACAGCGCATCGACGCCGCTGGCGGGGGGCTGTTCGACCGGCTTGCCGAGCACGCCGCGCAGCATCTCTTTCCAGTCGATCGCATGGGCGGGCAGGGCGAGGGTCAAGCCCGCGGCCAAAATGAGCCAGTGCTTCATTGCGTCTCTCCTTGGATTACAGCACTTCTGCAGCATAGTCTGCCAGGCGCGAACGTTCGCCGCGCTGCAGCGTGACGTGGCCGTTGTGCGACCAGCCCTTGAAATGGTCGACC
>JAKACN010000128.1 GCA_021821365.1 Pseudomonadota bacterium | reverse complement strand
TGTCTTCGTAGCGGATGACCGACGCGCTGCGTCCATGCGCGCGCCGCAGCAGGGCGCGGATGCGCGCGACCAGTTCGCTCAGGTCGAAGGGCTTCACCAGGTAATCGTCGGCGCCGGCGTCCAGGCCGCCGACGCGGTCGCGCACCGTATCGCGCGCGGTCAGCAGCAGCACCGGCAGGTCGCTGCCCTTGCGGCGCAGGCGCTGCAGCAGTTCCAGGCCGGAGACGCGCGGCAGCCCGATGTCGAGCACCACCAGCTCGTAGTCGGTGGTGTCGAGCGCGAGCTGCGCCGCATGGCCGTCCCTGGCCCAGTCGACGGTGAATCCCGCCTGTTTCAATCCGCTCTCGATGCCGTCGCCGAGCAGCGGATCGTCTTCAACCAGCAGAAGACGCATGATGCCCTTCCTCGTTTCCCATGAGTTGCGCTCCTTATCGCATTGCTCGCTTAAGGCTTTCTTAAGCTGGACCGAACAGGAAAAATTGTCCAGCAGCCAGATCAAGGCGAACGCGCAAGCCTGAGTATCGCCCCGGACTGTGGGGGAAACAAGGACAGGACGGATTTCAGGCTGTTAGAAAACCCACAACTTTTCCGGCGGCAGCTGCAGCCAGTAGTCTCCGGCTTCCAGCCGATGCGGCGAATAGGCGCGCAACTTGAGTTCGTCCGTGCCGCCGCGATGGAACAGGCATTCCCAGCGGTCGCCGAGGTACATGCAGGTCAGCAGCGGCAGCTTGAGCGCGTTGTCGACCGGCGTGCTCGACACGCGCACCTGCTCCACCCGGATCATGGCGGCGACGTTGCCGCCGGCCTGCGCGCCGCGTGCCGTGCCTTGCATGGTCGTGCCGTCCACCTGCAGGCGCACGCGCGCGCCATCGCGCTGCAGCAGCCGTGCGGGAAGGCGATTGTTGCTGCCCATGAATTCGGCGGTGAACAAGGTCTCCGGCGTCTCGTACATGCTCTGCGGCGTACCCTGCTGTTCGATCCTGCCGTTGTTGAGCAGCAGGATGCGGTCGGCAATCGCCATCGCTTCCCCCTGGTCGTGCGTGACCATCAGCGCCGACAACCCGAGGCGCACGATCAGCTCGCGCAGGAATGCGCGCGCTTCCTCGCGCAGTTTCGCATCGAGGTTCGACAGCGGTTCGTCCAGCAGGATGACCGGCGGGTTGTAGACCAGCGCGCGCGCAATCGCCACGCGCTGCTGCTGGCCGCCGGACAGCTGGTGCGGATAGCGCTCGGCGAGCTGGCCCAGGCCGAGCTGCGGCAGCACCTTGTTGACGCGTTCCGCGATCTCGGCGCGGCTCATCTTGCGCAGCTTGAGGCCGTAGGCCACATTGTCGAACACCGTCTTGTGCGGCCATAGCGCATAGGACTGGAACACCAGGCCCAGGTTGCGTTCCTCGGCAGGCATTTCCAGCCCGCTGCCGCCGTCGAACACGGCACGCTCGCCGATATGGATGCTGCCGGCCTTCGGACTTTCCAGGCCGGCGACGGCGCGCAGCAGGGTGGTCTTGCCGCTGCCGGACGGGCCCAGCAGCGCGACCACCTCGCCGCGCTGCAATTCCATCGACACGCCCTTGAGGATGGCGTTGGCCGATGCGCCGCTACCGTAATCGAGATACAGATCCTTGACGCTCAGTTCTCTCATGCTTCTTCCTTAATCATGCAGCTTCACGCCGAAGCGCAATGCAATCCCCAACCCGATCGCCACCAGGATGATGTTGATGAACGACAGCGCCGCCACCAGGTCGATCGCGCCCGATCCCCACATCGACACCAGCATCGAACCGATCACTTCCGTGCCGGGCGAGAGCAGGTACACGCCGGTGGAATATTCGCGCTCGAAGATCAGGAACACCATCAGCCATGCGCCCAGCAGGCCATAGCGCGCCAGCGGCAGCGTGATGTCGCGCGTGATGCGGCCGCGCCGCGCGCCGGCCGAGCGCGCCGCTTCTTCCAGTTCGGGGCCGACCTGCAGCAGCGCGGTCGATATCAGGCGCAGGCCATAGGCCAGCCACACCACCGAATACGCGAGCCACACCGAGAAGATGGTCGAGCGCAGTTCGCGCAACTGCGGGATCAGGTGTTCCGACAGCCACTGCGCGACGCCGTTGTCCATGCTCTTGAGAAAATGGTCGAGCGTGGCCGGCACGAACAGGAACACCCACAGGAAGGCCAGGCCGGCCAGCAGTCCGGGCACCGCGCGCGGGACCAGCACGCTGTAGTCGAGGAAGCGCGTGATGCTGTCCTGCTTGCGATGCGCGGCGAGCGCGATCGCCGCGTAGCACAGGACCGCCAATGCGCCGCCGACCACGCCGATCAGCACGGTGTTGAAGATGCCGCGCAGCAGCGAGGGCTGGTCGAGGATGTCGGCGAAGTGCTGGAGGGTGAGCACGTCGGCCAGCTTCACGCCTTCGCCCCAGTAGGACACGAAGGAGCGCAGCGCGATGCCCGAGATCGGCACGAAGATCGTCAGCAGCAGCCAGAGCGCGATGAAGCCGAACGCGATCCACTTCCATTTCCCCAGCGGCAGCGGCTTCTGGCGCGCGCCCTTGCCCTTGATCGATACATACTTGTTGGCCGTCCTGAGCAGGAAGCGCTGGCACAGCACCAGTGGCACGGTCACCGCGACCAGGCACACCGCGACCGCGGCCATCAGGTGGTAGGACGGCGTGCCGAGCTTGTTGGTCAGCTTGTACAGGTAGGTCGCCACCACGAGATGGCCTTCCGGATCGCCCAGCACCAGCACCAGGCCGAACACTTCGAAGCCGAGGAACAAAATAAGTACGCCGGCATAGGCGAGCGCCGGCATGATCATCGGCAGCGACACGTTCAGGGCCACCTGCAGCGGCGAGGCGCCCGCCACGCGCGCCGCTTCCTCGACATCCGAGCCGAGGCTCTTGAGCGCCGACGAGGCATACAGGTAGACATGCGGCACGTGCGTCAGGCCGGCGATGACGACGATGCTGGAGAAGGCGTAGATGTTCCAGGGCTGGATGCCGGTCCATTGCTTGATCCACGTGGTGTAGAACCCAACCGGCCCCATCGATACCACATAGCCGAAGGCCATCACCATCGGCGATACGAAGATCGGCACCAGCAGCAGTGGCGCGAGCCAGTTGCGGCCGGGCAGGTCGGTGCGCACCATCAGGAAGGCCAGCATCGCGCCGAGCGGCAGCGCGATGGCGGTCATGCCTACCGACAGGATGGCGCCGTTGATGAAGGCCTGGCTGAAGTCCGGATCATCGAAGATGAAGCGGTAGGCATCCAGCCCAAGCGTCTTGTTCGGCACAAAGAACGGCGCCGACAGAAAGCTCTGGTAAAAGATGAGCAGCAGCGGCAGGAAGATGGCGATCGCCGTCAGCATGACGACGAGGCCGCGCGGCCAGTTCAGGCGCGAGAGCGACAGGGTTTGCATGGCGGGTGACGGAGAAGAAAATGTCGGCGCGAACGGAGTCAGCCGCCCGCGGGCGAATCATGCGGGCGGCCTTTTGCTGCGGTTTACTTCTTCGCCATCGTCTCTTTCCACTTCTTCAGGAAAGCGAGCCGCTTCGACTGATCGAGGTATTGCAGCAGCGAGGTGTTGACCGGCACCGGCTTCAGGCCGCTGCCGATTTCCTTGCTCAGTTCGGCGGAGGTGGCCTCACCCGTGACGTCGCCGCGGATCGCGAACAGCTTCGCTTCGTTGGCGATGACGTTCTGGCCGCGCTTGGACAGCAGGTAGTCAACCCACAGCTTGGCCGCGTTCGGATTCTTCGCGGTCTTGTTGATGAACTGCACGCGCGACAGCACCAGGGTGTAATCCTTCGGGATCACGACGCCGATGTTCGGGTCTTTCTTCGCGCGTACCAGCGCATACGAGCCGATGATGTTGTAGCCGATCAGGTTCTCGCCCGAGGAAATGCGCTCCAGCATCGTGCCGGTGGAGGATTGCACCCGCAGGCCGGTCGCGCCGAAAGCCTTGACCAGGTTCCAGAAACCGTTCTCGTCGACATGCGAGTCCTGCGTCACGAACATGAAGCCGACGCCGGATTTCTCGATGTCGTAGGTCGTCACCTTGTCCTTGTACTTGTCGGTCTTGCTGGTCAGGAGTTTCGCGAAGTCCGCGTGCGTGGCGGGCACTTCATTGGCCGGCACGAGCCGCTTGTTGACCACGAACACCGCAGGCTCGAAGGTGGTGCCATAGGCAGTGTTGTTCATCACGGCCCAGTTCGGGATGGCCGACGCTTCCGGCGACTTGTACTGCATGGCGTAGCCGTCGGCAACCAGCTTGATCTGCAGGTCCATCGAGGAAGACCACAGCACGTCGGCCGTGTTGCCGCCGGCCGCCGCTTCGGAAATGAAGCGGTTGTACACCTCCGTTGAGTTCATGTCGTTGTATTCGACCTTGATGCCGGGGTACAGCGCATTGAAATCCTTGAGCAGCGGCTCGGCGGCCTTGGTATCGGTCGTCGCATAGACGACCACCTTGCCTTCCTTCTTCGCGCCGTCGACGATCTTCGCGTAATCGGAGGGATAGCCTGCCGGCACCTGGGCGAATGCGCCTGGCGTGAAGGCGGCGAAGGTGGTGGCGAGTGCGGCGGTGATGATGCTCTTTCGTGACAACATGGTATCTGTCTCCTCGTGTGAAATGTCTTCCTGATCCAACCTCGTGCGAAAAAAATCAACAGCGCCAGAATACGCCATTCCTGGCGTTCAGGTCACCTGGCGCCCCTGATGCGCGCGGCCAGGCGATACATTGGCCCGATCGTCATCACCAGCGCGGCCAGGCGCGTGACATGGAAGGCGGTAACGATCGGTACGCCCAGTTGTAGTGTTTTGGCTGTCAGGCTCATTTCCGCAATGCCGCCCGGCGACGTCGCGAGGATCGCCGTGGCCGGATGCATGCCGCTGAGCATCGACAGCCCGAACGCAAAGCTGGCTGCGACCGCCATCGCCAGCAGCGCGCAGATCGCCACGCTGGCGAGATAGCGCGGCGCGGTGTGCAGGAATTCCGGCGAGAAGCGGGTGCCGAGCGAGACGCCGATGAAGAGCTGGCCAAGATGCACCATCCATTCCGGCAGGGCCGACAGGTTCAGGCCGAATGCGGTCAGTGCCGCCGCCACCAGCAGCGGGCCGATCACCCAGGCATTAGGCGCCCTGGTGCGCTTGAGCAGGACGGCGCAGGCCGAGGTGAGCAGGATCAGCACTGCCAGGCCGCCATAATGCACGATGCGCGTGCCCGGCACGAACACATCCTGGCCCTGCACGCCGGAGAACTTGAACAGGAAGGGGATGATGCCGACCACCATCATGATGCGCAGGCTGTGCGCGGCGGCCACCCGGTCGACCTTCGCGCCGTGGCGCTCGCCCTGTGTGGCCATCTCGGAGGCACCGCCGATCGCCATGGCGAAGAAGGCGGTGGTCTTGTCGACGCCGGAGAGCTTGTGCAGCATCCAGCCGCCCGCCACGCCGAGCAGGAGCGCGAACAGCACGCCGGCGAGGATGAAGCCGCTGTAGGACACCAGCACCTTCAGCACCGGCGTCGTAAAGTACAGGCCGAGCGCGGTGCCGATCGCCCACTGCCCGGCTTCCCGCACCTGCACCGGGCTGCGCAGCCCGGCGCCGGCCATGCGCGCCGCCGCGGTGCTGAACAGCGGGCCGATCATCCACGGCAGCGGGGCGCCGAGCCATTGGCACAGGATGGCGGAAAGGAAGCCGACTGTGAGCGTGAGCAGAAGGGGTTGAACGATGGAACGGTTCAGGGATGGCATGGTACCGGCATGCATGGCGTCAGGCGGAAGCGCTTGGCATGATGTATTTTTAGTGATGGAAAGTTTGCACGAAAAGCGAGGCAGCCGCTTGGCCCGCGTTCGTCGTGCACCTGCCGGCGGCGTCTCCTGCCGTCATGGAGCTTGTCATGAACGGTTTCCGGGGCCGTGCAGCGCCGGAAACCGTTCATGACAGGCGCTTGATCAAACATACCTGCTGCCAGCTTTCAAAACGCTGTCATTTGTTTATGTAGATCAGGGCTGTGTGCGGCGGAGCGGTGTCAAATCGTCACAAAGCCGGAAATTTTGTTGGAGAACTTTGCAACCGGAAGTAAAAGTACGCATCTAATCCAGATTTTGCGCTTAGGTTTGCCATGCCATCCATATCCCGACACCAAGGAGTAACAATGGGACGATCCCTGCGCCCGGTCCTGCCCATGCTGCTTTTGCTTGTCCTCGCTGCCTGCGGCGGCGGCGGCAACGACGGCAATGGCACGACCACGTCCAGCCCGGTCAAATCGGTCGTCGCGCTCGATCCCGGCGCACCGCAGGCAACCGGCAATACGGCAACCGACGGCTTCAACTGGTTCAACTTCCGGCGCCAGCAGGCCGGCCTCCCGGCGGTGACGCGCAATGCCCTGCTCGATGCGGCGGCGCAGGGACATTCCGACTACCAGAAGTTAAACGACACCATTACCCACGAACAGGTCCCCGGCAAGCCTGGCTTCACCGGACAGACCACAGGCGATCGCCTGATGGCGGCGGGATACCTGCTGCCGGCCGGGGGCTATGCCTATGGCGAGGTGATTTCGGCCACCAGCGACCGTTCCGGCTTCAATGCGGCGGAAGACCTCATCGCAGCGATCTATCACCGTTTCGTCATTTTTGAGCCGATCTTCAAGGACGGCGGTTCCGGCGCAGCGACGGTTACCGGCGGGCTGACCTACTTCACGACCGATTTTGCGACCATCGGCATCAACACGACCGCGCAGGACCGCAGCAGGCTGTTTGCCTATCCGTTTCCGGGACAGCAGCGTGTTCCCGTGAATTTCCTGAGCGATAACGAAGTTCCCGATCCGGTCCCGAACGTCAACGAGGTCGGCTATCCGGTCAGCCTGCATTCCACCCTCGGCACCACGCTTGCCGTCCAGAGCTTCACCATCCGCCCGCACGGCGGAGACCTGCTGCCGGTGCAACTGCTCAAGCACGACACCGATCCCCAGACGCCGGCCTCGGCCGTCGCCATCATTCCGGTGGGAGTGCTGAAACCGGCCACAACCTACGACGTGCAGTTCGCCGGCAGCCTGGACGGCGTCGGCGTCAGCCGTTCATGGGCATTTACCACACAATGATCGCTTTCCCCGTGCCACCCCGGCGCGAATCTGCTATCGTGTCCCAGTTGCTGTCAGGAAAGCAAGGGATTGTCTTGCCACGCCCCGTCTTTCCACCGGCACGGAGGGGACTTTCAACAAGCGGGCGGCACGATGGCGACGACGACAACGGCATCATCAGCGCGCGACGACGATGAACTGCTGAGCGCGGCATTTGATGCCACTGGCACCGGTATCTGTTTTCTCGACGAGAATGGCACGTTCCTGCGCGTCAACCGCGCCTTCTGTGCCATGCTCGGCTATGGCGCGGACGAGATCGTCGGCCAGCCCTGGAGCCTGGCGGCGCCGCCGGAAGTGGCTGCCTACGGCGACCGTTTCGTGGCCGGCCTGTTCGCCGAGTCTCGCAGGCTCGCCGACGAATGGCGCATCCGCCGCAAGGACGGTTCCCTGCTGACCGCACTGGTCAGCTTCAATGCCTTCGCCCTGGACGGCGGCGCGCGCCGCGTGGTGGTCACCTTCACCGATATCGAACAGCGCAAGGCCGCGCAGGAAACCGCGCTGCGCCGCCAGCAGGATGCGCTCATCACCTCCGAAGCGCACCACCGGCAAGTGGTCGACAATGCCGCCGAAGGCATCCTGGTGCTGCAGGACGGCATGATTGCCTTCGCCAATTCACGCATGAAAGACTTTGTCGGTCTGGCGGCGGCGGAGCTGATCGGCAAGCCGTTCATCGACGGCGTGCATCGCGACGATCATCCCCTGGTCATGGACCGTTACCGGCGCCGCATGCGCGGCGAAGAGGTCGAGCAAAACGCGGTATTCCGGATGTTCAACGGCAGCACCGGGCAGAGCCTCTGGGTGCAGGTCGCGGTGGTCACGATCGATTGGGGCGGGCGGCCCGCGGCGCTCGTCTTCATCAATGACATCACCGAGCGCAAGGCGCTGGAAGACCGGCTCAAGCAGACGCTCGCCGAGCGCGAGACCATCCTGGAAAACTCGATCGTCGGCATGATCTTCCTGAATCCGGCCGGCCGCGTGAAGTGGGCCAACAGCGCGATGTTCGATATCTTCCGCGTTCCGCCTGGCGACCCGGCCGGCATGTCGCTCGAACCCTTCTATCCGTCGCACGAGGAATACCGGAAAACCGGCGCGCTGGTTGCCGACGCCGTCAGCCGGGGCGAGGCCTTCGAAACGGAAATGCAGATGAAGCGCGCCGACGGCAGCGTGTTCTGCGCTTACCTGTCCGGGCGAGCGGTCAATCCGAAAGACCTTTCGCGCGGCACGGTGTGGGTGGCGATGGACATCACCAAGCGCCGTCAGCTCGAGGAAGCCCTGAACAAGTCCGAAGAGCATTACCGGCAGGTGGTCGACAACGTGACCGAATGCATCCTGGTGGTACAGGACGGGCACATCGTGCTGTGCAATCCGCGCCTGCTCCAGCTCACCGGCTACGAACGCGAAGCGCTGTTCGCGCAACCTTTCGTCGCCGCCATCCATCCCGAAGATCGCCCGCTGGTGATCGACCACCACATGCGACGCTTGCGCGGCGAGCAGGTCGAACAGTACTACCAGTTCCGCATCGTCAACAGACAGTCCGGCGCCATCGCCTGGGTACAGCTGTCGGCGGTGATGATCGAATGGGAAGGCAAGCCCGCGACGCTGTCCTTCATGACCGACATCACCGAGCGCAAGGCGCTGGAAGATAGCCTCAAGCAGAGCATGGCCGAACGCATCCGCCTGGAACGGCTGCGCATCCAGGCGGAATTGAAGGAAGCGGAGCTGGCGCGCCGCCACGCGGAGGAAACCACGCGTGCCAAGTCGATGTTCCTGGCGAACATGAGCCATGAGATTCGCACGCCGATGAATGCCATTATCGGCATGGCGCACCTCGCCTTGCGCACCGGGCTCGATCACCAGCAGCGCGACTACGTCGAAAAGATCCGCAGCGCCGGCATCTCGCTGCTCGGCATCATCAACGACATCCTCGACTTCTCCAAGATCGAAGCCGGCAAGCTCGACATGGAGCGCACCAGCTTCAACCTGGACCACGTGCTCAACAACGTCGCCACGGTCACCGGCGCCAGGGCGCACGAAAAGCGCCTCGAATACGTGTTCCAGATCCCGCTCGACGTGCCGCGCGGGCTGATCGGCGACCCCTTGCGCCTCGGCCAAGTGCTGATCAACCTGATCAACAACGCCATCAAATTCACCGAGCGCGGCGAGGTCTTCGTGTCCTGCCGCCGGCTCGACGCCAGCGCCGACAAGATCCAGCTGCAATTCCTGGTACGCGACACCGGCATCGGCATGACGCACGAACAGACCGCGAAGCTGTTCCGCGCCTTCAGC
The DNA here is from genome assembly GCA_021821365.1 of Pseudomonadota bacterium. Classification (GTDB taxonomy): domain Bacteria; phylum Pseudomonadota; class Gammaproteobacteria; order Burkholderiales; family Burkholderiaceae_D; genus Noviherbaspirillum. The sequence continues at coordinate 5,003 of JAKACN010000128.1, read as the reverse complement.
CAGGCCGACGAATCGACCACGCGCAAGTACGGCGGCACCGGCCTCGGCCTGTCGATCGCCAAGCGGCTGGTGGAGCTGATGGGCGGCGCCATCTGGCTGGAAAGCCAGCCCGGCGTCGGCACGACCATCCGTTTCACGGCCTGGTTCGGCCTGGCCGACGCGCTGGAGCGGCGCCGCGCGGTGCCGGCCGTCATCGACGGCATGCGGGTGCTGGTGGTCGACGACAATCCGGTAGCGCGCCAGGTGCTCGCCGACAGCTTGACCGTGCTGCCGGTGCGGATCGAACTTGCGGCGGACGCGGGCGAGGCGCTCGACATGATCCGCGCCGCCGACGGCACGCAGCCGTACGGCGTAGTGTTCACCGACCTTCACATGCCCGGCATGGACGGCATCGACCTGATCGACGCCGTGAAGGATGATGAGGCGCTCGCTGCGCCCCCGCGCATGGTACTGCTCAGCTCGCACGGACGCGAGGAAGCGCGCCACCGCATCGAGCACACGCAGGCCGACAGCTTCCTCGTCAAGCCGGTCAATGTGTCGACCCTTGTCGATACCCTGGTCGAACTGTTTGCGCCGCCGATGCGCGCGGAGGTGAACGGAAGCCGCGACCGCGCGCCGCGCTTCCGCGGCCTCAACGTGCTGCTGGTCGAAGACAACGAGATCAATCAGCAGATCGCCGCCGAGCTGCTGCATGCAGCGGGTGCGCGAATCGATATCGCACCCAATGGTGCCGTCGCACTGGAGAAACTGGACACTGCCGGACCTGGTTACTACGGCCTCGTCTTCATGGATGTGCAGATGCCGGAAATGGACGGCCATGAAGCTACGCGCCGCATCCGGAGCGACGCGCGCTTCGACGCGCTGCCCGTCATCGCCATGACCGCGCATGCCATGGTGGAGGAACGCGAGCGCTGCTTCGCCTCCGGCATGAACGATCACCTCGCCAAGCCGATCAGCCCGTCCGAGTTGTATCGCGCGATCGCACGCTGGTGTCCGCAGCATGTCGTCCCCGATGAATCGGTGCCGCAGGAAGTCGTCGATCCGGATGCGGAAGCGGAGCTTGAGATCGAGGGCATCGACGTCAGGGACGGCCTGTCTCGCACGCTCGGCAATCGCGGCTTCTACCTGCAGATGCTGGCGCGTTTTCGCGAAGATCAGGTCGACGCTGTCGAAAGGATCCGCGACGCCATCGCTTGCGACCGCGTGCTGGCCGAGCGCCTCGCACATACGCTCAAAGGCGTGGCTGCACTGCTCGGTGCGACCACCGTGCGTCACTTGTGCGGCGCGCTGGAAGCGGAGCTGCATCGCGGCAGCGGCAACGACACGGTGTCACCGGTGCTGGATGAACTCGACCATGCCATGCGTACCGTGATGGAGGCCGTCGGCAAGGTGCTGCCCGCTCCCGTTCCTGTGCCCGTCATCGAGAACACGGAGGTCGATCGCCACGAGGCGCAGGCCGTGATCGCGCGCTTCGCGCAGCTGCTGAAGGAATCGGATGCCGAGGCCAGCGACCTGCTGGCGCGTTCGGCGCACCTGATGGCGGCGGCGCTGGACAAGGAAAACTGGCGCCGCGTCGAGCACGCAACGCGCCACTATGACTTCGACGCCGCGCTGGCCGCACTGCAGGCAGGCATCGAGAACACCGGCTATTCGGTCGACGAGCCGTCCAGGGGGACGTATTGATGAGCATTCCATTCGACAGCCTGCGCAAGCAAACCATCCTGATCGTCGACGACACACCGGACAACATCTCGCTGCTCTCGGCGCTGCTGAAGGACAAGTACCGGCTGAAGATCGCCACCAACGGCCTCAAGGCTCTGCAAGTGGCCGCCGCGGCGCCCTATCCCGACCTTATCCTGCTCGATGTGATGATGCCGGAGCTGGACGGCTACGAAACCTGCCGCCGCCTGAAGGCCGCGCCGGAAACCGCCGGCATCCCGGTCATGTTCCTCACCGCGAAGACGCAGCAGGAAGACGAGGAAATGGGGCTGAGTCTCGGCGCCGTCGACTACATCCCGAAGCCGATCAGCCCGCCCATCGTGCTCGCGCGCGTGGCCACGCAACTGAGCCTGAAGAAGGCGCGCCAGTTCCTCGAGGACCAGAACACGCACCTGGAACATCTCGTCGCGCAGCGCACGCGCGAGGTGGTGCAGATGCAGGAAGCCACCATTCTCGCCATGGCATCGCTGGCGGAAACGCGCGACAACGAGACCGGCAACCACATCCGCCGCACGCAGGCCTATGTGGCTGCGCTGGCGCGCAAGCTGCAACACCATTCGCGTTTTTCCGGCGTGCTCAACGAAGAGAACATCGACCTGCTGTTCAAGTCGGCGCCGCTGCATGACATCGGCAAGGTTGGCGTGCCGGACCGCATCCTGCTCAAGCCGGGCAAGCTCGATCCCGATGAATTCGAGATCATGAAGATGCATGCCATCTATGGCCGGGACGCCATCATCGCCGTCGAAAAGCATCTCGGCGGCAGCAACGGCTTTCTCGCCTTCGCGCGCGACATCGCATACTGCCACCATGAAAAGTGGGATGGCAGCGGCTATCCGCAAGGGCTGAAGGGCGATGCCATTCCGGTGGCGGCGCGCCTGATGGCATTGGCCGACGTCTACGACGCGCTGATCTCGCGCCGTGTGTACAAGCCGGCATTCAGCCACGAGGAATCCGCGAAGATCATCCGCCAGGGACGCGGCACGCATTTCGATCCCGACGTGCTCGACGCCTTCAACGAGATCGAGCACCAGTTTCGCGAGATCGCGCGGCAGTACAGCGACGACGGGAGCGATGAGGACGAAGACGACGGCGAACGCGTCCGGCAATCGGTGGCGTGACCGGACAGGTTGTATTCGGGACAGCACGAGCTATCACGTGTACGTCCGATTGCCCACATTTCCTGTGGCTAATACTGTGGACAAGTCAGGCGCAGGTTGTCTATCTCCATGATCTGCAAGGAAATTTTCGATCTGATTAAAATCAAGGCAAACATCCGCCCGGCATCGCATGCCGCCTGAACATTGCATGCCTCCCATAGTCCTATACACATGCATGAAGGAGGCAGCGATGACAGTCATCAAGTACACGAAAGCGAATTGGGTTGCGCAGGCGGACATCCAGGAACAGCAGGACGGCAAGTTTCGCGGCGTCGTCATGCTCAGCCGCGAACGCGGCGCGGACAGCGAGGACACGCAGCATACGGTCGATGCTCCCTCCGACAGCCCCGAGCAGGCGCTGGAGCAGGCCAAGGCGCTCGCGCATCGTTTGCTCGCCGGGGTCGAGGCCTGAGCGCGACTGAAGACGCCACGCGTATGCGCGCGCAGCGTCTCCGACAGGCCGGCCTGTCATCATCGACTTGCCCACAGCGGGCGTGGATATTTCTGTGGAAAACACAGGATAAGGTTAGACAAGTGCGTGATCTGAAAGGAAATTTTTCCTTTGATTAAAATCAGTGCACTGGTCGCAGACAGACCAATACAGAATGTTGAGAGAACCCACATAAGCCAAATTCCATATAGCCCCCCTCTCGATCCTCGATAGTCTGTGTACCTAAGCGTGTACCAAAAGATTTCGGGTCGCTTTACCAAGCGGTTTTCAAACACGTCCCTTCCCTAACCCCCATCCGTGCAAAAGTACACATTTGTCGCATATCCCACAAATTTGTACTTTATTCTTCCCTTCCGTGTCTTATTCAGCTGTGGTAGTGTGTCCGCCATTTGCCAAATAGTAACGACTAGAGCTATGGCTGACGACTGGAACCGCCGTGCAACGAATCTCTTGAAAGCTGAACTGGCTCTCGCTGGACTTGGCTACGATGAGCTCATCGAGCGCCTTGCTGCGGTTGGAGTTTATGAAAGCTACAAAGGGTTGACTAACAAAATTAACCGTGGCGCATTCACGTTTGCCTTCTTTCTTCAGTGCATGAAAGCTCTTGGAAAAAATACTGTTCGGCTGGACAACTGACATTTGCTGCTAACGAGGGATATGGAACCGCTAACTCTTATCTGTCCGATTCGTGGACAGCTCAAACCCAAAAAAAAGAAGAGCGCAGATCTTGGTGCGCTTGAAGAACGCCACCGAATCGATGCAATCCGCTATCTGCTAGCCCATGGTTACGATCCCAAAAAGATCAAGATTGAGGCAGTCGTAGCGAAATTCGGCAATGGTGGTAAGAACAGCTTTCGGTGCGACTTGGCAGTGCTTGACTGCGATGCAACACTACTTAATCCCGACAGCGAAGACTATGTGGATGAGCTCCTGAAGCACGCAGTGCTTCTGGCTGAAATAAAGCCGACGGATGTGAAGTCCGCCTTTGTAGAGCAGACTCAAGTTAAACCCCTTCTCAATTTTGCGTCACGCAAGGATACGATAGGTCTCTTCTGGGACGGCGTAAATCCGCGACTCTTCTGGAAAGAAGAGCATAAGGGCGTAGTCGAAATCAAAAGTGGGCCACTTGCGCTCTTACCTAAGCCTGGGAAATCCATCAAGGTAAAGGCACTAGCCTACAGTGACTTAACGCCGCCCGAGAGCTTGCTCGATGTGTTCACTCGACTAGAAAATGTCCTACACTCAGCCGCCGTAGCGGTTGAAGATAGGTACGACTGCTTACTGCAATTAATCCTCGCTAAAATCTTTGACGAGCACCGAGGTGCGTCAAAACCAAAAAACCAACTCTACTTCCAAGACTTTCAATCGATTGGAGTCAGCGCAGGACAGGCCGCGACCGACCTTAATGCAGTGCTCGCTGATGCGGTAGGATTCTACGGTGGTCACCTGCCGAAGGCGATTGATGACACATTTAATATTTCGGATGAAACTGTCGCCCTTTGTGGTGAGATCCTTGCGCCACATTTGATTACGGCTGCTAATAAGGAGGTGAGGTTCCCTCTGTTTTTCGTCTTCCAGCAGGTGTCCTTTATGCAGCCAGTCTTTCCTGACTCTGCTCACTGATCCAGCGGTCCAGATACTGGATTGGTGATCGATAACCGAGGGTTGAATGTTGC
>JAKACN010000127.1 GCA_021821365.1 Pseudomonadota bacterium | reverse complement strand
GGTAGCGCGATGCACGCGTGGTGGTGCGCTGGATGTAGTCCGGCCGCGAGACATACCACTGCACATGATTGGCCACCAGCGGGTTGTCCAGGTCGGGAATGCCGAAGCCCTTCCGTATGCGCGCCCATACGTCCACTTCTTCCATCGCGAGCAACTGCACCAGCGGATCGTTGGGGTCGTAAGGTTTTTCCAGCGCAGACACCTGCGACCAGGAGTTCAGGGGAAGGGAAAGATCGGCAGCTTGCGCTGCGTATGGCGCACTGAGGAGAAGAATCGCTGTAAACGGAAATATTCTTATTTTCAGCGGTTGCATGGGTCCTCGCTTGCTGTGTTATGGCGGGGCTATCGTCAGGCGCCCGGGAATCAAAGAAGTTTACGTAATGGTGTTTTCCTGCGTCAAGGCTTATTGCAAAACATTACGGACCGTGGGATGGCCGCGCCGCCTAGCGATAGGAATTTTTCCATTGCCGTAAGGCAGCGAAAACGGCGATAGGTTCCCGGTCAGAAAGATGTCCGGTGGCTAGAAGCCGATCGGCGATGCCGGGTTCCCGATAACGCAGGAACGGGTTCGTCGATTTTTCCAGGCCGATCGTGGATGGCACCGTGGGTTGCCCCTGGTCGCGCTTGGCCTGTTCGAGCTGAAGTCGTGTATTTATTGCAAGGTTTTCGGGTTCGACTTCCCGTGCGAAGCGAAGGTTCGCCAACGTGTATTCGTGCGCGCAGAAGATTTGCGTTTTATCAGGAAGCACGGCCAGTTTTGCCAAGGAGGCAATCATTTGTTCCGGCGTTCCCTCGAACAGGCGTCCGCAGCCCCCGGCAAACAGGGTGTCACCGCAAAACAGCCAGCCTTGTTCCGATGCAAAATAGGCAATATGGCCACGCGTGTGGCCCGGAACATCCAGCACTTCAAGCTTGAGGTTTGGCGTATCGAGCCTGATAGCATCACCTTCGCTGACGGCGTGCGTGACCTGCGGAATGGCTTCATTGCGCGGACCGAATACGGGAACCCGATAGCGGCGCAGCAGGTCGGGCACGCCGCCGACATGGTCAGCGTGATGATGAGTCAGTAGAATAGCGGCCAGGGAGAGGCGATGTTCCTCCAGCGCGGCCAGAATCGGTGCCGCGTCGCCCGGGTCGACCACGGCGGCATGTTTGTCATCGTGAATCAGCCAAAGGTAATTGTCCTGGAACGCCGGTACAGTCAATACATTCAACATACGATGGAACGCCTGTCGCCTGAAAAAGCCATTATAGCGCTCGGTCCCTGGCTGGAGACTCCGGCCGGCGCCTACGTGCGCGCGTGGCAGCAGGCGCGGCTGGACGCGCTGACGGCCGACATCTTCGGCTTCAATGCCATGCAGATCGGCCTGCCGCAAATCAATGCGCTGCAGGCCAATCGCATGCCCAACAAATGGCTGACCGATACCCACTTCCCGCCCGCAAACGGCGACGGGTCGCGTTCGCCGATCGTGGTCGTGCATGACTTCGCGGAATTGCCTTTTGCCTCGCAGAGCCTGGACCTGGTGGTGCTGCCGCACGTGCTGGAATTCGCCGACGAGCCGCACCAGGTGCTGCGCGAGGTGGAGCGCGTGCTGATTCCCGAGGGGCAGGTGATCATCTGCGGATTCAATCCCGCAAGCCTGTGGGGACTGCGCCAGGTCGCAAGCCGCGTTACCGGCGCAGACTTCCTGCCGCAGAACGGCGAATTCATCAGCCTGCCGCGCCTCAAGGACTGGCTCAAGCTCCTGAACATGGAAGTCAATCGCGGGCATTTCGGCTGCTACGCGCCGCCATGCGTCACCGAGAAATGGCTGAACCGCTTCACCTTCATGGAAAAGGCCGGTGGCCGCTGGTGGCCCTATCTCGGCGCGGTCTATATCGTGCAGGGTATCAAGCGCATCCGCGGCATGCGGCTCATCGGCCCGGCCTGGACCCGCAAGACTGCCGCTGCCCCGCAAGGCGTTCCCGCCACCAATCGCATTCACAAACACAAGTAAGCATGGACAAAGTTGAAATCTATACCGACGGGGCCTGCAAGGGAAATCCCGGCCCCGGCGGCTGGGGCGCACTTCTCATCGCCGGCGGACACAAGAAGGAAATGTTCGGCGGGGATCCCAAGACCACCAACAATCGCATGGAACTGCAGGCCGTGATCGAGGCCCTGACGGCGCTCAAGCGGCCGTGCGAGGTGGTGGTCCACACCGACAGCCAGTATGTACAAAAAGGCATCAGCGAGTGGATCCACGGCTGGAAAGCGCGCGGCTGGAAGACCGCAGCGAAGGAGCCGGTCAAGAACGTCGACCTGTGGCAGGCGCTCGATGCCGCCCAGGCCATCCACAACATACAGTGGCGCTGGGTGAAAGGGCACGCCGGCCATGACGGCAACGAGCGCGCCGATGCCCTCGCCAACCTCGGAGTGGCGTCGGTTTCATAGACGACGAGTACGTGGCGATTGTGCTACATTCGCTCGTTGGCAACGAGATTGCCTGGCTATCATCACGAATCAAGTTAATGGACGCACGGAGATTGTTGTATCCCGCCATTGCCGCCATTGGCATCGCAGCATTGGGATCCTATGCCTATTACGTGCAGCGACAGCCGCAGCAACCGATGGAGCAGGCTGCCGGCGTCACGCAGACGTCGCGCAGCACGGGAAAGGCGAACGCTGCCGGCACAACGCCGACGGTCGATGTCGCAACAGTTGCCACTGTCCGGCTGGTGAACGATGTCAACGCGGTCGGCACCATCCGGTCCAATGAGTCGGTCGTGATCCGGCCCGAAGTATCCGGGCGCATCAGCAAGCTCAATTTCAGCGACGGCCAGCAGGTGAAGAGAGGCCAGTTGCTCGTCGCTTTCGATTCCTCGGTCAACCAGGCCGAGGTGCTGCAAGCCAAGGCGGAACTCGGCATTGCCAGATCCAATTTCGAACGCAATGTCGACCTGGCTACGCAGAAGTTCATTTCCGAGCGCGCGAAGGACGAGTCGGCCGCCAACGTGCAGGTGCTCGAAGCCAAGCTCGCACTTGCGGAGGCTCGCCTGTCCAAGATGGAAATCAGAGCGCCGTTTTCCGGCATCGTTGGTATCCGCACCGTGAGCGTCGGCGATTACGTGAAGGATGGGGCCGACCTGATCAACCTGGAAGACATTTCGAGCGTCAAGGTCGACTTCCGGGTGCCCGAAAAATATGCGGACGTCGTGCGCCATGGACAGTCCATCGAGATCATGGTCGACGCCTTGCCGGGACGGCCGTTCCGCGCGAAGGTCGATGCCGTCGATCCTCAGGTCGACAGTTCCGGCCGCTCCGCCCTGCTGCGCGGGCGCATCGACAATCCGGAAGGGAAGCTGAAACCGGGCATGTTCGCGCGCGTCCGGCTGATCCTCGGCGAACGCGACAATGCGCTGGTGGTGCCGGAAGAGGCCATCGTCCCGCAGGGCAGCAAGGCGACGGTGTGGAAGATTGTCGACGGCAAGGCGGTCAGGACGGAGGTCCGGACGGGCTTGCGGCGCGCGGCGAAGGTGGAGATCACGCAAGGCTTGCAGGCCGGAGACACGGTGGTCACCGCCGGGCAGATCCGCCTCAGTCGCGACGGCACTCCTGTGAAAATCGCGCAGGGCGCGGGGCAGGGCTCGCGGCCGGTCGAGGCCTCGGCCGCGGCCACGCCGAAAAGCTGATCAGGGCGCATCATGGTCTTGTCCGATATCTGCATCCGCCGCCCCGTTTTTGCGACGGTGATGTCCCTCATCATTTTGCTGATCGGCCTGGTTTCCTACAATCGGCTGTCAGTGCGCGAATACCCGAAAATCGATGAGCCGGTTGTGACGGTGACGACCAACTATCCGGGTGCGAGTTCGGAAATCGTCGAGTCGCAGGTCACCAAGCCGATGGAAGACTCGATTGCCGGCATTGACGGCGTCGACGTGCTGACCTCGATTTCCCGCTCGGAACAGAGCCAGATTACGGTCAAGTTCCGCCTTGAAAAGGATCCCGATTCCGGCGCCAACGACGTGCGCGACCGCGTCTCGCGCGTGCGCTCCAAGTTGCCCCAGACCATCGAGGAGCCGGTGATCGCCAAGGTCGAAGCCGACGCCAATCCGATCATCTGGTTGTCCTTCTCCAGCGACACGATGTCGCAACTTGACCTGACCGACATTGCCAACCGCATCGTCAAGCCGCGCCTGCAACTGCTGCCGGGTGCTGCCGATGTGCGCATCGGCGGCGAGCGCAAGTATGCAATGCGCATCTGGCTCAATCGCGACAAGCTTGCGGCGTACCGTCTGACGCCGGCGGACGTGGAAGATGCCTTGCGCAAGCAGAACATCGAAGTGCCGGCCGGGCGCATCGAGTCGAGACAACGCGAGTTCTCGGTCGTGTCGCAGACCGATCTCACCACACCCAAGGAATTCGGGGACATCATCGTGCGGACCGTGAACGGTTACGCGGTGCGGGTGCGCGACGTGGCAAGCGTCGAGATCGCACCGGCAGCCGAGCGCACCTCGGTGCGGTTCAACGGCAAGAATGCGGTATCGCTGGGGATCATCCGGCAGGCGACCGCCAATCCGCTGGAGCTCGCCGGGTATGTGAAGGCGGAATTGCCAAAGCTGAATGAAGAGCTGGCTGCGCAAGGCGTGCGGATCGGCATCGCGGTGGATAACACATTGTTCATCGACCGTTCGATCAAGTCGGTGTACAAGACCATCGGCGAAGCGATCGTGCTGGTCGCGCTGGTGATCTTCGTTTTCCTGCGCTCCTTGCGCGCGTCCATCATTCCGCTGGTCACGATTCCGGTGTCGCTGATCGGCGCGTTTGGCCTGATGTCGCTGGCCGGTTTCAGCATCAATACGCTCACGCTGCTCGCGCTGGTGCTCGCGATCGGATTGGTGGTGGACGATGCGATCGTCGTGCTCGAGAACATCTTCCGTCACATCGAGGAAGGCATGAAGCCGTTCGACGCGGCGCTCAAGGGCGCGAAGGAAATCGGTTTCGCAGTCGTCGCAATGACGCTGACCCTGGCCGCGGTGTACGCGCCTGTCGCGTTCACACCAGGCCGGACGGGGCGGCTGTTCGTGGAGTTCGCGCTGACGCTGGCCGGTGCCGTGCTGGTATCCGGCTTCGTCGCGCTCACCCTGTCACCGATGATGTGCTCGGTCCTGCTGCGTCACCAGGCGCGGCACGGCATCATGTACCGTACCATCGAAAATGCGCTCGACATGCTGACTGCGGCCTACCGCAAGGCACTGTCGGGTACGCTGGCGACGCGCTGGCTGGTGGTCCTGGTGTACGTCGCGGTCATTGGCGCGCTGGCATGGCTGGCGACCGGGATGAAGAAGGAGCTGGCGCCGGTCGAGGACCGTGGCACCATCTTTACTGTTTTTACCGGGCCGGATGGCGCGTCGCTCGAATATACCGAGAAGTACGCGCGCCGGATGGAAGAGATCGCGGCCGGGATCAAGGAAATCGACCGCGTCTTCATCTTCGCCGGCAATCCCACCGTGGAGCGCGGCAGCGCCTCCTTCCGCACCATCGATTGGACCGAGCGCAAGCGCAGCACGCTCGACATGCTCAAGGAAATGCAGCCAAAGATGGCCGCGATTCCCGGCATCCTGGCCTTCCCGAATGCGCCGCCCTCGCTCGGGCAATCGATCCGCGAGCGCCCAGTGAACCTGGTCGTGCTCTCCAACGCCTCGTACGCAGAATTGCAGAACGTGGCGCAGCAGATCGTCGCCGAGGCGAGCAGGAATCCGGGGCTGGTCAATATCGACACCGATCTGCGTCTGAACAAGCCGCAGGTGAATGTCGAAGTCGACCGCGACAAAGCGGCGGATGCCGGTGTCCAGATCGAGACCGTCGGACGCACGCTGGAGACCATGCTGGGCGGGCGCAACGTCACGCGCTTCAAGAAGGACGGCGACCAGTACGACGTGGTGGTGCAGATCCAGAACGGCGAGCGCGATGCCCCGGACGACATCAACAACATCTTCGTGCGCGGCCTCAGCAAGACCGGTGGCCCGGACCAGATGATCCCCCTGTCTAGCCTGCTCAAGGTGCGCGAGACCGTCGCTCCGCGCGAGCTGAACCACTTCGGTCAGCGTCGCGCCGTCATCATTTCCGCCAGCCTCGCGAACGGCTACACGCAAGGCGAAGCCATCGATTTCATGGAGCAGACGGCCAGGAGCATCCTCAAGCCTGGGTATGCGATCGACCTTTCCGGATCGTCGCGCGAATATCGCGATTCGAGCGGCAGCCTCGCGCTCACCTTCGTGCTCGCGCTGGCCTTCATCTACCTGGTGTTGTCGGCGCAATTCGAGAGCTTCATCTATCCCTTCATCATCATGCTGACCGTGCCGCTGTCGATGGCGGGCGCGCTGGCGGCGCTGAAGTGGGGCGGCGGCACGCTGAATGTGTACAGCCAGATCGGCCTCATCACGCTGGTCGGACTGATCACCAAGCACGGCATCCTGATCGTGGAGTTCACCAACCAGCTGCGCGAGCAGGGCAAGACGTTGCAGGAGGCGGTGGTGGAAGCGGCAGTGCTGCGCCTGCGGCCGATCCTGATGACCACCGGCGCGATGGTGCTGGGCGCAGTGCCGCTGGCACTGGCCACCGGCGCGGGCGCGGAATCGCGCATGCAGATCGGCCTGGTCATCGTCGGCGGCATGAGCTTTGGTACACTGCTCACCTTGTTCGTCGTGCCGACGTTTTATACTTTCCTTGCCCGCCGGAAGGAGCGCCATCCGGCCTCGGATGCCGCCGCATCCAACACGGCGGCAACTGCCCAATGACCATGCGACAAATCGTTCTTGATACCGAAACCACAGGCCTGAACCCGCGTTCTGGCGACCGCATCATCGAAATCGGCTGCGTCGAGATCGTCAACCGCCGCCTGACCGGAAATAACTACCACAGCTACATCAACCCGGAACGCGATTCGGAAGAGGGCGCGCTTGCCGTGCACGGCCTGACCACCGAGTTCCTCAGCGACAAGCCCAAATTCGCCGAGATCGCCGACGAACTGCGCGATTACGTGCGCGACGCAGAAATCATCATCCACAACGCGCCGTTCGACCTTGCGTTCCTCGACGCGGAATTCGAGCGCCTCGGATTCCCGAACTTCGTCGAGCACGTCGACATGGTGACGGACACCCTTGTGCAGGCCAAGGAAATTCACCCCGGCAAACGCAATTCACTGGACGCGCTGTGCGACCGCTACGGCATTTCGAACGCGCACCGTACCCTGCACGGCGCCTTGCTGGACGCGGAATTGCTGGCTGAAGTCTACCTGGCGATGACACGCGGCCAGAACAGCCTCACCATTGACCTGGCCGCCCCGGAAACGGCGGCAAGAAGCGACGAACTTGCGGCCGGCGCACCTATTGCGGAGGTTCTCGTCCTGCAGGCCACGGCAGAAGAGCTGGCCGAGCACGAGGCCTTGCTCGACCGGCTCGACAAGGAAGTCAAGGGCACCTGCCTCTGGCGTACCGAGCCTGTTGTGCCGGCAAATTGATTCCTCGCAGTGTTTGTGAGATAATGCCGCCTTCTTCGGGACAGTTAGCTCAGGGGTAGAGCACCGCCTTCACACGGCGGGGGTCACTGGTTCGATCCCAGTACTGTCCACCAACATACCCAGGAAGAAATTCCAAAAAAACGTAAAGCCCGCTTCAGCAGCGGGCTTTTTGTCGTTCGGCCCGGACTTGAAATCCGGGGGGGGCGCCGGACTCGCCTCGATATCCGGCAGGCCAGTCCGATGCCGACAAGCTTATTTGCGCAATTTCTCCAGATCCGACTGCAATTCCTTCACCAGGCTGGTATGGCCGTCGCTGGCAAATTTGAACATCGCCTGGCGCGTTGTTTCCTGCATCCGTTCGATTTCCTTGTCGCTCACCACCGTGACCTGCATGCCTTTCTGCTTCAGGAATTCGATGGCTTTTTCCGATAGCGCGCGGGAATCCTTGCGCTCGAAATCGCGCGCAGCGGCGGCGGACTCCTGGACAGCCTTGCGTTCGTCCGCGTTCAGGGCCTCCCACCACTTCTTGCTGACAAGGACGATCCACGGGCTGTAGACGTGCTTGGTCAGCGACAGGTATTTTTGCACTTCATAGAACTTGCTGGACTGAATGGTCGTCACCGGGTTTTCCTGGCCGTCGACCGTGCGGGTTTCCAAGGCGGTGAAAAGTTCGGAGAAGGACAGCGGGATCGGGTTGGCGCCGAATCCCTTGAACATGTCGATGTACACGGGGTTCTGCATCACGCGCAGCTTGATTCCCTGCAGATCCTCCATCTTCGCGATGGGGTGCTTGGAATTCGTGAGGTTGCGGAAGCCGTTTTCCCAGTAGACCAGTCCGACCAGGCCTTTTTCCTGCAGCTTGTTCAGAAGGGCCTGGCCGAACGGGCCGTCGAGAATCGTGTCCGCCTCTTTCTCGTTGCGGAATACGAAGGGCAGGTCGTAGACGCCGAAATCGCCGACGATGCCGACCAGGGTTGCGGTGGAGCCCACCATCATCTCCTGCGCGCCGCCGATCAGCGCATTCTGCATCTGGATGTCGCTGCCAAGGCTGGCGTTGGCGAAGCCCTTCATGCGGAGCTTGCCGCCGGTCCGTTTTGCAAGGTCATCTGCAAAGAACTTGGCGGCACGGCCCTGGTTGCTGTCTTCCGCCAGGCCATAGCCGAAGCGGATGATGTGCGGCTGGTAGTTTGCGGCGTGGGCAGCCGCGGCGGCGCCCAGGAAAACCAGCGCGGCCAGCAGCGATTTGTTGAATAGCTTCACGATCCCTCCTCGAATCAGGTTAATGGAACCATGCCATCGGCAAGGTAATGAACGACGGAAAAACGACAAACAGGAACACCAGCGTTGTTTCGACCAGCAGAAACGGCCAGACACCGCGCGTCGCGCTTTCGAGCGAGATTTTCGCGACGCCGCATACGACATTGAGCACCGTGCAGACGGGCGGATGGATCAGGCCAAGCGTTCCCACCAGGATGAACATCACGCCGAAATAGGTCGGATCGACGCCGGCCTTGAGCATGATGGGCATCAGCACCGGGCCCATCACGAGAATCGTCGGCGTCAGGTCCATCACCGTGCCGATCGCCAGCAGCAGCACCATGACAGCGCCTACCAGCAGGCGCGGGTAACCGATCAGCGGGCCGAGGAAGTCGGTTACCTGCGCCGGCAGGTCCGCCAGGGTGACCATGTAGGAAGCGACAAACGCAGCCGCGCAGAGGAACATGACGGAACTGGTGGTGCGTGCGGCAGCGACAAACAGGCTCGTCAGTTGCCTGACGCTGACCTCGCGGTACACAAACAGGCTGACGATCAATGCGTACACCGCGGCGGCGGCGGCCGCTTCCGTCGGCGTGAAGAGGCCGCCGCGCAATCCACCGACGATGATGACCGGCAGGATCAGTGCCCAGACGGCATCCGCCAGCGCCTTCCTGCGTTCCGCCCAGCTGCTTTTCGGCTGCAATTTGACATCCATGTTCCGGGCGAGCAGGCTCCAGACCGCGACCAGGCCGCAGGCGCGCAGCAGCGCGGGCACGATACCGGCGACAAACAGGCCGGTGATCGAGGTATTCGTGGTGACGCCGAAGATGATGAACGGCATCGAGGGAGGCACGATGGGGGCGATCACGCCGCCGGCAGCGATCAGGCCCGCCGAGCGGGGCACCGGATAGCCGTGGTCGCGCATCATGGGGATCAGCAGGGTTGCAACCGCCGCCGTGTCGGCCAATGCCGAACCTGAGAATGCACCGAGGAGCAGGGTTGCCGCGATGGCGACGTAACCGAGGCCGCCCTTGATGTGGCCGACCATGCTGACCGCCAGGTCGATGATGCGCCGCGAAATGCCGCCGGCATTCATCAGTTCGCCGGCCAGGATGAAGCAGGGAACCGCCATGAGCGGATAGACATCCGCGCCGGCCAGCATGTTTTGTGCGACCAGTTGGGGATCGAAGAAGTTCAGGTAGTACATCAGCACGACGCCGGTCAGGATCAGGGCGAAGGCGATGGGCATGCCGAGCGTCATTAGGCCGACGAGCGACCCAAGGAATACAGTGATTGTCATTGCGCGGCCTCCGCTTGTGCCGGGACGGTCATGGCAGGATTGGCGGCGTCACGTCGTTCGCCGGGAATCCTGGCGTCCGGGTGATCGGTCATGACGTTCCACAGGTTGACGAGAACCATCAGCGCCATGGACAGCGCGCACACGAGTCCGGCGGCAGCCATGATTGCGTTCGGGTAGTGCAGCACGGTGGACTCGATATGCAACCCGATGACAGTCTGCGTCCAGCTCCCGAGGAGGAACAGCCACAGGGCATAGAGGATGAGCAGATGGCTGACCACGGCACAGATGCGGCGAGCCCAGCGCGGCAGGTGCTGCTGCACCAGTTCGACGCCAAGATGACTGCGGCTGCGCAGCCCGAGGATGGCGCCGAGGAAGATCATCCATACGAACAACAGGCGCGCGAGTTCTTCGGCGCCGGCAAACCCCGAACCGAAACCGTAGCGCGCCACGACATTGGAGAACACCAGTCCGACCATGATCGTCAGGTCCAGGGCCATCAGTCCTTCGACCAGCTTCTCGGCAAAATGGGCAGGTTGAGCCATTTGTCTACTCCTTCTTCGTTGCTGGAATTCCTGGGTACGCGGCGACGACGTGGCGTACGAGATCATCCGGAGCAAGCCGGATGTCGAGGACCACGCCCGCTTCGTCCGAGCCGAGCGGCTCCAGATCCTTGAACTGGCTGTCCACCAGCGAGATGGGCATGAAGTGATTGGGCCTGGCCCGCATTCTTTGCACGATCAGATCGCGATCGCCGGCCAGATGCACGAACTGCAGCGCGGGGTCGCCGGTGCGCAGGAGGTCGCGATATTGACGCTTGAGTGCCGAGCAGGAGATGACAAGGCATTCCGGGCGCGCCGCGGCAGCGGCGATTTCATCCCGAATCCGCAGCAGCGAGTCGCGGCGGTCGTCATCGTTCAGAGGGAGGCCGGCCGACATCTTCTCCACATTTCGTGGCGAGTGGTAGGCGTCGCCCTCGACGTGCCGGCATCCAAGATAGCGGGCGAGGCGGTCTCCGATTTCGCTCTTGCCGCAACCGGACACCCCCATGACGACGAAACGCCTGTCGAGCTTGCATGCGTTATCCGCTTCGCCTGGGGGCCGGGGCGCGGCCTTGTTTTGACGGCTGGTCATCATGTCTCTATATGAATGTTACCGCTAACATTTGAGGCATTCTACACAAGCAGATGAGGAAACAGAAGGGATTCTCGTTGTGCGCTGCAAAACATTCTGTGGGCAAAGACTGGAGAGGAACGGGGGGAAAGGAGGGCGAAGGAACGTTGTTGCTCCGCAGCCCGGCGCAGGTTCCTGGCGGGCGCCTGGCAAGGGGATGCGCAAGTACAAGCGATGGATTGTCCCGTCAGGACTTATGCCGTGTGCGGCGATAACGCGCTATCGTGAACATTGGCGACACCGCATGGCGCAAAAAGGTGCGCGCTCATGCGCATGCCGTTACCGGTGATCCGCTATGTGCTTTCGCGGGCCATCAGCGTGTACCCGAGGTCGATCCTCTTGAGGGAAGGCTCTTCGCCGTTGATCAGGCGCTTGAGCAGTGTCGCCGCTTCGAAGCCGATGTCGTAACGCGGGGTTCTGATGGTGGTCAGCGACGGCACCATCCACGCCGATTGGGGCAGGTCGTTGAATCCAGCGACCGCCAGGCGCTGGGGAATGGCAATGCCCTGGCGCTGGCATTGATAGATCGCGCCGTAAGCCAGGTCATCGTTGCAGCAGAATACCGCATCGCAATCCGGCGCGGCTTTCAACAGGCGGCTCAGCAGTTCCGCGCCCAGCGCGACCGTGGAAGGGTCTGGCACAAGGATTTCCCGGTTCGCGTCATACAACGCGGCATCTCTCAAGGCTTGGCGGTAGCCGTCGCCACGCTTGATCGTGCGCTCGTCCAGCTGGGCCGCAATAAAACCGATGCGCCGATAACCGCGTTCGATCAGGTGCCGGGTGAGGGCCGCGCCTGCATCGTATTGCGACAGCCCGACGCTGTATCGATGGCCATCCTCGGCGAGGTCCATCATGGATACGGTCGGCACCTTCAGGGTTTCCAGCCGCCGGCGGACCGCGTCGCTCTGGTTAAGGCCGGTGAGCAGCACGCCGTCCGGATTGGATTGCAGCTGGATATTCAGCAGCTTTTCTTCTTCGGCATCGGAATAACGGGTGTTCCCGATAAGGACCTGGAAGCCGTCGGCGTCCACCGCGTCCTGGATCCCGGCCAGCACGTCCGTGAAAACCGCATTCGAAAATGATGGAACCAGCACTGAAATGACATGCGACTTCGCTGTCGCGAGGGCACGCGCGGCGCGATTGGGAACATAGCCGAGCTCATGCATCGCCTTCTCGATGGCGGCCCGCAATACCGGCGACACGAGTTCGGGCCGGGTAATCGCGCGCGAAGCCGTCATGGTGGAAACGCCGACCTCCTTCGCGACATCCGCCAGCGTGGTGCGGCGGCGCGCACGCCCATTGCGTTCCGTGCCTCCCGAGTTCGACATGCCGCAGCGCTCCCTATCCCGACGTTCTGGTACCGGATATTCTAAGGTATTGCCCTTGATGGAGCGTGCGAAGCGATACCTGGGCAATATGCCTGAAAGACGCCGGAGCTACCTTGCCGGTCCGATTGCCGCCACTCACCGTCGCGACGAAAACTTCTCCGCCAGTTGCTGCAGTTTTTCCATGCGGCGCCGTTCGGCTCGGGCCTCGTCTTCCTTTGCCTTCTTCTCGGCCTCCAGCGCCTTCTTCTGCTCTGCCATTTTCTTGAAGCGCTCGCGCAGCGTTTCGGACGCGTGCTTGTGGTGCGTTTCGTCGACCGTGCCAGCGGCCGTTCCATCCAGGTTGAAGCGGGTGTCGGCCTTTTCCATGGCCTTCAGGTAGCGCATGGTGCTCGTCTGGATGCTCAGGGCGATGCGCAAGAGCTTCTTGTCGATGCCGGGCACCTGGGCATGGATCTGCTTGTCAATGCCGATGGCGAGCGGTTTGAATTCGCCGAGGACCGGAAACTGTTCCTGCAACTGTTTCAGGAGGGCGCGGGCGGCCGGGATCGGGCTGGTGGAGGGTTGGGGCGTATTCATCGACAGCGAACGGGTGGCAAGTAATGTCGAACGGGAGGATACCACGAAGGCCGCATGCGGGCAGGGCCGGGACGCCGCAATCATCGCGTTTGGCCCGCCTCGCCGAACCGGTCGTAGCGCTTGCTGTAGAGTACGTCCAGGCCACCGATGCTGCCGCCGCGCACCACGACCGACCAGTGGCGCGACAGCTCATAGGTCAGCTTCAGCACACCGGCGGCACCGGCCAGGCTTTGTTCGTAGCCGATGAACAGGCGGCTCGAAATCTCCTTGCCGAGGCTGACCACCTGCTGCGTGCCGAGGCCGAATTCGCTGCTGCCGAAACTGATCTGGTTCAGCCCAAGACCTTTCGCGATACGTGCGCCGCCGAACTTGTTTACCAGGCCCAGCGCGGCATCCTTGGCTGCGGCTTGCGCCTGGCCCGCGTCCGTGGAACCGCCGCTGCGGCCGAACACCAGCCAGTTCAGCTTTTCCTGTTCGGGCAGATCCGGTTCCGATACCAGCTGCACGCGCGGTTGGCGCGCAGTGCCGGTCACATGCACGCCTGCGTCGACGTCCTGCTCGTGCCGCATGGCTTCGATGTTGATGTTCGGGTTGGTAAACGGCCCCTGGAAATTGATGACGCCGCGCTCGATCGCCAGCTTGGTGCCGAATGCTTCGTAAGTACCGCTGGCGATGCGCACCGTACCGAAAGCCTGCGGCGCCTCGCCCGGCGCGCTCTCGACGGTCAGGCTTCCCGCCAGCAGCAGGTCCGCGCCCGATCCCTCGAAGCGGAAGTCGTCGCCCAGATCGACCACGATGCTGATGGTCGGCGAGAACGGGCCGGCCGCTTTCTCGCTCGCGGGCACCGTCTGCGGCCGGTTGACGGACCCGGCGACGCGCTGCGTGCCGCGAATCACGACCACGTCGTCATCCAGCGTGGGCGCGCTCTTTTCCGGCAGCTGGAAGCGCGCATGGTCGACCGTAAATTTGCCGCCGATTTCCAGCGCGCGGTCAATGTTCGCCATGGTGGCCTGGCCGGAAACGGTCAGTTGGCCGGATGGCTTGGCAAGCAGCTGCAGCTTGTCGGCCACGATGGTGGCGTTCAGTTCCGGGTTGCCCTGCTCAAGCGGTATGCGACCGGTGGCGCGCACCGTGCCTTCGCCGCCATGGAACACCAGCTGGCGAATATCGACGATGTTATTGTCGAGCCGGATCCGGGCATTGCCATCGTGCAGGCGCACGCCCTGGTCATACAGCGTCAGCAGAAGATTCTGGCCAGTGATATCGCCGGAAAGCAATGGTTCGGACAAGCTTCCATTCGCATTCAGTTCGATCTCGACGCTGCCG
>JAKACN010000126.1 GCA_021821365.1 Pseudomonadota bacterium | reverse complement strand
CCGCTCACGGCGCTGCCGAACCGCACTCGTCTGAAGGAGCTGGTGGAGGAAGTTCTCGCCGAGACGCCGCGCAAGGACATGACGCTCGCGCTGGTGGACATCGACCATTTCGCCGAGACCAACGACGCGTTCGGCCATCAGTTCGGCGACCTGCTGCTGCTCGGCGTCGCCGCGCGCCTGGAATTGCAACTGGGTACACAGGTGGCGACCGCCCGTGTCGGCGGCGACACGTTTGGCGCGCTGGGTGATCCGGCAATCGTCAAGCCGGCGGCTCTGCTCGATCTGTTTGCCCAGCCGTTCAACATCGACGGCCACGAAATCCAGCTCTCCGCGACGGTGGGCCTCGTGCGCCTGATGGACTATGAAGGTTCGGGCGCCGATGCGCTGAAGGATGCCGATATCGCGCTCAAGCGGGCCAAGCTGCTGCAGCGCGCCGGCCACTTCTATTTCTCGCGCAGCATGGGCGTCGACATCCGTGAACGCGTGCGGATGATGCATGCATTGCGCAACGCATTCGAACAGCGAGAGCTCTTCCTGGTATTCCAGCCGCAGATCGATCTCGTCACGAAGAAGGCCGTCGGCGCCGAGGCCCTGCTGCGCTGGAGAACGCACGACGGCACCTTCATCCCTCCCGACCGCTTCATCCCGATCGCCGAATACTCGGGGCTGATCATCGACATCGGCGAATACGTCATGCGCGAGGCTTGCCGCGAACTGGTGCGCCTGCAGGAAATGGGCCACGACGATTTCACGATGTCGATCAATGTGTCGCAGGTGCAGTTCCGTCATCCGCGCTTTCTCGAGATGTTGCGCGCATCGCTGGACGCCACCAAGGCGCCGCCCTCCCGGATCGAACTGGAAATCACCGAATCCATCGCCATGGAAGAGCCGGACGCCCTGATCGAGCTGCTCGACCAGATAAAGCGGATCGGCGTGAGCATTGCCATCGACGACTTCGGCACTGGCTTCTCCTCGCTGAGTTACCTGCAGCGGCTGCGCGCGGACCGCCTCAAGATCGACCGCAGCTTCGTTACGGAAATCACCAGTTCGATGCGCGGCAGCAGCATCGCCGAGATGGTGATCCAGCTCGGGCGCAATCTCGGCCTCACGGTGATCGCCGAAGGTGTGGAAGACGAACGCCAGGCGAACATCCTGGCGCGGCTGGGCTGCCCGCTGGCGCAGGGTTATCTGTTCGCGCGCCCGATGACCGACAGCCAGCTCGCAGCCTGGCTGCGAGACAATGGCGTCCACTAGAAAGCCGCACGACGAAAGGACCTCGGGCCGTGCCGAGGCGGGATGCCCATGGTCTTGAACACGCGCACCCTGACGTTGCGGCGCGCCATCATGCTGGTCGTCGTATTGAGTCTGCTGATCCCCGCCGTGCTGATCAGCGGATATTCCTGGTTTCAGCGTTATCACGAAGGCATACGCAAGCAGACCGAGGAACTTTCGCAGCTCAATGCCGACGTTCTTGCCACCGGCATGCAGGAACCCTTGTGGAACATTAACCAGGACAGTGGACGCGACCTGGTTGCCACGCTGATCGAGCGCAACGAAGACATCGTGGATATCGAAGTGCGCGACAACAACCTCGGCATGTTTGTCTCCGCGGAACGTCCGGAGCGCCGCGAAGGATTTACCGCCGTGGCGGAACGGCCGGTGACTTATCGCGGCGAGCCGATCGGCTCGGTGAGGGTCGAGGTCGGCAGCGCCCGCCTGCGGGCCGTCATGATGAAGGGCCTGATGGAATCGATGGCGGCGATTACGGCGCAAGCCGCGCTTTCCATCGTCTTGATCCTGATCCTTCTCGACCGGCGCCTGGTAAGGCCATTGCAGAGACTGGGCGCCGGCGCCCACAGGCTCGCCAGCAAGCAGCTCGACGTGCCCTTTACCTGGCAAAGGCTGGATGAGATCGGCATGCTCAGCCGGCGCATGGAAGAAACACGGCTTGGCCTGCGCAAACTGTTCGAGGAACTTGAACGCAAGAATCTCGAACTGGAACAGGATATCGACAAGCGCAAGCATGTCGAGCAGGAACTGCACGAACGGGAAGAAGCACTGACTCTGTCGGAAGCAAAATTCGCCGGCGCATTCCAATGCAATCCCGACGCGATTACGATCATGCGCATGAGCGACGGCATGCTGATCGAGGTCAACCAGACATTCGAGGCGATCACGGGCTATACACGCGAGGAATCCATCGGCCGCACGACCATCGAGCTCGATATCTGGCGCATTCCGGAACAGCGCGAAGCATTCCTGCGCGCCCTTCGCGACGGCGGCACGGTACGCAACTTCGAATGGGAAATGCAGAACCGGCAAGACCAGTCGCGCAAGTGCCTTACCAACGCCACCATCTTCAGCGCCGGCAGCGAAAACTACATTCTCTCCACCGTACGCGATGTCACCGATCAGCGCCTGCTGGAGGAACAAAAGGCGGAAGCCGATCGCGCCCTGCTGCGGCTCGCGCAGGATACGCGCGACCTTGCCGGCGAATCTTTCTTCGAATTGCTGGTGGCTGACCTTGCCTCGGCCCTGCGCACCGAATGCGCGTTCATCGGCGTGACCCTGCCGGACTCGCCGCACAGGATCCAGACCATCGCCGCCCATTGCCATGGAACGACCATCGACAACTTCGATTACGTCGCCTTCGGAACGCCGTCGCAATACACGCTGGAGGGAAACATCTGCGTCTTCGCGGCCGACCTGCAGTCCGAGTTCCCCGGCAATGGCCTTTTGCCGGCATATCGCTGGGAGAGCTATGCCGGGGCTCCGCTGCGCGATGCCGCAGGTAACGCAGTCGGCGTGCTGGCGGTCATGCACGCAGAACCGCTGGGCAATCCCGACCTCGTGAAATCGCTGCTGCAGGTGTTCAGTGAACGCGCCTCAGCCGAGCTCGAGCGCAAGCGCGCGGAAGAGGAGCTGCGCAGCAGCGAACTGCGCTTCGCCACCATCTTCCAGTCGTCGCCCGTCGCCATGTTCGTCACGCAGGTGCGTGGCAACTACATCGTCAAGGACGTTAACCAGGGATTTGAAAAGCTGTTTTTGCGCGACCGCGAATCCGTGATCGGGAAGAATACCGGCGAGCTTGGTTTGTACTGCGACACGTCGGACCGCGCATCGCTCATCACGGAACTGAAGGAAACCGGCGCCACGGACAGCGGCCATGAAATCTGGATGAATCGCAGTGACGGAAGCAAGATCCTGGTGCAACTTTCCGGCCACACCTTTTTCCTTGGCGGGGACAAGTTCGGCATCCTTGCCTGCGTCGACGTCACCGACAAACGCCGCATCGAGAACGAGATCCGCGAATTGAATGCCACCCTGGAACAGCGCGTGATCGAACGCACGGAAGAGCTGCAACAAGCGAACGATGAGCTTGCCTACACACTGGACACGCTGAACAAGGCACAGGAAGAACTGGTCCGCAGCGAAAAGCTGGCGGCGCTCGGTTCCCTTGTGGCAGGCATCGCGCACGAACTGAACACGCCGATCGGCAACAGCCTGATGGTCGCCAGCACGCTGGCAGACCAGACACGCGCCTTGAATGCGAGTTACGAGGGAACCGGCCTGAAGCGCTCCACGCTGGAAGGCTATATCAGCGATGCCGGCAAGGCCGGCGATATCCTGGTGCGCAACCTGCAACGTGCCGCCAACCTGGTGAACAGCTTCAAACAGGTCGCCGTCGATCAGACGAGCTCGCAACGCCGCCTGTTTTCTGTCGCCGAGGTCGTATCGGAAATCATCCTGACCATGTGGCCGACGCTCAGGAAGACCGCATTCATCGTGACGCAGAATATTCCCGCATCGCTGATGATGGACAGCTACCCCGGGCCGCTCGGGCAGGTGATCACCAATCTCGTGAACAACGCCCTGCTGCATGGTTTCGAAGGTCGCCAGTCCGGCATCGTTTCTATCATGGCCGTCGCGTCGGAAGACGGATGGCTGGAGTTGGTGGTGCAGGATAACGGCATCGGCATCCCCGCCAACAACCTGAACCGCATCTTCGATCCGTTTTTCACCACCAAGCTTGGCGCGGGCGGCTCGGGCCTCGGCTTGAACATTACCCACAACATCGTGACCGGCGTGCTGGGCGGGCGGATCCGGGTGCATAGCGAGGTAGACGTTGGCACTGATTTCACGCTGACTCTGCCGATGGTGGCGCCGCAGATTCAGGGGGAAGGTGAAGACGACGCAATACGGACGCAGTCTTCGGCGGCGTAGGGGCCGCTAAAGGCATTGCGTGTCTGAGCAGCGCACCGAAGTGGAAACCGGCGTTCCGGGAGCGTGAAAGGTTTCATGGCGAACCTGAACCGGCTGCCAGGTATTGGCGCGCATCGAATAGTTGAATCGATACCGCTCGCTCCATCGCCATGCACTTCCGCCGTAGTGTTCTATCTCGATGCTTCTTGTCGAGGCATTCACGCCGACAAACGGATCACCCGTCATCCCGCCCACGTCGGCAGCATATTTTGCGCGTGTATTCTTTTTGGCAAGCACCAAGCGGCGATCCAGGTTTCTCGGCAGAATCCAAAGTACGCGATCGCCGGCACGAAACTTGGATGTCCGGTTTACTTCCAGTCGCCACGCAATGCACGCACCTTCTCGTGAAGCACCTCCGGCGTCGCCAGCGCGGGCTCCACCGGACTGCCGACCACCAGCGACAGACGCGAGAATGGTCCGCGCCTGAACGAACGCTCAAAGGGATTGCCCGGGCTGCGCGTCAGCATGCTGCCCCACAGGCCGCGCAGGGCCATGGGGATCACCGGCACCGGACTACGGTCGAGGATCTTTCTGATGCCGCCCTTGAACTCATTCATTTCGCCGGTCGTGGTGAGCTTCCCTTCGGGGAAAATGCAGACCAGTTCGCCTTCATGCAGTGCCTGCGCGATATCGATAAATGCCTTTTCCATCAGCCACGGGTCCTCCTTCGACGGCGCGATCGGAATCGCCTTCGCCGTCCTGAAGATCCAGGACAGAAGCGGAATCCGGAAGATGCGATGATCCATCACGAAGCGGATCGGCCGAGGACTGGCAGCCATGATGACGATGGCATCGACATAACTGACATGGTTGCAGACCAGCACGGCCGCCCCCTCTTCCGGAATGCGCTCGGTATCCGCAGCATGCACGCGATGGATCGTGTGGATCAGCAGCCATGCCAGGAAACGCACGAGGAATTCCGGCACCAGCGAGAAAATGTAGGCCGCAACCACGGCGTTCAGCAGCGCCGTCGCCATGAAAATCTGCGGGATGGTGTAACCCATCTTCAGCAGGACCATCGCGAACAGCGCCGCCGCCACCATGAACAAGGCATTGATGATGTTCATGCCGGCAATCGTGCGCGAAACATGCTTGCGATCGCAGCGCGTCTGGATCAGCGCGAAAAGCGGGACGATGTAAAAGCCGCCGAAGACGCCGATCATCACGATGTCGAACACGATGCGCAGGCTGCCGTGCCGTGCAAGGAAGCCCGCTATATCGACCAGCGTCGTATCGGCATAGGCGAGGCTGGCGAAATAGAGATCGACGCCGAAGACGGACAGGCCGATCGATCCGAAAGGCACGAGGCCGATTTCCACCTTGTGTCCCGACAGCCGCTCGCACAGCAGCGAGCCGGCGCCGATGCCGAGCGAGAACACTGTGAGCAGTAGCACGAAGACGCTGTGATCGCCATGCAGATAGTCTTTCGCGTAGACGGGGAATTGCGCGAGGATGAGCGCGCCGTAGAACCAGAACCAGGAATTGCCGAGTACCGACAGGTAGACCGGGCGGTTCTGCCGCGTGAAGCGAACATTGCGCAGCATTTCGCTCAGCGGGTTCCAGTTGATCTTCAGCGCCGGTTCGGGCGCCGGCGAATGCGGAATGCGGCGGCTGAACATCCAGCCGACCACCGCAATCGCGACCGTGCCGAACGAGACCAATTCGATGCCCCACGGCTTGTGCACCACAAGCATCGCGCCAAGCACTTCGCCGAGCAGGATGCCGACGAATGTGCCCATTTCGATCACGCCGTTGCCGCCAACCAGTTCATCCGGATGCAGGTGCTGTGGGAGATACGCGTACTTGACCGGGCCGAACAGCGTCGAATGCACGCCCATGCCGACCACGGCGGCAAGCAACAGCCACAGGTTGTGCATCATCCAGCCGAATGCCGCGATGACCATAATGAGGATTTCCAGCAGCTTGACGTAACGCGCCAGCGTAGCCTTTTCGAACTTGTCGGCGAGCTGCCCGGCCGTAGCTGAAAACAGAACGAAGGGCAGGATGAACAGGCCCGGGATGAGATTGTTGAGCAGGCCCGGTTCCAGCGAGGTCCAATTGAGCGCCTCATAGGTAAGAATGGTCATCAGGGCGGTCTTGAAGACATTGTCGTTGAACGCGCCAAAAAACTGCGTCCAGAAGAACGGGCCGAAGCGTCGTTGTGCAAGCAGCGAAAATTGACTGGATTGGCTCATCTCTATGTTCGGGATGGTGAATGGATTGGATCGCTCGCAGCGCTGGCAAGGCCAAACGGTACCCGTACGCGATGGCGCGAGTGTAGTGGACTGCCAATGGCTTGTGCGCGCTTTGCGAAAAGTCGCGCGAAATGATACCGGAGGTTATTCTGCCAGATCCGCCAGGGCCGATGCGCTGAGCCAAGCGTTTTCCATACGGCCTCCGCCGTCCAGTCCGGCCGAAAACCAGTCGCCGCAGACGCCGATGCGCGCCCTGGCATCCCACAGGCAATCTCCGGGCAGCGTGCTGGTCGCCTGCGCATGACGCCAGCAATGCACATCGGCGAACACCGGCTGCACCGGCGAGCCGGTTGCTTCATGAAAGGCGCGCAGCAGCTTCTCCTTGACCCGTTCAGGGTCGTCGTGCAGGTGTTCCTCGCTCCACTCCGGCGAGGCATGCCCGACCCAGTGCTCGCCTGGGCGGCGCATCGGTTTGGAAGTGTCGCGCGCGATCCACTTCAGGCGCGAGCCCTTGATCCATGCGCCGTCATAGTCGACCTCGAGGGCCTGCTCGAAACCGAGGATCAATGCCCAGCATGGTGCAAGGTGCTCTTGTCCCATCCGGTCGGCCAGTGGCGATACCGGTTGCAGCAACAGTCGCGCGATGTCGGCAGGAACAGCGGCGATCACCGCGTCGAACGGTCCGGCACTGGCGTCGATCGGGACCGTTTCGGATTGCACGGCAAGCAGCCATTGCTCGCCGTAGCGTTCAATGCGCCGCACATTCTGCCCGGCCCGCACGTCAATTCCCTGCGCAAGGCGCTCGCCGAGCGCCGCCATGCCGGGTACGGCGACGAAGCGTCGATGGCGATCCGAACGTCCGGCCGGTTTCGCAATGCCGTTTTCGAGCGTGACCAGCCTGCCCTGCCATGGCAATACCCAGCCAGCCTTTTCCCATCGTGCCGCTTCCTTGCGAAACCGTTCGCTGGACGCGGTGAAGTACTGCGTGCCGTGATCGAATCCGCCCA
This sequence comes from Pseudomonadota bacterium, assembly GCA_021821365.1. Lineage (GTDB taxonomy): Bacteria > Pseudomonadota > Gammaproteobacteria > Burkholderiales > Burkholderiaceae_D > Noviherbaspirillum. Next base: position 7,027 of record JAKACN010000126.1, on the reverse strand, counting down.
GCTCGGTCTGGCGCGTTCCCATGCGTCCGCCGACGTGGCTGTCGCGTTCATAGACAACGATGCTGTGTCCCTGTGCCTGCAGTCGTTGCGCGCAAATCAGTCGTGCCAGGCCGGCACCGATGAGGGTGATATGCATGCTGGGTATCCTTTCCGCGCAACGGACCGGCAAGCCCGGCGCGATGCAATCCATGGAATTGAAATGAAAAAGCCGTTCATGGACAGTTCCATGAACGGCTCTGCTACAGATACATGATGCTTCGGTCTGCCTATTCGTCGCCCTCGGCGGGCCAGTCGCGGATATAGGCCTTGAGCATCTTGTTCTCGAAACTCTGCGCTTCGAACACCGCCTTGGCGACGTCGTAGAACGAAATCACGCCGAGCAGGGTTTTCGCATCCACCACCGGCACATAGCGCGCATGCCGTTCCAGCATGAGGCGGCGCACTTCGTTGACGTCGGTGTCGGGTGTAATCGTGATCGGATGATCGTCCATGTGCTTGCGCACGGTATCGGCGCCGATCGTCCCCTTGTTCTTGTACAGGGTCTGCATCACTTCGCGGAAGGTCAGCATGCCGACCAGCTCGCCGAATTCCATCACGACCAGCGAACCGATATCTTTCTCGGCCATGATCTCGATGGCCTCCGCCATCGCTTTATCCGGCGTAACCGTGTACAGGATGTCGCCTTTGACTTTCAGGATTTCGGAAACTTTCATGAGGTCGTCCCAGCAGTTGAATTGTTGTTGTCGCCCTTGAAATGTAGCCTAAGCCGCACGAAAAATCCAGCGGCCGCCTGTCGCTGCCCTGACAGCTCGGATCGCCGTTCGGTGCTAGGATTGCAAGGCTTCAAGAGGCTGTACAGAAAACTGATCCAGGACAAGTTTCGGAGACGATTCCAATGAGCGCCCCCCAATATCCAGGGTTCGACACCCTGTCCCTGCATGCCGGCGCGGCACCCGATCCCGCCACCGGCGCGCGGGCCACGCCGATTTACCTGACGACGTCATTCGTTTTCAAGGACTCCGACCACGCCGCGTCGCTGTTCAACATGGAACGCGCCGGCCATGTCTACTCACGCATCTCGAACCCGACCAACGCGGTGCTCGAGGAACGCATCGCCGCGCTCGAGGGCGGCGTGGCCGGGATCGCCGTGGCCAGCGGCCAGGCCGCGCTGCACCTCGGGCTGGCGACGATCGCCGGCGCCGGTTCGCACGTGGTCGCCTCGAGGGCCTTGTATGGCGGTTCGCAGAACCTGCTCGCCTATACGATGAAGCGCTTCGGCATCGAGACCACTTTCGTCGATCCGCGTGACCTCGACGCCTGGCGCCATGCCATCCGGCCGAACACGAAAGTGCTGTTCGGCGAAACGCTGGGCAATCCCGGCCTCGATGTGCTCGACATACCGAAACTCGCGCAGATCGCGCATGAGCGCTACCTGCCGCTGATGGTGGATTCCACCTTCACCACGCCCTATCTGATGCGTCCCTTCGATCTCGGCGCCGACCTGGTCTTCCACTCCGCGACAAAATTCCTGTGCGGGCACGGCACGGCGATGGGCGGCCTGCTGGTCGACGGCGGCACCTTCGACTGGCAGCTCGCCTATGAAAAGACCGGACATTTCGCGGAATTGTGCGAACCCTACGACGGCTTCCACGGCATGGTGTTTACGGAGGAATCGACCGTGGCGCCATTCTCGCTGCGCGCACGGCGCGAAGGCCTGCGCGACTTCGGTGCCATCATGAGCCCGCACAATGCCTTCGCCATCCTGCAAGGCATCGAGACGCTCAGCCTGCGCATGGACAGGCATGTGGCGAACACGCGCAGGATCGTGGATTTCCTGTCCTCGCATCCGGCGGTCGAGTCGGTCGCGTATCCCGAACTGGAATCGCATCCGGATCACGCGCTCGCACAGCAATTGCTGCCCAAGGGATGCGGCGCGGTGTTTTCGTTCAGCCTCAAGGGCGATCGCGCGGCGGGGCGGCGCTTCGTCGAATCGCTCAAGCTGTTCTCGCACCTGGCCAATGTGGGCGACGCCAAGTCGCTGGTGATCCATCCGGCGTCGACGACGCATTTCCGCGTTCCGACCGAACAGTTGGCGGCGGCCGGCATCACCGAGGGCACGATGCGGCTGTCGATCGGCCTGGAAGATCCGGATGACCTGATCGAAGACTTGCAGCGCGGGCTCAAGGCCGCGCAGAAGGGAGCGTGACATGCTGCTCAATGTCCAGGGACAGGAAGCTTATTGCTATACCGGCGGCAAGCCGTTCAATCCGGAATTGCCGACCGTCGTCTTCATCCACGGCGCGCAGAACGACCATTCCGTGTGGATCCTGCAGACCCGCTATTTCGCGCACCACGGCTTCGGCGTTCTGGCGGTCGATCTGCCCGGCCACGGCCGCAGCAAGGGTGCGCCGCTGGTCAGCGTGGAAGCGATATCCGACTGGCTGCTGGCACTGCTGGACGCGGCCGGCGTGCAGCAAGCCTCGCTGGTCGGCCACAGCATGGGATCGCTGATCGCGCTGGAGGCGGCATTCCGTGCGCCGGAGCGCGTCGCGCGTCTGGCGCTGGTTGGCACGGCCTATCCGATGAAGGTGTCCGACGCCCTGCTCGAAGCATCGAAAAGCCAGGAGCAGGTCGCCATCGATATGGTCAATATCTGGTCGCATACCTCGATTGCGCAAAAGCCCTCCTGCCCCGGGCCGGGCTTTTACGTCATGAATGGCGGTCAGCGCCTGATGCAACATATTTCAAGGAAAAATCCGGCACAGGTGTTTTACACCGACTTCTCCGCCTGCAATGCGTACGGGAACGGCGAAAACGCGGCGAAATCGCTTGCCTGCCCTGCCCTGCTCCTGCTCGGCAAGCGCGACATGATGACGCCGCCCAAGGCCACTGCGGCATTGACCAAGGCAATTGCCGATTGCCGGGTTGTCCAGATCGACAACTGCGGCCATTCGCTGATGGCAGAACAGCCGGATGCGGTACTGGATGCCTTGTACGGCTTCATGCAGCGATGATGCCGCCACGAGATGCATTGAAAATTGCCTGGTGGAATTCTGGTTGCATCCCGTCAAGACGCGGACTAAGCTGAAGTTGAGCGGTCCCGGAGGAGGTCATCATGACGAAAGTCTCGCGGAACGAATACGCTTCGTTCGCCGAATTCTACCCGGTCTATTTGAGCGAGCACGCCAACCGCGTCTGCCGTGAATTGCACTTCGCCGGGTCGACGCTCGCCGTGTTCTGTCTTGGGGTGCTGCTCCTCAGCGGCAACCTGTGGTGGCTGGCCGGGGCGGCCGTCTGCGGTTACGGCTTCGCCTGGATCGGCCATTTCGCGTTCGCAAGAAACCAGCCGGTGACCTTCCGCCACCCGCTCTATGCGTTCATGGGCGACTGGATGATGTACTGGCAAATGCTGACCGGTCAGGCGTCATTCTAGAAAAATGCACCGAAAGGGTCTGCCCGAGCCCCTGTTCCACGGCGCTTTCCACGTGGCGGGCCAGCGCCGCGTTGCTTCCGGCATTGAACACGAACACCCGGTACACGTCCGCCAGCTTCAACTGATCCGGATTCGCCAGCAATACCCAGGTATCCAGTCCCTCCGTGATCCACTTGCCGAACTGCATGCGTTTCGGCGATTCTGTCTTGATCCGCCCCACCCAGCCTGCTTCCAGCATCCGTTGCAGCAAGGCCTCGGATTCATCGAAGCCAAGCCGCGTTAGGGACCGGATGGCGCGCGCGTCGACCGCGGCATTGGCGTTATTCTTCCGCGCGGCGCACAGGACCTCCAGTACCGCTATGGCATCGACAAAGGCGCCGCCGGGGGCAGGAACATGCCACCAGCGTTCGTACTTCACCACAGGTAAGGCGGCCGCCAGCACGGCGCCCATCAGCGTGATCAGCCACGAGAGGTAGAGCCAAAGCAGGAAGATGGGCATTGCCGCCAGCGCGCCGTAGATAATGGTGTACGTCGGAAACTTGGTCAGGAAAACGACGAAAATGCGCTTGGCGATTTCAAACGCCGTCGCGGCAAGCAGGCCGCCGCATGCGGCGTCCCGCCAGTCCACGAAGCGGTTGGGCACCGCGATGTAGAGCATGGTGAATGCCCCTGTTGTCAGCAGGACTGACACCAGCGTATAGGAAATGGCGCCGATCACCGGGAAATTCGCGCCCAGTCCGCTGGTGGCGGAAAACATCTCCGACGTGAACGTGATCGACACGCCGACCAGCAGCGGCCCGAGCGTGACGACGGCCCAGTAAATGAGAAGCCGCTGGATGAAGGGCCGCGTCGCCTTCACACGCCAGATGTGATTGAAGGCGCGGTCGATGGTCAGCATCATGACGATTGCCGTCAGGATCAGGCCGATCGCGCCGATCGCCGACAGGCGCGTTGCCTTGCTGGCGAACTGGTTCAGGTAGCCGAGGATCGTGCTGGCGATGGTCTTCGGCATCAGGCTCTTGATGAAATACGCTTCCAGCGATGCGCGGAAGGTATTGAAGAGCGGAAAAGTGGTGAAGATGGCGAACGCGATGGTGAGGATCGGCACCAGCGCAAGCACAGTGGTGAAGGTCAGGCTGCCCGCAACCTGAGGCAGGCGTTCCTCGTTCAGGCGGCGGCGCGCAAACCGGAAAAGGCCGCGCACATCGTCGAGCGGAAAGTTGCGGAAGATCGCCAGGTTGAACGGGAACTTCGGTTGAACGGGCTGCGGCTTCGTCATTGTTGCCGGATTGGGATGGTCATAAAGCGTCCTATAATAGCAAGCATGAATTCGCCTGACCTCACAATCCTTGTCTTATATTATTCCCGCACCGGATCGACCCGCAAACTGGCAGAGCTGATCGCCCAGGGAATCGAAAGCGTTCCCGGCTGCGAAGCGCGCCTGCGCACTGTTCCGGCCGTCTCGACCGTCGCCGAAGCGACGGAGCCGGAGATTCCGCCCGAAGGCGCGCCGTATGCCGAATTGCGCGACCTGGAAGAATGCGCCGCCGTCGCACTGGGATCGCCCACCCGCTTCGGCAACATGGCTGCGCCGATGAAATATTTTTTGGACGGCACTTCGGCGCAATGGCTATCGGGCGCACTGGCCGGCAAGCCCGCCTGCGTGTTCACCTCGACCGGCAGCATCCACGGCGGACAGGAAGCAACCCTGCTGTCGATGATGCTTCCCTTGCTGCACCACGGCATGCTGCTGCTCGGCGTTCCCTACACGCATCCCGAACTGATGACTACCACCAGCGGCGGCACACCCTACGGCGCAAGCCATTGGGCGGGCGGCAGCGGCACGAATGCCATCTCGCATGACACGCACCTGCTGGCGATCGCACTCGGGCGCCGGCTTGCGGAAACCGCCACGCGACTGAGAGGCGCATGATGCAAAACCGCATGCACAAGTTTCTTTACTATGGCTCCGCCGTCAGCCTCGTGCTGCTGATCCTGTTCAGCGTGGCATGGGAGCTCGTGCTCGATCCCTTGCGGCCGGGCGGCTCATGGCTGGTGCTGAAGGTGATTCCGCTGCTCCTGCCGCTGCGCGGCGTGCTCAAGCGCGATATCTACACCATGCAATGGTCCTCGATGCTCATCCTGCTCTACTTCACGGAGGGTATCGTGCGCGCAACCAGCGACAAGGGGTTGTCCGCCACGCTCGGATGGGTCGAGGTCGCACTGACCTGCGTATTCTTCTTCTGCACCATTTTCTATCTGCGTCCCTTCAAGCAGGCTGCGAAAAAGATTGCGCAGCAGGCGATTCAAAAAGCATCGAAATGAACGACTTCCTTCAGCAATGCCGCGCGGCGATTGGCGCCGCCCATGTCCTGACCGAACCGGCCGACATGGCGGGGCATCTCACCGACTGGCGCAAGCGTTTCACCGGCAAGGCGCTGGCCGTCGTCAAACCCGGGTCGACCGACGAGGTCGCCGCAGTGGTCCGGCTGTGCAACCGGTTCCGCGTGCCGATCGTGCCCCAGGGCGGCAATACCGGCCTGGTGCTGGGCAGCGTGCCGGATGAGAGCGGCAACGCGATCGTGCTCTCATTGACGCGGCTGAACCGCATTCGTACAGTCGATACGATCAACAACACCATGACGGTGGAATCCGGATGCATTCTCGAACACGTGCAGAACGCGGCGGCCGATGCAGATCGTCTGTTTCCGCTATCGCTTGCCGCGGAAGGCAGCTGCACGATCGGCGGCAATCTCTCGACCAACGCGGGCGGCACCGCCGTGCTCCGCTACGGGAATACGCGCGAGCTGTGCCTCGGACTGGAAGTCGTGACCGCGCAGGGCGAAGTGTGGAGCGGTTTGCGCGGACTGCGCAAGGACAACACCGGATATGACCTGCGTGACCTCTTCATCGGTGCGGAAGGAACGCTTGGCATCATTACGGCGGCGGTGCTGAAAGTCTTTCCTCGGCCGAAAGCGGAGCTGACGGCGCTGGCCGCCATGCAGTCGCCGGACGACGCGCTGCGACTGCTCTCGATGGCGCAGGACATGTGCGGCCCGACGCTGACCGGTTTCGAGCTGATGTCGGACTTCTGCCTGCGGCTGGTCAACAAGCACTATCCGCAGATGCGCTTGCCTTTTCCGCAGCATTACCCGCAATATGTGCTGCTCGAACTCTCCGACAACGAGTCGGAAGAGCATGCGAATGCCATGCTCGAAAACCTGATCACGGATGCGCTTGAACAGGCGGTCATTCAGGATGCAGCCGTCGCCGCATCGATTGCCCAGTCGAAGGCCTTGTGGAGCCTGCGCGAGCACATCCCGCTGGCACAGGCGGATGAAGGCAAGAACATCAAGCACGATATCTCCGTGCCCATATCGCGCATTGGCGATTTCATCCGCGCCACCGACATCGAGCTGGGGAAGAATTTTCCTGGCTGCCGCATGGTGACCTTCGGCCATCTCGGCGACGGCAACCTGCATTACAACGTGTCGCCTCCGGAACATGGCTCGCCGGACGCGTTCATTGTCCACCAGGCGGAAATCAATCGCGTGGTCCACGATAGCGTGCATCGCTTCGGCGGATCGATCTCGG
>JAKACN010000125.1 GCA_021821365.1 Pseudomonadota bacterium | reverse complement strand
GACTCCTGCAGGACGCGGAACAGGTCCACGCGGCGTTTCTCGTCCAGGTAGCGGTCGAAATCCAGGTCATCCACCTCCAGGTCGCAGGCCACCTTGCTGGTGCGCTGGAATTCCTTCACCTGCCACTCGATCGAAGCCATCAACCCGAGGTCGATCACGGAGGGCCGCAAATCATTGATGATGGCCTTGACGCTCTTGATCGCGGCATCGATGTGCTCAAGCATCATCTTCATCGTGATGTGCAGTTCCGAATACGACGAGGCTGTGCGTTCCGCCAGCATCGAGGCATCGATCCGCAGAACCAGCAGCGTTTGCCCAAGTTCGTCATGGATATCGCGCGCAATGCGCTTGCGCTCCTCTTCCTTGATCTGCACCTGATGGTCGACCAGCTCGCGGATCTTTGCTTTCGACTGGCGCAGCGCGTGCTCGGCGCGCTTCTTCTCGGTGATGTCCCTTCCGGTGCCGCGATAGCCCTTGAACCTCCCGCCCTCATCGAACATGGGTTCGCCGCTGATGCTGTGCCAGACGATTTTTCCGTTCGGCGTCCGCCAGGCATATTCGAGATCCCTGAATGGAAGGCGTGCCCGCATCACCGCATAGCGCGCACGCCACATCGCCTCGTCGCCCGTAATTCCCATTTTTTCGGGGGTATGCCCGAGAATGGCGTCGACGATGTCCCTTTTGACGTTGGTGCCCCAACCCGATACCCGCGCCAGCCGATAGTGCTCGTCCGTCTCCCAGTACCATTCGGAGGAAAGTGCGACCAGTCGCTGAAAGCGTTCCTCGCTGTGGCGCAGGGCCTGCTCCGCCCGCTTGCGTCCGGTGATGTCTCGCACGAACACCAGTGATGCGCTGTCGCTGTCGTTGCCGTAGGTGTACGGCACGGTGCACACCTCGGCATGCAGCACCGAGCCATCGAGCCGGAGCAGCTTGAGCTCCACCGGAGGGCCGCTTTCCGTTTGGAGGCCGGCGGAACGGATGCCCGCGTCCGCGATATCGCGGGAATCGGGATGCACCAGGTCACTGATGGCCCGTCCCAGCAGCTGCTCTCTCGTGCCGGCTCCGTATAGTCGCAACGCGGCCGGATTGACATAGACAACGCATCCCTGCGCATGCACGAGAATTGCCTCGGTGGCATTGTCGCCAAGTGCGCGCAGGCGCTCCTCGCTCTCGGCAAGCGCGCTTTCGCTGCGGCGGCGTCCCTCGATCAGCGCATTGACGTTCTCGACCATGCCGCCGATCTCGTCCTTGCTGGTGACGGCCAGCGGGGCCAGCGGGGCCTCACCCTGCGTCATCTGCCGCATCGCCTTTCCGGTGAGATCGAGCGGCACGAGAATGCGCCGCGTCAGCCAGTAAGCCAGCAATATCACGAGCAGCGTCAGCGTCGCGGCCAGGGCGACCAGATAGTCGCGCATGGTGGTGATCGGCCGAAAAGCAATCTCCGCGGGGAGCGACGCGAGCACCAGCCAGTTTGCTGACGAAACGAGGCTGACCGAATACAGCGTCAGGCCGCCATCCGGCCCGGCGGCAATGCCGGACCCTTCGAAGCCATCGACAAACCGGTCCAACAGCGGATTGGCGCCGCGTGCCGGCAAGGGCGCGAGAACGCGTGCGGCATCGTTGGATGCGACGATGATGCCGTCGTGCGGGGAAATCACTTGCAGCACGCCCTTCCCGGCCGATGACGGATCAATGAAAGGTCCAAGGAAAGTGGGCGAAGCCAGATCCGTGGCGCCGGTCATGACGGCGCGCACCTTGCCCATCTGGTCGAAGACCGGGACCGACACCGGCAGAATGTATCGTCCCGACGCCGCGTCCAGGACAGGCCTGTCGATATATGGCCTTTCCGTATCGACCACCTTCCTGAAGTAATCTCGATCCCCAAAATAGGCGTCGCTGCGGCCGGACGCCGAAGGCACGCCGCCAATGGCGACCCCGTCCAGCCCGATGACGGTCACGCCGGCAGTAAAGGCGTGATGCAGGATTGCTTCGCCCTTGAGGTAAGCTTCGACACGCTGGGGCGACAGCTCGCCGGGGAATCGCGCCGCAGCGAGCGCGAGCAGATTCATGCGATGCGAGAGTTTGTTGTCCAGGTCGGCGGCGACATACCTCGCGGAAGCCTGCTGCTGGTCGAACAGGACGGCGCTGAACTCCTGGCGCTGCATGGTCGTGGCAAACGACACCAGCGCCCAGATCACGGTCACCGACAATCCGCAGGAGAGCGCAGTCAGGCGTCCCTTGAATGAGCCCATATGACGCCACAACGGCAGTCCGGCGGATTTCTGCATGCAGCTCGCGAGGAAACTTGGCATAAACAATGTTCACTATGATGCAACTTGCACTGCACGGTTCGCATGGCCAACGCATTCAGGCGGCCATCGACATTCATTTCCAGCGGTTCCCGTCGGCGTCATAGGGAAGCGGCGCTCCTGCGATCGGTTCATCCATCGCTCGTGCCGGGCCGCAGGCATATTGCGGCACCGCAGCGTGCGGCGCCTATGAACGGACAGGGCGGGAACGCCTTCCTCGATGGAAGCGGCCTCGGCATTGGGCCTGGCAGTGCCGCGCTCAATGACGCCCGCGTTCCTGAGCGCGGGCTGGTGCGACACGCAACAGTTGATGCCTCAGGAACGCGGAGCGAGCCAATCTAACATGCGTAATTAGCTAAACATTGATGATTGTCAATGGAAAGAAGTTCCGGGAGGTAACGCATTGTTACGGGCTGTCCTGTGACCTGTGCTGGGGTTCGCTTGCATCGACATCGATTCCACGACCTCAAGGACCGGGATTCGTTATGCGTCCGCCGGGAGGAAAGCGCAAGATTGCGACCGGCCACGATACCTTGCCGCCCGGTCGTACTGGCGGTCGAAAAGAAGCATTTTCACCCGTTCGCCATCGCAGTTCGGGTGCAGCGATGGATCACGCCGTACGTCGTGCCAGCGCGAGATAGGCGCCCAGGCCCAGCATCGTGACGCCCGACACCCGGGTAAGCAGGCGAGCGCGAGCGCCACGACCGGCGCTCGACTTGAGCAAGTGGTCGGCGGCGAAAGCAGCGATGACGTCCACGAGCGTATTGAGCGCGACGCAGATGCTGCCGAGCAGGACCAGCTGCGGCACCAGGGGTTCACCGGAAGAAACGAATTGGGGCAGGAACGCCAGGAAGAAAAGCGCGGTCTTGACGTTCAGCGCCTCGACGACAATTCCTTCGCACAGTGCGCGACGCGCACCCTGCGAAACAACTGCTTCTGCCGCGAACACCTGATCCTTGCTCAGGAGCAGGCGAATGCCGAGGTACGCCAGGTAGGCGGCGCCGAGGTATTTGACCACGGTGAAGGCCACGGCGGACCGGGCAACGATCAGCGACAGGCCGAGCGCCGCCGCAAGGACGTGAAACATGCCACCGATGCCGGTGCCGAAGCACGAGGCCAGGCCCTCCGAGCGCCCGCCGCCGACGGTGCGTGCAACAACGTAAGCAATGCCTGGGCCAGGCGTGATGGCAAGGACGATGGCGGCGAGCAGGAAAGTTGTGAATGACATGATATTGACGGCTCTAGTGGCCCGCAGTGTGGAATGGCAAACAGGCAGAAACCTATTTCACCCTGGCGTCGGCGCAGGCCAGCATCGCGTCGCCGATTGCATGATCGCCGCGCGCCTTGAGCGCATCGCCGGCGCCGCGCAAGTCACGGGCGTCCTTGTTCTGGCTCAGTTTCGACTTGCCGACCAGGCGCGTGATTTCGATCTCGAGGCCCACGATGGCCTTGAGCAGCGTGTCGATATAGTCCGTGGGGCTGTCCGTCATCTTCCATGGCGCCGGCTGGGACGCTTCATGGACCCGGGTCAGACGCGCCACCACGCCGCGCACGAAACGTTCGTCGTCCCGGATGGCGATACGTCCATAGGCATGCGCCACGATGTAGTTCCAGGTCGGCACCTGCTTGTGGAACTCATGCTTGGACGGATACCAGTTGGGCGAAACATAGGCATCGGCGGCACGGAAAACCACCAGCACTTCGTCGCCGGAGGACACGTCCTGCCACACCGGGTTGGCGCGCGCCACGTGGGCATTCAGCACACCCATTGCACCCTGCCGCGCATCGAGCTCGAACGGGATATGGTTAGCGTCCAGCCCGCTCGCACCATGCGTGACCAGCATCCCGAACGGATGCGTCCTGATGAGGTCGTGCAGCACTTCCGTGCGGGGCTCGTCGAAATGGGCGGGTACGTACATGTCGGTTCTCCTGGTCCTGGGATGAAGCACCGCATGCGGCCGCGGCCGGTTCGCGAGACTTCAGGCGCTTGCCGGCACGGCGATGTACCGGTGTTCGAGGTGGATTTTCGCCGAATCCTGGATTACCATCCAGGTCCACAATTGACACATTTCAGCAAGCCAGAATCCCATGCCGAGACGCCCTCACGCCGTGGAATTGCCGCCCATTGGCGAACTGGACCGTTCGAGCGGGCAGCTGGGACGCCAGTTGGCGCAGGCGCTGCGCGATGCCATCCGCGCCGGGAACCTGAAGCCGGGCGACCTGCTGCCGTCGTCCCGCCTGCTGGCCGATTCGCTCGGCATCGCGCGCGGGACAGTCACGGAAGCCTACGAACAACTGAGCGCGGAAGGATTCCTGGAATCCCGGCCGCGCGCGGGCACGCGCGTCGCATCGGCGCTGGCAAGTCAGCGCGTCATGGACATGAGCATGGGCAGCGGCGCGCGAAAGCGGCCGGCGAAAGCGCCGCCCATTGCCATGCCGGAGCCTGCGCCTGCCTTCGCCAGGATCGCGGCGCAATTCAAGCCGCTTCCGCAGGTACCGTTTGCCGTTTCGGTTCCGGCCGGACCGGCCGCGCCCGATGAGACGTGGAGACGCCTCGGCAATCGCCTTCGCGCGCGGGGCTCGGGCGCGCCGTCCGGCTACGGCGATCCACAAGGCGTCAAGGCGCTCCGAGAAGCCGTGGCCGACTACGTGCGCCGGTCGCGCTCGGTGCAATGCAGCGCCGACCAGGTCGTCATCATGTCGGGAACCCAGCAAGGTCTGCATGTCGCCTGCCAGGTCCTGCTTGGCGCCACGGACATCGCCTGGGTCGAGGATCCGGCCTATCGCGGCATCACGGGCATTCTGGAAGGCATGGGCCGCCAGGACCGCATGGTGCGTGTGCCGGTGGACGATGCCGGCATCGATGTCGACGCGGGAATTGCCATGGCAGCGAACGCACGCGCCGCATTCGTGACGCCGTCTCATCAATACCCGCTGGGAATGCCGATGAGCACGGCGCGCAGGAACGCGCTGCTGGATTGGGCGCGCAAGAACGGCGCGTGGATCGTGGAAGACGACTACGACAGCGAACTGCGATTTGCGGGCCATCCGTTTCCTTCGCTGCAAGGGCTTGCGCCGGATCGCGTCGTGTATCTCGGCACGTTCAGCAAGATTCTTTTTCCATCGCTGCGCCTTGGCTACGCCATCGTTCCCGAGGTCTTGGTGCAAGCCTTCTGCGGCGCGCGCCTGCTCATGGACAGGCATTCGCCCAGCGCCGACCAGCACGTTCTTGCCGCGTTCATGAAGGAAGGGCATCTCGATCGGCACATCCGGCGCATCCGCAGTGTGTACGCAGACCGGAGAACGCAGTTGATCACCATGCTCAAACGCTGGATTCCCGCAGACCTCGCCTGGCTGCAGCCAAGTGATCAAGGCATGCACATGGTGCTGTGGCTGGCGCACGGCATGGACGATACGCTGCTTGCGTCACGCGCATTGGAAGCAGGCGTGGCGGTCCGCGCCGTGTCGCCGATGTATTCGGCCGGCAATGGCCGTTCAGGCCTGGTGCTGGGTCTGGGCGGGTTCAGCAATGAACAGATGGAGGCGGCAGTTCACATCCTGGCCGCAATCATCGCATCGATGAAGAAGGTCAGGCCGCGCAGGCGCGCCTCTGCCTGAATGAGTGCCTATTCGAGCCGGCCACCCGGCGCCTGCGATGCCGCAGCCTCTTCCACCCTGGCGTGGTAAATGGTCTTCACGTTGACGAATTCCTGGATGCCGAACCAGGAGAGTTCGCGCCCGTACCCGGATTGCTTCACGCCGCCAAAGGGCAGACGCGCATCGGATTTAACGAAGGCGTTGACGAACACATTGCCGGCATCAATGCGGCGCGCGACGCGATCCGCCCTCGCCTTGTCCTGCGTGAACAGCGCCGCGCCCAATCCGAACGGCGACTGGTTCGCCAGCGCGATCGCATGGTCCTCATCCCTCGCTTCGATGATGGCCGCCACCGGGCCGAAGACTTCTTCCTCGAAGGCGACCATGCCCGGCCGCACGTCGGTCAACACCGTCGGCGGATAGCAGCCCCCCTCACCCGGCGGCACCTGCCCGCCGGTCAGCAGCTTCGCGCCCTGGCGCACGCTCTCTTCCACCTGGCGATGCACTTGCTCGCGCAGATCGGCGCGCGCCAGCGGTCCGATATCCGAACTGTCGTCGCGCGGATTGCCACAGCGGATCTTCTGGAAACGTTCCACGTACATCCGCTCGAATTGCGCGCGCACGGACTTGTGCACGATGAAGCGCTTCGCCGCGATGCAGCTTTGGCCGGCGTTGATCAGCCGGCTCTTGACGCAGATGTCGACCGCAGCATCGAGAGCGGCATCGTCGAAGACCAGGTAAGCATCGCTTCCACCCAGCTCCAGCACGGTCTTTTTCAATTCGGCTCCGGCGGCTCGGGCCACGGACCGGCCGGCGGCCGCACTGCCGGTCAGCGTGACGGCCTTGACGGCAGGATGCCGGATCAGCTGTTCGACCCGCACGCTCTCGACCAGCAGCGCGGTGAATGCCTGCGGCGGAAAGCCGGCGTCCCGGAAAACTTCCTCGATCGCCAGCGCGCAGCCGGAGACATTGGATGCATGCTTGAGCAAGCCGACATTGCCGGCCATCAGTGCGGGTGCGGCAAAGCGAAACACCTGCCAGAACGGGAAGTTCCAGGGCATGATCGCGAGCACCGGACCCAGCGGATCGAAGGCGATATAGCTTTCTTCCGCGTCGGTCAGCACCGCGTGGTTTGCCAGGAAGCGTTGCGCGTTCTCGGCATAGAAATCGCAGCAGTCAGCGCATTTTTCGATCTCGGCCACACCGTCGCGCAGCACCTTGCCCATTTCATCGGCCATGAGTTCCGCAAACTGCTGCTTGCGGTTGCGCAATACGCCGCCGGCGGCCTTCATCAGTTGCGCGCGGTCCGCGAAGGAACTCTTCCTCCAGTCATGGAACGCGGATTCCGCCGCGCCGAGCAGGCGGTCGATCTCGGCATCGTCTTGCGGCGCATAGGTGCGGATGACTTGTCCGGAATGCGGATTGACGCTTTGCATGTTGTCGCCCTCCACCAGAATCTCTCTGTTCCGGTACGACTGCGCGCCTACTGCCGGGTTCCGGGCGGCGTCATGCAGAGGCGTGCGTCAGGCGATCGAGCGCGGATTGATCGAGCTTCAGGCGCGTGGCGCCGATCAGCTCGTCGAGTTGCCGAACGTTCGTCGCGCTCGCGATCGGCGCGGTAATGGCCGGCCGCGCCATCAGCCAGGCCAGTGCAACCTGTGCCGGCGTCGCCCCCGCCTGCCTCACCACGTCGTCCAGCGCGGCGAGAATGCGCATGCCGCGTTCGTTCATGTAGTAGGCCCTCACCCCCGCGCCGCGTTCGCTCTTGCCGACATCGTCCTGCGAGCGATACTTGCCGGTGAGGAAGCCGCTGGCGAGGCTGTAGTAGGGAATCACGCCGATGCCGTGCTTCAGGCAAACCGACTCCAGCGTGCTTTCGAAGTCGCCGCGATCGACCAGGTTGTAGTGCGGCTGCAGGCATTGGTACAACGGGAAGCCATGCCGGCGCCCGATTTCAAGCGCCTGTTCCAGCCGCGCCGCGCGGTAGTTCGATGCGCCGATGATCCGCACCTTGCCTTGCCGGACGAGTCCGGCGTAGGCCTCCAGGGTTTCCTCCAGCGGCGTGTCCGCGTCGTCGATGTGCGACTGGTAGAGATCGATGTAGTCCGTTTGCAAGCGCCGCAGCGAATCTTCCACCGCCTGCAGGATGTATTCCTTGCGCAAGCCCTTCTTCGACGGCCCCATTTCCATGCCGACCTTGGTGGCGATGACGACGCGATCGCGCTTGCCGCTGCGCTTGAGCCATTTGCCGATAATCGTCTCCGATTCGCCGCCCGTATTGCCGGGCACCCAGCGTGCATACATGTCGGCAGTATCGATCAGGTTCATGCCCGAAGCGACAAAATGATCCAGCATGGAAAAAGACGTCGCTTCGTCCGCTGTCCAGCCGAACACATTGCCGCCGAATGCCAGCGGCGCGACTTCGATATCGGAAGAACCGATCTTGCGCATCATGGGCGTGTTCCTTTCAGGGAAAAATTGGTGCCTGACCATGCAATTGAGTGTAGTTCCAGCCGGAAAAGTTTGCGTCAGGTCGGTTTTTTTCGTTTGCGGATGGTGGTTGCCTTTTCTTGCATCGTTCCTTCAGCGGCGCAGGACACACTTCGATATGGATCGGACAAAACGCCGATCCATGAGGCGGCTACCATTCCTCCTGCAGTCACGGAAACGAGTAAGGCGTACAGCGAGTCCTGATTGTTTGATCTGGTTCATGGGAAGACCCGGTAGCCGCCAGTAATCTGTTTCCAATGAGGCAATTCGTTCATTGCTGCACGGTTCACGCCGTGAACGAACCGCAGGATCGACAACGTGAAGGGTGGAATCCATGCCATGAGCCCGAAGCTGCTCTCGCCCTTGTTGCTGGCAACGACGCTTGCCGGATGCGCAGCGGTCGGGCCGGACTACCATGCGCCGGCGACGACAGCGCCGGCTGCGTGGCATGCGGGAATGGCCGGCGGCCTTGCCGCGGATGCCGTCGCGCCGGCGTCGGTCACACAATGGTGGCGCCGGTTCGACGACCCCGTCCTGTCGCAGCTGGTCGAACAATCCATTGCCGCCAACCCCGATGTGCGCAGCGCGCAAGCGGCATTGCGGCAGGCGCGCGCGCGGCGCGCGATCGCCGGCGCCGCGCTGGCACCGACGGTCGACGTATCCGCCTCGGGCAGCCGCAGGACGCCAGCCAGCGGAACGGGCAAGGAATTCTATGCCGCAGGCTTCGACGCGGCCTGGGAACCCGATGTGTTCGGCGGCGCACGGCGCGGCGTGGAAGCCGCGCAGGCCGACATGGAAGCCAGCGCTGCCAGCCTCGACGCCACCCGCGTATCGCTGGCCGCCGAAGCCGCGCTGAACTATGTGGAAGCACGCGCGCTGCAGGTCCGCATCGGCATCGCGCGCAACAACCTGGAAAGCCAGAATGAGACCTGGCAGCTGACCGACTGGCGCGCGCAGGCAGGGCTGGTGGCGTCGCTGGATGTGGAACAGGCCAGGGCGAATCTCGCACAGACGCGCGCCCAGGTTCCGGCGCTGGAGCGATCGCTGGCCGAAGCGCAGAACCGTCTCGCCATCCTGATGGGCGAGGCGCCGGGCAGCGTCAACGCACGCCTGGCCGGGACCGCTTCCATTCCGGCGATGCCCGAGCAGATGGCCGTCGGCATTCCGGCCGACGCACTGCGCAATCGGCCGGACATACGCGCGGCCGAGCGCAGAGTTGCGGCCGAGACCGCACGCATCGGCCAGGCGCGGGCGGCCCGCTATCCCGGCTTCAGCCTGTCCGGCTCGATCGGCCTTGAATCGCTGACGCTCAATACCTTGGCCGACGGCACGGTGACGCGCTCCTTCGTGGCCTCGGTCGCATCCACCATTTTCGACGCAGGCAAGCGCGAACAGCAGGTAGTCGCGCAGGACGCCGTGCGCGAGCAGGCGCAGATCGCCTACGAATCGACGGTATTGAACGCGCTGGAAGAGGTGGAAAACAGCCTGGCCGCGTTTGCGCGCAGCAAGGAGCGGCAGACGGCATTGCTCGCCGCGGTGAATGCCGCGCGCAATGCGGCCCTGCTCGCCCGCCAGCGCTATGCCAGCGGTCTGATCGATTTCCAGACCGTGCTCGATACCGGACGAACCGTCCTGGCGCTGGAGGACGCGCTGGCCGTCGCGCAGGCCGACGGCGCCTCGTCCGTGGTCAGGCTGTACAAGTCCCTGGGCGGCGGCTGGGCTCCCGGCGCAACTTCCCAACAATGAATTGCACACATCCTCATGAACGATCCTCGCGTACCACGACACCAGGACATTGCGGCCATCCTCGAGACCGGCAAGACCGGGTTTTCCGGCCGCCTGCGCTGGATGGGCGGCGGCCTGCTGCTCATCGCCCTTGCCGCGCTCGCTTACGCCGCTTTCCGCTGGAGCAACGCCGCGCCGCAGGTGAATTACCTGACCGAGGAAGTGGCGCGCGGCAATCTGGTCGTGACGGTGTCCGCCACGGGAACGCTGCAGCCGACCAACCAGGTCGAGGTCGGCAGCGAGCTGTCGGGCACCATCGAACGCGTACTGGTGGACGACAATGACCATGTGAAGAAAGGGCAGGAACTGGCACGCCTCGACACGTCCAAGCTGCAGGACCAGGTCACCAAATCGAGCGCGGCGCTGGTCGCGGCCGAAGCGCAGGTGGCGCAGATGCAGGCCACCGTCGAGGAAGCGCAAGCCAGCCTGGCGCGTCTGCGGCATGTCGCGGAGCTGTCCGGCGGCAAGGTGCCGTCGAAGGCGGAAATGCAAACCGCCGAGGCAGCCTTGAAACGCGCCACGGCCACTGAAGCCAGCGCGCGTGCGTCGGTCGGGCAGGCGCGCGCGACCTTGAAGTCGGACCAGACCAATCTCGGCAAGGCTACGATCCGCTCGCCGATCGATGGCGTTGTCCTGGCGCGCAAGGTCGAGCCGGGGCAGACGGTCGCGGCTTCCCTGCAGGCGCCGGTGCTGTTCACGCTCGCCGAAAACCTCAAGCAGATGAAGCTGGAGGTCGATGTGGACGAAGCCGACGTCGGGCAGGTGCAGGATGGCCTGCAGGCGACATTCAAGGTCGATGCCTATCCGAATCGCGATTATCCGTCGCGCATTACGCGCACTGCTTATGGCTCGCAAACCAAGGAAGGAGTCGTCTCCTATTTGACGGTGCTGGAAGTCAACAATGACGATTTGAGCCTGCGCCCCGGCATGACGGCCACCGCCTCGATTGTCACCGCATCGCGCGAAAATGCCTTGCTGGTACCCAATGCCGCGCTCAGGTTCTCTCCGGCATCCGCCAAGCCCTCGGGCTCCGGCGGCGGCCTGGTCGGCAGCATCATGCCGCGCCCGCCTCGCAGCAACGTGCCGAAGCGGGCAACCATCACGCCTGGCAAAGGCGGCACCCAGCAGGTATGGGTCCTGCGCGACGGGCAGCCTGTCGCATTTCCCGTCACGCTCGGCGCCAGCGATGGACGGGTGACCGAAGTCACCTCCGGGGGCTTGCAGCCAGGGATGGCGGTGATCACCGAAAGCGTGAGTGCCGCGAAATGACCGAACACCTGGAATCGGCCGGATCAACCGAGCCGCTGATCCGATTGATGGGGGTCACCAAGACCTTCGGCACCGGGACGGCGGCGTTCCAGGCGCTGCGCGGCATCGATTTCTCCATCGACGAGGGCGAGTTCGTCGCGATCATGGGGCCAAGCGGCTCCGGCAAATCCACAGCCATGAATATCCTGGGCTGCCTGGATACGGTGAGCTCGGGTTCCTACCTTTTTTCCGGCACCCACGTCGAGCGCCTGACGCGCAAGCAGCGCGCCTTGCTGCGCCGGCATTTCCTCGGCTTCGTCTTCCAGGGCTTCAACCTGCTTGGCCGCACCTCGGCGCAAGAAAATGTCGAACTGCCCTTGCTGTATCGCGGCATGCCGGCAGTGGAGCGCCATACGGCGGCGCAGGCCGCCCTCGCCGCCGTTGGCTTGAAGGGATGGGAAAAACACGTGCCTTCGCAACTGTCGGGCGGACAGCAGCAGCGCGTGGCGATTGCGCGCGCGATCGTGACCAATCCGATCGTCCTGCTGGCGGACGAACCGACGGGCAACCTGGATACCGCGACGAGCCGCGAGATCATGGACCTGCTCACCACATTGAACCGCGACAAGGGGATCACCGTCCTCATGGTCACGCACGAGCCGGACATGGCGCGCTATGCGGGGCGCGTCATCCGTTTCGTCGACGGCAAGGTGTCCATGGACCAGCGCAATGAGGAGCATGCCTGATGCTGCTGAACACTCTGTTGCTTGCGCTGCGAGAAATCCGACGCAACCTGATGCGCTCCTTCCTGACCATCCTCGGCATCGTGATCGGCGTATCGGCAGTCATTACGATGGTCACGCTCGGCAATGGCGCGACGCGTTCCGTGCAGGACCAGATTGCGGCAATGGGCAGCAACCTCATGATGGTTCTTCCCGGGCAGCGGCTCGGCCCATTCTCCGGCGGCGCCCCCCTCTTCAAGGTCGCCGATGCCGACGCCATTGCCCAGCAGATCAGCGGCCTGAAAGGCGTTGCGCCGGTGGCTACCAGGGGCACCACCGTCGTTCGCCTGTCGCGCAACTGGGCCACCTCGGTCACCGGCACCACTGCTTCCTACTTCGAGATCGGCCGCTGGCGGATTGCGAGCGGGCGCATCTTTACGCCGCCGGAAGAGCATGCCGGCAAGGCGGTCTGCGTGATTGGAGAAACGGTGCGCCGGGAACTGTTCGGCCGGCAGAGTCCCGTGGGCGAGGACATCCGCATCAAGCAGTTCGCATGCGAGGTGATCGGGCTGCTTGCACCGAAAGGGCAATCGACCATGGGTTCCGATCAGGACGATATCGTCGTCATGCCGCTGCGCACCGTGCAGCGGCGCCTGACCGGCACGCAGGACGTGCGCATGCTGCAGGTATCGGTAATGGACGGCGTGTCGACCGAGAGGGTCAAGCAGAACATCACGCTGCTGATGCGCGAGCGGCGCAAGATCTCGGCCAATGAAGACGACAATTTCAACGTGATGGATACGAGGCAGATCGCCGAGACGCTGACCGGCACGACGAAGGTCATCACCGCCCTGCTGGGCGCGGTTGCGGCGGTCAGCCTGATGGTGGGCGGCATCGGCATCATGAACATCATGCTGGTGTCGGTCACGGAGCGCACGCGCGAGATCGGCATCCGCCTCGCGATAGGCGCGCTCGAACGCGAAGTCCTTCTGCAATTCCTGATCGAGGCCGTAGTACTGGCCTGCCTGGGCGGCATCATCGGCGTCATCCTGGCGACCGCCGCTTCCATCGGCCTGGCGCGGGCAATGCAGGTGCCGTACCTGTTCAACCCGCAGGTCAATGCGCTGTCGTTTTTGTTTTCCGCCATCATCGGCGTGATCTTTGGATACTTTCCCGCGCGTCGCGCCGCAAGGCTGGATCCGATCGAGGCGCTGCGGCACGAATAGATTGCATGCAACGGAGAACAGGCGACCGTTCACGCCGTCCAAGCTGTTCTCAAGCTTCGGATTGCGGGAGGCGTCATGAAGGTTGGCATCGTTGGAACCGGGCATGTCGGCAGCACCGCAGCCTATGCCCTGGTGCTGCATGGCATGGTGAGTGAACTGGTCCTGGTGGACAACAACCCTGCGCTTGCGGCCGCGCACGCGACCGACATCCTGCATGCCACGCCATTCGCGCGTCCGGTGCGCGTGTACGCCGGAGACTATGCTGTGCTATCCGGTTGCGAGATTGTCATCCTCGCCGCCGGCGCGGGACAACTGCCGGGCGAATCGCGCATGCAACTTCTCGCGCGCAATGCGGCCGTATTCAAGGCGATCGTGCCGCAAGTCATGCGCCATGTGTCCAACCCGATATTGCTGGTCGCCACCAATCCGCTGGACGTCATGACGCAGGTGGCAACACGTCTTTCCGGCTTGCCGTCGACGCGCGTGCTGGGATCGGGCACGATCCTCGACACTGCGCGTTTCCGCTCGCTGCTCGGCGAATTTTGCGGCATCTCGCCCGACTCGGTGCATGCGTACGTGCTCGGCGAGCATGGCGACTCGGAAGTCCTTGTCTGGTCCGATGCCACCGTTGCCGGCATGCCGCTTGCCGATTTCGCCGCACGGCGCGGGCGGCCGCTGACGACCGATGTGATGGCAAGGATCGATGATGACGTTCGGCGAGCCGCCTATCGCATCATCGCGGGCAAAGGTGCGACCTATTTCGGCATCGGCGCGGCGCTTGCGCGCATTGCGCGTTGCATCCTGTTCGACGAACGCGCGGTCGTCACGGCGTGCACGATGACGGCGGAAGTAGAAGGCATCGCCGATGTGGCGTTATCGCTGCCGGTAGTCATTGGCCGGGACGGCATCCGGATGCAACTGCAGCCGCCGCTCGATGAGCAGGAAAAGGAGGCCTTGTTCCGCAGTGCATCCATCATCAAGCAGCATGTGTCGGGTATCGGCTATTAGAGGGCACGACGGTGTGCATGCCCGTGTTTCGATCAGGCAGGCATCAACGGCGCCGCTGGTATCCGGTCCGAACCGGTCCGCGCTGCTCAAGGTGGCGGAAGGTAATGCGGCCCTTGCTCAAGTCATAAGGAGACAGCTCGACGGACACCTTGTCGCCGGCCAGGATGCGGATGTGGTGCTGACGCATC
>JAKACN010000401.1 GCA_021821365.1 Pseudomonadota bacterium | reverse complement strand
CCGGGCCGAGCCCATGTTGCTTTCCTGGCTTTATTCCCGCCAGGATAAGGCGGAAATCTTGTGCAGCCCGTATGATAATTGCTTATCGTCAGCTTGGGTGATGCGGTGCCCATTATTTCAGCAGCATCCTGCCGCCCGCCCCCTTCCGGCGTGTCCGCTTGTCCACAACGCGCGCCCTTGTTGCTCTATCCGCATGATATTTTTTTCAAACGCCCCTATAATACGGCGCCCTGCTCCATTCGCTGCCCCGGAAATTCCGAAGCAAAGACTTCATCTCCATGCGGCGGCAACTGACAGTAGTTCGAATTGACCAAGATTGACATTCCAAAGAATTCTGCCATGCGCGCGCGAGATTTCGCGGCGGGTATCGACTCGCCCATGCGGAGCCAGTCTGCGGCAAAAGCGATGCAACCTCACGGCCTGTGCCACGTCTAAACGCGCCAGGCCCTGTAATCGAAATTTACGTAATGACAAAACCGACTAAAACTCTGACATTAACCATCAAGGCGCCTCGGCCCGCCGGCACCGCACCGGCCGTTCGTACCCTGAGCCAATCCCCCGATCCGCTGCAGGAAGCGGCCAAGGTGGTGGTAGTGACCAAGCCGCGCCGCCTGGCGCCAGGCACCATCGGCCATGCGGAGCGCGATGCCAGCCCCGCGCACGCCGAACCCATCGCGTCCGAACCCGCCGCCCAAACCCAGAGAGAACCTGTCGTGGTGCGCAAGAGCGCATCGAAGCTCGCGATCAAACCTGCCGTCACTGCGCCGGAACAACCCGACGTCGCCGGCACGGAAATTCCGGCCGTCGTCCCGGCCGCCCCGGCTGCGGCGCCCGCTGCCGCCATGCCGCCCACGGTGGAAACCAGGCTGGCACCCAAGGCGCGCGTGGTGCGCGCCGCGCCGTCTGCCAAGGCTGCGGAGCCGGTGCCGTCTCCGGCGCCCGACACGAGCAGCTACGTCCTGCCCGAGCAGAAAGTACCCGCTCGCCGCGGTCGCCGCCCGGCCGACTTCGGTGCGGAAAACGAAGAAATCGCGGCACTGAATGCCGTCGAGCGCGCTGAGCTGAGCGCCGCGCGCGCGCTCAAGCAGGGCCGCGCATCCGGGGCCGCACTCAGCCCGGAGGAACTGGAACAGCGGCGCAAGCTGATGGCGTCGCTGATCCGCATCGGCAAGGAGCGCGGCTTCCTGACGCACGCGGAGATCCACGATCATCTGCCGGACGACTCCGCCGCGCAGGAATCGGTCGAAACCCTGATCCTCACCCTGACCGACATGGGCATCGCGGTGTACGAGCAGGCGCCCGACGAGGAAACGCTTCTGCTGTCGGAAAACGTGCCGGCGGCCGCCAGCGACGACGACGCCGAAGCGGCCGTCGTCACTGCACTGTCCAGCATGGACGGCGACTACGGCCGCTCCACCGACCCGGTGCGCATGTACATGCGCGAAATGGCGACCGTGCCGCTGCTGACGCGCCAGGGCGAAATCGACATCGCACGGCGCATCGAAGCCGGCTTCAAGGACATGATGCAGGCCATCTCCGCCTGTCCCGCAGCCATCGCCGACCTGCTCGAACAGGTCGAGCGCGTGCGCAAGGAAGAAATCAGGATCGACGAAGTCATCGACGGGCTGGTCGACGCCGACGCGGACGACACCGTCGTCCTCGCCGCCGCTGCCGAGGACGCCGAAGAGGACGAACTCGACGAAGAACTCGAGGACGAAGACGACGTCGCCGAGGAAGGCGCCGCGGTCCGACTGGGCGACGTGCAGCTCGATCAGTTGCAGAAGAAAGCGCTGGAAAAGTTCACGGTCATCGCCGCCCAGTTCGACCTCATGCGCGCCGCGGCGGAACAGCAAGGCCACGATTCGCAGGCCTATGCGCGGGCGCAACAGGCGATCTCGGCCGAATTGCTCGGCATGCGCGTCGCGGCCAAGCTGGTGGAAAAGCTGTGCGGTACCGTGCGCGCGCAAGTCGATGAGGTGCGTGCGAGCGAACGCCAGATCCTCGCGATCGCGGTCAACAAGTGCGGCATGCCGCGCGAGCATTTCATCCGCGCCTTCCCCGGCAACGAAACCGATCTCGGCTGGGCCGATGCGGAAGCGGAGTGCGGAAACGCCTACGGCCCCGCGCTGCGCCGCTACATCCCCGCGATCCATGAACTGCAGCAGAAGCTGGTCGACTTGCAGGCACGCGTCGGCCTGCCGCTGGCCGAGCTGCGCAAGATCAACAAGCAGATGATCACCGGCGAGTCGCGCACGCGCCAGGCCAAGCGCGAAATGACCGAGGCCAACCTGCGCCTC
Source organism: Pseudomonadota bacterium (assembly GCA_021821365.1). GTDB lineage: Bacteria > Pseudomonadota > Gammaproteobacteria > Burkholderiales > Burkholderiaceae_D > Noviherbaspirillum. The sequence goes on along the minus strand of JAKACN010000401.1, from coordinate 609 downwards.
GTGATCTCGATTGCGAAGAAATATGTCAACCGCGGCCTGCAATTCCTCGACCTGATCCAGGAAGGCAACATCGGCCTGCTGAAGGCGGTGGACAAGTTCGAATACCGCCGCGGCTACAAGTTCTCGACCTATGCAACGTGGTGGATCCGCCAGGCCATCACGCGCGCGATCGCCGACCAGGCGCGCACCATCCGCGTGCCGGTGCACATGATCGAGTCGATCAACAAGATCAACCGCATCAGCCGCCAGATCCTGATGGAAACCGGCGCCGAGCCGGATCCCGCGACGCTGGCGATCAAGATGGACATGCCGGAAAAGAAAATCCGCGAGATCCTCAAGATCGCCAAGGAACCGGTTTCGATGGACACGCCGATGGGCGACGACGGCGATTCGCATCTCGGCGACTTCATCGAAGACAGCATGACCATGGCGCCGGCCGACGCGGCCGCGCTGGCGTCGATGCGCAATGTGATCAAGGACGTGCTCGATTCGCTGCCGCCGCGCGAAGCCAAGGTGCTGCGCATGCGCTATGGCATCGATACCGGGAACGACCTCACGCTCGAAGAAGTCGGCAAGCAGTTCGACGTGACGCGCGAACGCATCCGCCAG
>JAKACN010000124.1 GCA_021821365.1 Pseudomonadota bacterium | reverse complement strand
ATTCCACGCCCTGCCTGCACGCGGTGCGCATCACCCAGGTGCCGATCGGCAGGATCAGCCCCATCTCTTCGGCCAGCTCGATGAAACGCACCGGCGGCACCATGCCCATGGCCGGATGCTGCCAGCGTATCAGCGCCTCCACCCCGACCACCCGCCCCGTGGCGAGATCGACCTGCGGCTGGTAATGCAGCACGAACTCCTGGCGCTCCAGGGCATTGCGCAAATCGCCCTCGATGCGCAGGCGCTCCATCGCCCGCTCGTTCATCGCCGCCGTATAGAACTGGAAGTTGTTGCGCCCCACTTCCTTTGCGCGATACATGGCAATGCCGGCGTGCTTGATCAGTACGTCGGGATCCAGGCCGTCGGTGGGGCAGACCGCAATGCCGACGCTGCAACCCATCACGAATTCGTACCCCTCGATCATGATCGGCGGGGTGACTGCGTCCATGATGCGCTGGACTACTGCCGGCGAGAGGTTTTCGTCGGCGCGCTCCGGCAGCACCAGCACGAACTCGTCCGCCGACAGCCGGGCGATCGAATCGGTATCGCGCACCGCGTCGCGCAGGCGCTGCGCCACGCACTTCAGCACCAGGTCGCCCGCATGATGGCCCAGCGTGTCGTTGACAAACTTGAAGCGGTCGAGATTGATGAACAGCACCCAGGCCGGGTTGCCGTAACGCTCCGCATAGGCGATCACCTGCCGCAGGCGATCGTGCAGAAGGCTGCGGTTGGCCAGCCCGGTCAGGGTATCGCAATTGGCCTGGAATTCGAGCTCGGCCTGGTAGCGCTTGGTGGCCGTGATGTCGTACAGGGCGACCACGTAATGGCTGACTTCGCCGGTCTCGTCGCGTACCGGTGCAAGATAGATTTCCACCCAGAGCAGATCGCCGTTCTTGCCGTAGCTCCGCAGGACCGTATGCAGTTCGCGCTTTTCGCGCGCGGCGGCGCGGATCTCCTCGATTTCCGGCTGCTCGTGGCCTCCCGCCCATAGCATGCTGGCGCTGCGCCCGACGACGTCGGCCGCCGAATAGCCGGTGATGCGCTCGAACGCCGGATTGACGTATTCGATCGGGTAACCGGGCGGCACGGCGCTGACGATGATGACGGCATTGGCGCTGGCATCAATGGCGCGCTGACGCAGGCGCAAGCCTTCCTCGGCACGCCGGCGCGCCGCGATATCGTCCGTCAGGAGAGCATTCGCCAGGCGCAGCTCGGCGGTGCGCTGGTCGACCAGCCGGTGCACGCGCCGCGAACGCAGGGAGAGCGCCTGCACATAGGCGGCGAACACGATGCTGATCAGGATGCCTGCGACCAGGCCGTACAGCGAGCCGTTGTGACGCTCCGTGAACAGGGCCGACGGCGCCGACACGCTGATGAGCCAAGCCTGTCCGGCCACGTCAAAGCCGCGCACGATGCTCTCCGGCCTGTCCCGGAATATCCAGGCCGGATTCCACGCTGTTCCCGCACGAGCGATCGGCGCGGCGCCGCGCCGGTAAACCAGCGAACCTTCATCAAGGCCGCTGCCCGCATACACGCTCACGTCGAGATCAGCGGCATTCATCACGCCATTCGCGTTCAGCAGCTTGTCCATCAGGCCCTTGGCATCGAAGACGGCGGCCGTGTCGCCGATTGCCGCGTCGCGCCGCGCCCTGACGTCATCCAGCGGCACGCCGTGGCGATATACCGGCATCGCGACCACGAAGCCGCGCACCTCCCCGCCACCCTGCGCCAGGCGCAGCAGGCCGGTGGACGCAGCCTTGCCGGTATCGATGGCGTACTGCACCGCTTTCATCTCCGTCGCATTGGGCGACACGTCCATACCGAACGCTGCTTCATTGCCGCGAAAGGGCTCGATGTAGTCCACGACCAGGTAACGATCGCGATCCTGCGCGGGGACGGGCTTGCCGTTCATGAGCTGGGTGATGGTGAATCCGGGGAAGCGCGTGCGCATTTCCGCCTCGTACGCGTTGCGCTCACCGGCCGGGATGAAACGGTGAAAATTGAATGCCTGGATGTAGGAATAGCGCTCCAGCAGCGGCTGCGTGTAGGTCCTGAATTGTTCGCGGCTGACTGGCCCGAATGTCGCAAACAACTGATTGATCACTTTCAGTACCTGGACGGTCTCATCCAGTTGCTGCTGTACCGCCAGGATGCGTGCGTTGGCGTGCTGTTCGAAGTCGATCTCGACCTTGTCGTGTTCGAGGCGACGCATGCCCAGGAACAGGGCGGCCGTGCAAATCAGCCCGATCGTCAGTGCAAGCACGGACGCTATCGAGAAATTGAATGGCAAGCGACTGCGAAACATCGTGGCTCCAGGCACGCTTGGAAGTGATGATTTCCACCGAGAAATATAACCTTCGCTAGGGTAACCTATTTCTATCCAGAAATAAAACTCGCCATTCCCGCCCCGCCAACCCATTGCGACGCTCTACGCCGGATCAAGGTCGCGCCGGCAGCTGCTTTTCCGCCACGCTTTCGGCATAGCTCAAATTCGACAGCAAGGCTCCGCATTACGATGAGCCGATATTGCCAAGAGATTACTCCCCATGGCCGAATATCGACTGGTTGCCACCTGGCGCTTAGCATCGCCGCTGCAACCGGTATTCGACGCCATTTTCGACTCCCTGCAGTGGCCGGCATGGTGGCCCGGAGCGGACGCCGTGGAGCAGCGATTCGACGGAGATGCCGACGGCGTCGGCAGCGTGCGCCACTACACTTGGAAGGGAAAGCTGCCGTACCGGCTCCGATTCGATGCGCAGGCCACGCGGATTGTCCCGCCGGAACTCCTCGAAGCCAGCATCAGCGGCGACCTGGAAGGCATGGGACGGTGGACATTTTCCCATCAGGCCGGCATCACCACCGTCCATTACGAATGGCATGTCCGCACCACCAGGCTGTGGATGAACATCGCAGCGCCAGCCGCGCGCAACCTGTTTTCCAGCAACCACCATGCGCTCATGCAGCAAGGGGCGGAAGCATTGGCGCGCCGCCTCGACACGCGCCTGATCGAGGCCGCCTATCGCGAGCTTCCCATCGCTCCGGGTGCCGCAAGCCAACCGAAACTGCGCCTGGCGCTGGTGGCAGTCTCCGGCATGGCGGCCGGCACCGTGGCCACCATCGTTCAGGTCGTCCTGTGGTGGCTGGCTGCCCGCTCGCCGCTCGACATGCTCCTGCGGGACACCCGCCTGGCCGCAGCCATCGTATTGGGACCCGCCGTGCTACCGCCTCCTGCCACCCTGGATTGGCGGATCACGCTGGTTGCCGCGCTGGTCCACATTGCGTTATCGCTTGCCTATGCCGCTCTGCTGAATGCGCTCACCATGCGCCTGGACGCGGTACGTTCGGTACTCGCGGGATGCCTGTTCGGCCTTTTGCTTTTTGGGATCAACATATATGGATTCACCGCGCTGTTTCCGTGGTTTGAAGCGAGCAGGGATTGGATCACCGCCGCTGCACACGCGGTTTTCGGCATGACGGCGGCTGCGACATACAGGCTGTGGAATGACCGTGCCGCTGCGTTCAGGCAGCAACAGACGGTCTGAACGCACCCACCGGCACGGGAAAGGATATTCTCGCCCGGCTCAGGCGAGCTTTTCGTTCTCTTCCGGCAGAAGGCAAGCGTCGACGATCTGCAAGTCGTTGTCCTTTGCAAAATCGAGAACAAAGTGAAAAGCCAGCGGCTCGATGTCGCGCAAGGCTTCGTTGACGACTACCGATTTCACGCCGCCCAGCACCGTCGGACGCACATAGGGCGAATAGCGAAGATGGGCGCCGGGGCCGCCCGTTCCCTCCGGTCGGAAGCAGGACATCACGCCGCACAAACGTTCGGCCCAGTCGCTGGGACGAAACTGCCTGCCATCGCTGGTCACCCCCTGGATGAAAAATTCGCGGGCAACAATCTTGTGTTTAGTCGAATCGGCCATGTGCGCGGCTTGCCTTTATAGCGGTTGCTACTGTTCCGGAGTCGGTTGCAATTCGGTGCATCAACCGGCTTCAGGCCCGGCGCCATCATGCGGCGCCAAGCTTGCAGAATTCTTACATATTATATCTTATAGAAGACTTGTTGTGACACAATATTTCACATTGTGAGATATTGTCTGTCACCAGGAGTGGCGCTCATTTCGGTCCCCGCGTTGGCAAGTCGTCCGCCCGCGTCATGACGCAAGACGATTCATTAGACCAATACAGGCCGGAATAATGCCGTTCCCGCAGGAGCAAAATCGGTCAGCCGAGCCACACGGCAATTGACAGCAGGAGCAGGAGCAGCATCCAGAGCAGCAATGCACGCCATACGAGCCCGACCGTGCTTTGCAGCGCGCGCGTCGTCGCCTCTTCGCCAGGCAAGCCCTCGGCTTCAATGCTGGTGGTATCGACCGTTGCCGCATCGATGGTAGGAATGTCGGCCGCGTTTTCGCGCTCCGTGCCAAGGCGCAACCCCATCGCTCCGCCCCCTGCGGACAGGATGATTCCGACAGCCTCGTCCTGCCAGCGATGCGCGAAATTGCGCCAGGCATAGACCGCATCCTCGAAATTGCCGACGATGGCGAAGGCAATTGCCGTCAGGCGCGCAGGCACCCAGTCGATCCAGTAGAACGCCTTGGTGGAAAACCGGCCGAACGGTTCATTCTTCAGGTGTTCCGGTTCGTTCCACGCGCGCGCGAGGTACTCGGCGACACGGTACATGATGGCGCCCGCTGGCCCGATCGGCATGACAAACCAGAAAAACACGCCAAATACATTGCGATGGCTGGCAATCAAGGCTTTTTCCACGGCAATGCGCGAAATATCGCTAACGCTCATCCCGGCTGTGTTCTGCCTGGTCCATTCGCCGAGCAACTCGCGCGCCGTGGTTTCGTCGCCGCTATTGAGCGCAATCTGGATCGAGGAGAAATAATGGCTGTAGTGGCGAAAACCGAGCGTCAGGTAGGCGATCAGGACATTCCACGCCAATGCTGCCAGCGGGCTGACCTTCAGGCACAACCAGTACACGAAGAGGGTCGGCCCCATCAGGACCAGCATGGTCACTATCCAGGCCATGCGCCCATGCCGCTCTTCACCGGCATTGAACGTCGCCTCCATGCGCGCGGCCAATTGTTTGGCCGCAGCATACATGGGATTGTCCGCGCGCAGTGGCTTGAGTTGTTCGAGTAACAGCGCGAAAAGAATGGAAAAAAAGGTCATCTGCCTGCCTTGATAATCACACAACCGATACGATAACGCAGCGCAACACGGTAATCAAACCGAAGCGGCGGGGGCAAGACGGCGTCGCGATCCCCGTCCCTACGCGCGCAGGAAATGGAATAGATTCCGCAACATCCCGGCCGTCGCACCCCAGATGAAGAAGTGTTCATAGGGCATGGCATAAAAGGTCCGACGGCCGATGCCGCCCGGCAGATCGATCCTGCGGCGCTGATGATTCAGGCCGTTCATCAGGAACGCCAGCGGGACTTCGAAAATCTCCGCCACTTCGAACGGATCGGCACGCAGGTCGAAGGGAGGCCGTACCAGCGACACCACCGGCGTCACGCGGAAGCCCGTGCCGGTCAAGTAGTCGGGAAGCGTGCCAAGCACCTCGATATGGCGACGATGCAGGCCGACCTCCTCTTCAGTTTCGCGCAACGCCGTGTCGATGCTTGACGTATCCACCTCGTCTACCCGCCCGCCGGGCAGGCTGACCTGGCCGGCATGGTCGTTCAGATGGGCGGTGCGTTGCGTGAGCAGCAAGGTCAGGCCCTGCTCACGCGCGACCAGCGGCATGAGTACTGACGCCGGAGTTGGTTCGGCAAGGCCGCTGCGCATCAGGGGCTCTTCAAAATGCTCGGGACTCCACTGCGGCGGGCTGGCGAAACGCTCTCGCAACCACGCCTCCGTCAATCGCTCCAACGCGACGGGCGGCTCCCCTGCGATCGATTCGATGGGTAAGGCTTCAGGATCGAAAATCAGTTTGGACAAAATATCTTCCCTGGAACTATCGGTAAAACAAGGCGATTACCGATTCTAACGTGTATTCCGGATTGCCTACGACGGCCGGAAATGAAAAAAGGCACCCGCGGGTGCCTTTTTCCTTCAGTACGCGTCGATTACTCCGCTGCCTGCTCCGCAACGCGGCGGCTCGGCAGTTTTTCCTTGATACGTGCCGACTTGCCGGAACGCTCACGCAGGTAGTACAGCTTCGCACGACGCACGTCGCCACGGCGCTTGACTTCGATCGAAGCGATCAGCGGCGAATACAGCTGGAAGGTACGTTCCACGCCTTCACCGGATGAAATCTTGCGAACGATGAAGTTGGAGTTCAGACCGCGATTGCGGCGTGCAATCACGACGCCTTCGTAAGCCTGTGCACGCTTGCGGGTGCCTTCAACGACGTTGACGCTGACGACGACGGTGTCACCCGGTGCGAAGTCAGGGATCTTTTTGCCCAGGCGGGCGATTTCTTCTTGCTCGAGTTTCTGGATCAAATCCATTTTCAGCTCCTTGGACCATCATGCCGGCGCGTTCAATATTCTGGCCCGGTAGAGGATGGGGTTTTACAAATACGGGAATCACCCCGCGCGATACAACAACTACAAACTGCTCAAAAACTTTTCGTCGGCCCGCGTCAGCATTCCTGCCTCGCGCGCCTTCACAATCAGGTCCGGCCGTTTTTTAGCGGTCGCCAGCAGCGATTGCTCGCGCCGCCATTTTTCAATTTCTGCGTGATGACCGCCCATCAGAACGGGCGGCACCGCGATGCCTTCGTAAACTTCCGGTCGCGTGTAATGCGGACAATCCAGCAAGCCGTTCACGAAACTGTCCTCGACCGCCGATACATCATCGTTCAGGACACCGGGCAATTGCCTGATCACCGCGTCCATCAGCGCCATTGCCGGCAACTCGCCACCCGACAAAACAAAATCGCCAAGGCTGATTTCCTCGTCGACGCAACGATCCAGCAAACGCTGGTCTACCGCCTCATAGCGCCCGCACAGCAGCACCATACCGGACTCGGCCGTCAGCTGCATCACGCGCTCATGCGTGAGCGGCCTGCCTTGCGGCGAAAGATATACCACACGCGGTTTCGGTAAGCCCTGTTGCAACTGGCGGTCCGTCGCCGCCTCGATGGCCGCTTCCAGCGGTTTCGCCATCATTACCATCCCGGGGCCGCCCCCATAGGGCCGGTCGTCGATGGTGCGATAGTTGTCGGTCGTAAAATCACGCGGATTCCAGAGCGACAGCGCACACTTCTTCTGTTCAAACGCACGCCGCGTGATGCCCGACTGCGTTATCGCGGCGAACATGTCGGGAAAGAGCGTGACAACATCGAATTGCATGTTCACCGATCCCCAAAATCCGAGCTAAAAATCCAGCCCCCAGTCCACCGTAATCTTCTTCGCAGCCTGGTCGACCGTCTTGACGAACTCGTCAACAAACGGGATCAGCCGCTCTGTCGGCTTGTCTTCTCCGGATACGGCCGGAGCAACTGCCCGCAATATCGGGTGAGCGCCGTTGTCCATCAGGTCGGCAACCGTTCCCAGACTTTCGCCCTGCAGGTTCTCGACCGCCAGGCCAATCAGGTCTATCCAGTAAAACTCGTCGTCCGACAGCGGAGGGAAATGGCTGCGCCGCACTTGCACAGTTGCGCCCTTGAGCGCCTCCGCCGCATCGCGGTCCGCCACCCCCATTAACTGGGCGACGACGTCGTCGCCGTGCGACTTGGCCTGCATCATGTCGACATCGCGAAGCATCGGCTTGTCCAGCCACCATGTCTTCGCGTGCAACAGCGCATCCGCGTCGGTCGAATAGGGCCTGATCCTTACCCAGCCCTTGATGCCATAGGCGCCGGTTACGTACCCGACCAGCACCAAGTCGTCAGGGACGTTCATCCCCGAAGCAGCTATGATCGACAAACTGAATTACGCAGCGGCTTTCTTGCCGGCCTCTTTCACCAGGCGTGCGACGGTCGGCGACAGCTGCGCGCCAACGCCTTGCCAGTGTGCCAGGCGATCCTGCGCGATGCGGAAGCCTTCGTCGTTGCCGGAAGCGATCGGATTGTAGAAACCCAGGCGCTCGATGAAGCGACCGTCACGACGGTTGCGCGAGTCGGTGGCGACGATATTGTAGAAAGGACGCTTGGTGGCGCCGGAACGGGATAAACGAATAACGACCATAATGTGCTTCCAAAAAGTATTCGAAGACGGAAAAAGCCGAGAATTATAGCCCGTTTTCTCCGCCCCCTGCAAGTTTGGTAATGAGGTGCATGAGCTGCATCGCCTGCCTGGCATTGCCTTGCGCCTCCGCCTCATGCACACTACGCCTCGACCGGGAATGAATCCTTGACAAACAATAGGTTATTTTAACAAGAATGCAACAGCCTGCAGCGCCTACAGCCATGACAATGCCCCACAAGAACAAGACGCTCGCCGCCTTTTTTGCCTCCATTTTCGGCGGAATTGGTGCGCACCGGTTTTATCTTTACGGAAAGAAAGACTTGTGGGCATGGGGGCATATCGTCCTGTTTCCCCTGTCGGTCTTCGCTGGATTCATCGAGGCGCTGGTGATTGGCCTGACCCCGGACGAAAAATGGGACGCGCAGCACAATCGCGATTCCGGCCGGCAAACGCATTCGGGCTGGCTGCTCGCCCTGGTGCTGGTGATCACCTTCGGCGGCGGCGCGATCGCGGTGATCGCTGCCATTGCGCGCACCTTCGACCTGCTGTACACCGGCGGCGCCTACGGTTAGCCGCCGACCGGTGCCCAGAGCACGAGGCAGGTGCGTCGGCGAACTCCACGGACAGACGCCCCTCCAGGATCGATCTAGATGGAAACGCTCGTCGTTTCCAGCAACTGGCAGCCATCGATTTTCCAGCTGCTGTTTCCTTCCTGCTGCATCGAGAAGATCGCGACCCACACATGGCTGGTGGTGTCGGTGACACGCACCACCTGGATGGCGTCGCCCTCGATCACCTCCGGCCGGGAGAAAATCGCCCGCTGGTAGTGATAGATGGGGTTGTACTCTTCCTTGATAAGCCGCAGGAACTTGTCGGGGCTGCCGATCAGCAATCGCTTTTCCGAGCTTGCCAGCTCGAACGCGCCGGCCGCATCGTCGTTCGCCAGCGCATCGAGTTGCGACTGGACGGCTTCCTGGATCGCGATGGCGTCTGCCGTGGTAATGTTGCCGATCGGCTCCGCGCTCCAGCACGGCAGGCTCAGTCCTGCCAGCAGGCTTGCCACTGCCAATAACCGTTTCATGATCGTCTCCGGATCAGAAACTACACGTTATCAATTTATATACGGCAGATCGAAAAAAGCGCTGAGAGTTCGCGCCCGGAACAAAAAAAGGCAGCCCGCCGGCTGCCTTCCCGAGCGGCGGCGAGAACGTCAGAACTGGTCTTCCGCGAGCGCCAGCACGCCAGCACTGCCTTCGACGATCGAGGCACGATAACCGGCGGCCTGCGACAGAATGTGATCCGCGAAAAAGCGTGCGGTTGCGATCTTCGCCTGGTAGAACTTCGCGTCGCCCTCGCCTTCCTTGAGCTTGCTTTCGGCAATCAGCGCCGCGCGCGCCATCTGCCAGCCGCCCAGCACCACGCCGGCGAGCTTGAGGTACGCCACGCTGCCTGCGAATACGCCCTTGATGTCGGACTTCATGTTGCCGACGACATGGTTGATGACTTCTTCCAGCGCCTTCGAACCGGCAGCGAGTTGCTTGCGGATCGCTTGCAGGTCGGCAGAGCCGGAAGCCAGTTCCTCTTCCGTCCTGCGCACTTGCGCGACGATGGCTTTCGCCATGGCGCCGCCGTCACGCGCCGTCTTGCGTCCTACCAGGTCGTTGGCCTGGATGGCAGTCGTGCCTTCATAGATCGTCAGGATGCGCGCATCGCGATAGTACTGCGCGGCGCCGGTTTCCTCGATGAAGCCCATGCCGCCATGCACCTGCACACCGTTGGAGGCAACCTCGATCGACATTTCTGTCGACCAGCCCTTGACGATCGGTACCATGTATTCGTAAAACGCCTGGTTGGCCTTGCGGGTCGCTTCGTCGGCATGGTGGTGCGCCACATCATGCGCGGCCGCCGTCACGTATGCCAGCGCGCGAGCCGCTTCGGTATGGGCGCGCATCGACATGAGCATGCGGCGCACATCCGGATGATGAATGATGGCCACCGGGCCGCTCGATCCGGCGAGGTCGCGCGACTGGACACGGTCGCGCGCGTACTGCACCGCCTTCTGGTAAGCACGCTCGGAGACGCCGATGCCCTGCATGCCGACGGCAAAGCGCGCGGCATTCATCATGATGAACATGTATTCGAGGCCGCGGTTCTCCTCGCCGACCAGCGTGCCGATTGCGCCGCCATGATCGCCGAACTGCAGCACAGCGGTCGGGCTGGCCTTGATGCCGAGCTTGTGCTCGATCGAGACGCAATGCACGTCATTACGCGCGCCGAGCGAACCGTCCGCATTGACCATGAACTTCGGCACAATGAACAGCGAAATGCCCTTCACGCCTTCGGGTGCATCCGGTGTGCGCGCCAGCACGAGGTGGACGATGTTCTCCGCCATGTCGTGCTCGCCATAGGTGATGAAAATCTTGGTGCCGGAAATCTTGTAGGTGCCATCGCCTTGCGGCACCGCGCGGGTGCGTACCAGCGCGAGGTCGGAACCCGCCTGCGGCTCGGTCAGGTTCATGGTGCCGGTCCATTTGCCGGAGATCAGGTTGGCGAGGTAGATATTCTTTTGCTCGTCGCTGCCGGCGGTCATCAGTGCTTCGATGGCGCCGTCGGTGAGCAGCGGGCACAGCGCGAACGACAGGTTCGCGGCGTTGAGCATTTCGATGCAGGGAGTCGCCACGAGCTTCGGCAAGCCCTGGCCGCCGAAGTCGACCGGATGCTGCACACCTTGCCATCCCGCTTCGCCGAAGGCCTTGAAGGCATCCTTGAAACCCTTGGTGGTAGTGACCTTGTCGCCGTCGTGCCAGAAACTGGGCTCCTTGTCGCCCGCGACGTTGAGCGGTGCAATCACTTCGCCGCAGAACCTGGCATTTTCTTCCAGCACTGCTTCGACGGTTTCCGGACTGGCATCTTCACAGCCGGGCAATGCATTCACTTGGGCCAGACCTGCGAGTTCGTTCAGCACGAACAGCATGTCTTTCAACGGGGCGACGTAGCTCATGTAAGACTCCAAAAAAATAAGGCAGGACTGCGGGCATTATTACGGAGTGTCGGAAAAATTCCTGTCAACTCCGCGACAAACCCGGCAGATCCTGCCCGGTAGTTTCGATTATTGTTCTTCGCGAGGGCGTTTGGCCACCCTTCTTTCCTGCTTCTTTCCTGCTTCTTTCCCGCTTAACCGAGTTCCGCAACAAGCTGCGGCACGATCTCGAACAGATCGCCCACGATGCCGTAGTCGGCCACGGAGAAGATCGGTGCTTCCGGATCCTTGTTGATCGCCACGATCGTCTTCGAATCCTTCATGCCGGCCAGATGCTGGATCGCACCCGAGATGCCGACCGCGATGTACAGCTGCGGCGCAACGATCTTGCCGGTCTGGCCCACTTGCCAGTCGTTCGGTACGAAGCCGGCGTCGACGGCAGCGCGCGAGGCGCCCATCGCGGCATTCAGCTTGTCGGCCAGCGGTTCGAGGATCTTGAAGTTTTCGCCGGAACCCATGCCGCGACCGCCGGAGACGACCACCTTGGCGGCGGTCAGTTCAGGGCGGTCGGACTTGGCCAGTTCGCGCGAGATGAAAGCAACCTTGCCGGTATCGGCGACGGCGGCGATTTGCTCGACGGCGGCATTGCCGTTGGTCGCGGCTGCATCGAAACCGGTGCCGCGCACGGTGATCACTTTCACCGCGTCGGACGATTGCACGGTGGCGATGGCGTTGCCGGCATAGATCGGACGCTCGAAGGTATCCGGGCTGTCGACCTTGGTGATCTCGGAAATCTGGCCGACGTCCAGGCGTGCAGCCACGCGCGGGGCGATGTTCTTGCCGTAGGCCGTGGCGGGAGCGAGGATGTGCGAGTAGTTGCCAGCCAGCGCGATGACCTGCTCGGCGACGTTTTCCGCCAGGCCGTTGGCCAGGTGCGGCGCATCGGCAACCAGCACCTTGGCGACGCCGGCGATCTTGGAGGCTGCTTCGGCCGCCGCACCGCAGCTGCCGCCGGCAACCAGCACATGCACATCGCCGCCGCACTGGATGGCAGCGGTGACGGTATTGAGGGTGCTTCCTTTCAACGAAGCATTGTCGTGTTCAGCAATGACGAGTGCTGTCATGATGGATTCCTGATCTGAAAATGGTTTAGATGACTTTGGCTTCGTTCTTGAGCTTGCTGACCAGCGTTGCGACGTCCGGAACGACGATGCCGGCGGAACGCTTCGGCGGCTCTGCCACTTTCAGGGTCTTCACGCGCGGGGTTACGTCCACGCCCAGGTCGGCCGGCTTGACGGTTTCCAGCGGCTTCTTCTTGGCCTTCATGATATTGGGCAGCGTGACATAACGCGGCTCGTTCAGGCGCAGGTCGGTGGTGACGATGGCCGGCAGCGTCAGAGACAGATTTTCCAGGCCGCCGTCGACTTCGCGCGTGACTTGCGCCTTGTCGCCGTCGATCACGACCTTGGAGGCAAAGGTAGCTTGCGCCCAGCCCAGCAGGGCGGCGAGCATCTGGCCGGTCTGGTTGCAGTCGTCGTCAATGGCTTGCTTGCCAAGGACGATCAGTTGCGGCTGTTCCTTGTCGACCACGGCCTTGAGCAGTTTGGCAACAGCCAGCGGTTGCAGTTCGGCATCGGTCTCGACCAGGATGCCGCGGTCGGCGCCGATCGCCATGGCAGTGCGCAGGGTTTCCTGGGACTGGGTCACGCCGCAGGACACGGCGACGACTTCAGTGGCTTTGCCGGCTTCCTTGAGACGGGTGGCTTCCTCGACGGCGATTTCATCGAACGGGTTCATCGACATCTTGACATTGGCGGTGTCGACGCCCGAGCCGTCGGACTTCACGCGCACCTTGACATTGAAGTCCACCACGCGTTTGACTGGAACCAAAACTTTCATAGCTTTGCCTTTGTAAAGAAACAATTGACGTTAACGTAAACCAAACCGTGATTATAGAAGAGATCCAGACAGCATGCGGAAATTTAGCACGACCGTTCTATTAATTGGTAGAGAGTATGCACTAATTCGCACTAAAAATCTAAAAAAGCTGATCCAGGATTACTTTGCGGAAGGGTTGCGGAACCGGGCGTTCGGCCGACAATTCCGCATGGGAGCGTATAGAAATTGCCGCATCGCGTCGTGCGGCAAATCAAACGATCGGACTGCGCGTCGCTTGCGTCGCTTTACTTGCGCTTCATGAAAAATGTGAATTCCTTGTTGCTCTCGCTCTGGCCGACGAGCACATTGCCGGTCTGTTTTGCGAACGCCTGGAAATCACGCACCGAACCGGGGTCCGTCGCAGTCACGCGCAGAATTTCGCCGCTCGTCATTTCGGCCAGCGCCTTCTTGGCCTTCAGAATCGGCAATGGGCAATTCAAACCGCGTGCATCGAGGTCTTTATGGAATTCCATGATTGTTGGACGACAGAATGGCTGGGATGCTGGAATTCTACCGCAAATGCGCGCGGCATTGTGCGACGCAGCAAGTGACGCATGGAAAGCGTTCAGGAAGCGGCGGGAAGGTCAATGAATTCGACGTTCAGGCCGCGCGCCCGCATCCAGTCGGCCACCGCGTAACCGGTTCCGGCGCGCCAGGGGCGCAGCTTTTCCGGCGCGACCAGCCGGTATTCGACCAGTTCTTCCGAGAGGCGGATGTCGCCGGACGCCTTCACGTGATAGGCGATAATGAGTTCGTTCTTGCGGATGAATTCATAGACGCCGATCAACGTGACTTCATGGGCGTCGAGATTGGTTTCTTCCTTCAGTTCGCGCATGACGCCCTGCTCCGGAGTCTCGCCACGCTCCATGAAACCGGTAACCAGCGCGAACATTTTTTCCGGCCAGGCGGCATTGCGCGCCAGCAGGATGCGGTCCTCGACTTCGACCAGCGCGGCGAGGACCGGCAGCGGATTGTCCCAGTGCGTCCAATGCCCGTCCGGGCAGGCGAGGCGGACCTTGCCGCCCTCGCCCGCGTCCGCGCGCTCGATCAGAGGCGCGGCGCACATCGGACAGAACCGGTAGCTGGTCATGCGCGTTGACGCACCCACTCGGTGACGCCTTCCAGCGCCTTCGGCAGGCCGCTCGGGTCGGTACCGCCGGCTTGCGCCATGTCGGGACGTCCGCCGCCCTTGCCGCCGACCTGCTGCGCGACGAAATTGACCAGGTCGCCGGCTTTCACCTTGGCCGTGGCATCCTTCGTCACGCCCGCGATCAGGCTGACCTTGCCGTCCGCAACGGCGGCAAGCACGATGGCGGCGCTCTGCAGCTTGTCCTTCAGCTTGTCCACCGTCTCGCGCAGCGCCGGCACGTCCGCGCCGTTCAGCGTGGCGGCCAGCACCTTGATGCCGTTGACGTCGATCGCCTTGGCAACCAGCTCGTCGCCCTGGCTGGACGCCAGCTTCGACTTCAGCGCAGAGAGTTCCTTCTCCAGCGACTTGACCTGGTCCTGCACCTGCACGATGCGCTGCGTCAGTTCTTCCGGCTGCACCTTGAGCGCGCTTGCCGCTTCGTTGACGCGCGCCGCGAGATTCTGCACGAAGGCCAGCGCCGCTTCGCCGGTCACTGCCTCGACACGACGGATGCCGG
>JAKACN010000123.1 GCA_021821365.1 Pseudomonadota bacterium | reverse complement strand
TCCAGCAGCAGCGCCAGGCCGGCCACATGATCAAGATGGCAATGCGTGATGAACACGTGGTCGATCCGGACCAGCTGGTCAATGTCGAGACTGGTGAGTCCCGTGCCGGCGTCCAGCAGGATATCGTGGTCCACCAGCAGCGTCGTCGTCAGGCGCTCGCGCCCTCCGATCCCGCCGGCGCATCCTAGTACTTGCAACTTCATCGTTCGGTGCCCGGTGATGCCGGGTCATTCATTGTGTGAAAAGCGACGGCGGACTTCCTTCTGCAATCCGGCCTTGCGCGCGTTGATGACAGCTCTCCCACGGTCCTCCCCCGTTTTCTTTTTTGAATGATTGTAGACTGAAACCGGTTGATTGCGGCTTTTATGTCGCCGCCAACAGGCCGTGCAAAATTATGCCGTCGACGGTGATACATTTTTGCAACGCGATCCATTATGATTGGAGATTGGCGCCATCTCCTGCGCACGCGCGGTCATGCCCGGCACATTCGCGATGCGACGGCCGCGCGGCCGATGGCATTTGATGACGAATGGACAAGATGACATGAGCGCTGTTCTCGGTACCCCTAAAAGCAACGGCAGCCAGGACGATGTCAACATCCGCCTGATTTTTTTCAAGAAGCTTCAGGCTGTCACCAACAAGATCCACTCCACGAGCAACGTCGACGAGATCATGCTCGATCTGTCGCAGGATGTCTGCGACCTGTTCGATGCCGACCGCCTCACCGTCTATGCCGTGGCGGAAGACAAGACCTGCATCGTATCGAAGGTCAAGACCGGCCTCAATTCGGTCAACCAGCTCAGGCTGCCGATTTCCGACCAGAGCGTCGCCGGCTACGTCGCCTTGACGCGCAAGGTGGTCAACATTCGCGACGTGTATGACGACGCCGAACTGAAACTGCATTCGCCGGAGTTGCACTTCCTGCGCGAGGTGGACCGCCGCACCGGCTACCGCACCAAACAGATGCTGGTGGCGCCGATCATCGACGAGCGCAACAACGAATTGCTGGGCGTGGTCCAGCTCATCAACAGCCGCGACGGCACCACCTTTTCCGGCATCTCCGAGGAAGGCATCCGGGAGCTCGCCAAGACGCTGGCGATCGCGTACACCCAGCGCCTGCGTCCGCCGCCGGTGATCCGTTCCAAGTACGACCCGCTGATCGCAGAGGCGGTGCTGTCGGCTGCCGAACTGGAGCTGGCTTCCCGCTCCGCGCGGCGCAAGAGCGACGATATCGAATGCGTCCTCGTCAAGGAATTCCAGGTGAAGTTGCCGGTGATCGGGCAGGCGCTCGGGAAGTTCTTCGGCGTGCCGTACGAACCTTTCAGGGCCGACCGCGTCAAGCCGGCCGATCTGCTGAAGAACCTCAAGCGCGAATTCATCGAGCAAAGCCAGTGGCTGCCGATCGAGGACGGTTCCGAAGGCGTGGTCATCCTCGCCATCGATCCCGAGCAGGTGCGCAATGCGAAGATCATCAACAGCATTTTTCCCAAGGCGAAGCTGGCCTATCGCGTGACGACCAATGCCGAGTTCAGGCAGACGGTCGACCAGTTCTACGGCGCGGAAAGCGAGCTGGGATCGGTCGGCGACCTTCTGTCCGGCATGGAAGACGGCGACGAGGACGGCGTCGAGCTCTCCGAGGCCGATCTGTCCGCCGCGGCGGAAAACGAACTGGTCAAGCTGGTCAACAAGATCATCATCGACGCCTATCGCCAGAATGCGTCCGACATCCATATCGAACCGCGCCCCGGCAAGGAAAAGACGATGATCCGCTTCCGCAAGGACGGCTCGCTCGAACCCTACATCGAGATTCCGGCGAGCTACCGCAATGCGCTGGCGGCGCGGATCAAGATCATGTGCGACCTGGACATCTCCGAACGCCGCAAGCCGCAGGACGGCAAGATCAAGTTCAAGAAGTTCGCACCGCTCGACATCGAACTGCGCGTGGCGACCATACCGTCGGCCGGCGGCGTCGAGGACATCGTGATGCGTATCCTGGCGGCGGGCGAACCGATTCCGCTCGACAAGCTGGGCGTGCTGCCGCACAACCTCGAACGTCTCAGAGGCGCGGTCAGCAAGCCCTACGGCCTGTTCTTCGTGTGCGGCCCGACCGGTTCCGGCAAGACCACCACGCTGCATTCGGTGCTCAACTACCTGAACACGCCGGAGACCAAGATCTGGACGGCGGAAGATCCGGTGGAAATTACGCAGAAAGGACTGCGCCAGGTGCAGGTCAACCGCAAGAGCGGCCTCGACTTCGCGACCGCGATGCGCGCCTTCCTGCGCGCCGACCCGGACGTGATCATGGTCGGCGAAATGCGCGACAAGGAAACCGTGGCGATGGGCATTGAAGCCTCGCTCACCGGCCACCTCGTGTTCGCCACGCTGCATACCAACAGCGCGCCGGAATCGATCGTTCGCCTGCTCGACATGGGCATGGACCCGTTCAACTTCGCCGACGCGCTGCTCGGCGTGCTGGCGCAGCGCCTCGCCAAGCGGCTGTGCTCGCACTGCAAGATCGCGTACGAGCCCTCAGCGGAGGAGCTGGAGCTGCTGCTGGCCGAATACTGCGAAGAGCTGCGCAATACCGAGGCCTTCGTCAAGGACGAGAACGGCGCCAGGCAGGCCGTGCTGGACAACTGGTCGAAAAGCTATGGCGACATCCAGGGCAAATTCAAGCTGTACAAGGCCGTCGGTTGCGACCAGTGCAGCAACGGCTACAAGGGGCGCGTCGGCCTGCATGAACTCATGCTCGGCACCGACCGCCTGAAGAAGCTGATCCAGGAGCACAGCCGCGTCGCGGTAATGCTGGCGGCGGCGCTGCAGGATGGCATGCTGACGCTGAAGATGGACGGCATCGAGAAGATTCTTTCGGGGATCACGGATATCAAGCAGGTGCGGGCGGTGTGCATCAAGTAATGCTTGAGATTGGGATTACTTTTTTTTGAGTCTGGTTTGTCTTCGGTGATGCGGAGCGGACAGCTCTCCGTAGAGGCGAGCCGGGGCCAGTCCCGGCTACCTCGCGCGAAGAGCCACTCGCCCGACAACACTCATGCGGCGCTCAGCGCACTTCGCAATCGACCTCGTTGCCCTTGGGGGGCGGATTCGCCCCCTGCTGGCCGGCCGGCGATGAATTGAACGCCGGCGGCGGTGCGAACTGGATACCCGGATTCGTTGGCAGCACCACTGGCGGCTGCTGCAAGCTCGGCGCAAACCCGAACTGTCCCGCCGCGAAGTTCTGCGTGCCCCCCGCATTGGTCAAATGCACCATCCCGTCCAGCACCTGCACGTACAGCCCCGGCGGGCGGCCTGCTCCACCCACACCGGGCGGACCGGCCTGCGCCACCTTCAGCGGCAGGACAGCCAGCGGCGCCGCCTGCCGCGGCATATCGCTCAGCACGCCATCCCGGTAGGTCACCGATGCCGCCGCCACGCTGGCCATGCTCCAGGCCGCAATCGCCGCATCCTCCGGCGGGATGTACTCCGCGATGTAGGTCGTGCCGCGAATGCCGATCGTCGCCGTCGGCGTGTTCACCCCGACCCGTTCCTTGCTGCGCTTGCCCAGCGCCCCCGTCACCGCCCGCAGTCCGCCCTTGACCAGGCTGAACGTCGCGCTGTCCTTCTCCTTGTCGTCTTCTTCGAACACGAAGCTGTCGATCTTCAGCTGCGAATTCGGGCGCAGCGTGATTTCGCTGTTGTCGATGAACCGGATCCGCGCGTATGTCTCCTTCTCGCTGATCAGCATGTCACCCTGCTCTACTGTCGACTTCAGCGCCAGGATTTTCGCCGTGCCGTCCGCCTTCTTCGCCAGCAGGGCGCCACTCAGGTTCACCACCGTGCCCGCGACCTGCCCGGCAAACGCCAGGCTCGCCGACAGCAGCAACGTCAGCAGTGCCAGGGCCTTAATTGCAATACAGTTTCTTGGCTGGCTCATTTTTCTTCGCTCCATCGTCTTTCGGACCGGCGGTGTCTTTCCTCTCGTCCTTCTTTTCTTCGCTCTTCGTTCCGTCGGACGTACTGCCCGACGGCGGTGGACTGGCGCCGCCGCCGTTGCTGGCCGAACCGGGTGCACCGCCTGCGCCCGCCGAGGACGGCGGCTTGAGCGTGGTCGCGCCCAGAAGCACAGTCGCGGTTTGTGTCAACGTCGTGGTCGACACCACCATGTTGACAGTCGAAGTGACGGTGTCGCTCACGGCTTCCGTCGTTCCGGGGGAGGTCGGCGGCAACACCGTCGCGCATTCCGGCAGCGAGGGATGGAGCGTGCATTGGCTGGCCGCCGGCATGACAACGCTGCAGCCCGGCAAACTCGGCGTCGCGGTGCACTGCGTGATCGTTGGCAGCACGGCGGTGCAACCCGCCAGCGACAGATTGACCGTGCACTGGTCGATGCTGGGCAAGACCGCCGAGCAACCGGCCAGCGTCGGCGATGCGGTGCAGGTGTCGAGCGTCGGCAGGACGGCCGAGCAGCCGGCCGTCGTCGGCGCCGTCGTGCAGGTCGCGATCGTCGGCAACACGGCCGTGCAACCCGCCGTGGTCGGGGTCGCAGTACAGGTTGCCAGCGTGGGCAGGATCACTGCGCAGCCGGCAAGCGCAGGCGATGCGGTGCATTGACTCAAGGTGGGCAAGACCGCACTGCAACCAGATTGCGTCGGATTCGTCGTGCATTGACTCAAGGTCGGCAATACCGCGCTGCAGCCTGCCAATATCGGATTTGCGGAGCACTGGCTCAAGGATGGCAGCACCGCGCCGCAGCCTGCCAGCGTCGGAACGGCGACACACTGGCTCAAGGTAGGCAGTACCGCCGTACAACCTGCCAATGCCGGAGTGGCCGTGCACTGGCTCAGCGTCGGCAAGACCACGCTGCAGCCCGGCAGCGCCGGGTCGGTCGTGCACTGGCTCACGGATGGCAATACCGCCGTGCAGCCAGACATGGACGGAGTGGCGGTACATTGACTCAACGTCGGTAACACGACCGCGCAACCGGACAGTGTCGGATCCGATGTGCATTGACTCAACGTCGGCAGCACGGCGCTGCAACCGGACAGTGTCGGACTGGCCGTGCATTGACTCAATGTCGGCAACACGACGGTGCAGCCTGCCACGGTCGGATCCGCCGTGCATTGGTTCAGTGTCGGCAGCACCACGCTGCAGCCTGCAAGCGTCGGATCAGCTGTGCATTGGCTCAGAGATGGAAGTACCGTTGCGCATCCGGCCAGGGTTGGATTGGCGACGCAATCGGTCAGGGTCGGCCCGGGCGGAGGGGGTGGCGTATTCTGGTTGGCCTTTTGCACGACTGAAGACCCGGACACCGTTCCGGCGATGTTGATGGCATCGCCCGCAAGCAGTGTCACCGTATTTCCTGTCGAAACCGTCGCTCCGGCGGCAATGGTGAGCTGGTCGCTCGTCTGTCCGCTCGAGCCGGCTTCCAGCGAGATCGGACCGGAGGTTGACTGCACCGTACCATTGACCGTCAGCGGGCTGTGCGCCGTCAGGGTGATCGCCCCATTGTCCGTCGAAACCGTTTTTCCCGCTGCAACCGTCAGTGCGCCCGTATTGTTGATCGTGATCGCCCCCACCTCTCCGGCGCCGGTCTGCATGACGTCATTCAGCGTCAACGGAATCGCATTGGTGATCGAGATGTCGCCGCTCGCACCGGTGTTGGTCGCCGTCAGCGTGCTCACGCTTGTCCCGAGCGCGATTCCGTCGGCTGCGGAAACAATCAGTGCGCCCCCGGAAACGGTCCCCGTTCCATTGATCGCTCCAGCCGATGTCAATTGCACGGTTCCCGTGCCGGCATGGACGCCGCTCATGCTGTAGGTATCGTTGGCGACCGTGCCCGTCATGTTGAGTATCGACAGTCCGGCGCTGCTTGCAAACGTGAAGTCCCCGCCGTCGGTCTTGCCGGCCAGGTTGGTCACGGCATTCGCGCTGTTGGCGAGAGCGACCAGTCCCGCGCCGCGCGCGCGCACGCCAAGGTCCTGCACATTGATGGCGGCGGCGCCGGCCTGTGTGACGCTGCCTCCGCTCAGCAGGCCGATGCGCGTCGTCGCTGCGTTGCGGTCCGTCGGAGAATTGCCGCCGACCGTGATGCCGGCAACGTACATGTCGCCGGACAGATTGCTCGTGTCATCGGTCCCGATGCCGACCAGCGGCGTGGCGAGCTGGTACAGATTCGAGATCGCCAGGCAGCCGCCATTGAGAGTGGCATTGCATGAGGATGAGCCGATGGTGATCGGAAGCCCTGCCGTGTAGGGACGCATCTGCACGCCGTTTGCAGTGACCGAACTGTTGAATGCGAGGCCGTCGGCCTTGAATTCCACCGAGCCGGTACCGGCGGCGATCGCCTGGCTGACGGTGATCGTGTTGCCGGTCATGCTGTTTTCGATGCCAAGGCCGTTGTTGTTGGTGTTGATGCCGTTGATCGCGGCACCGCCCACGCCGGTGAGCGAAGTGATGTCGAGATTGGAGGTCGTGTTGAGGACCGAGGTCGCGCTGGCCGTGCCGCCCGTATTCAAGGTGGCGGCAAGCTTGCCGAAACTGTTATTGGCATTGGGCAGGTAGACGCCGCCGGCGGCTTCCAGCACGAGGCCGCCGCCATTGGCCCATACGGCGTTGGGATGCGCTGCGTCGATCATTGTAATCGCCGCCTGCGAGATGCCCGCGGTATCCGACTTCAGCTTGATGGTGCCCGTCCCTTGCGACACGGTGACACCGCTCTGGCTGTCCACCGTCGTCACGGCCACCTGATTATGCGAGCGGAACACGAAATCGCCCGTGGTCGCCATGCCGGCGATCACGCCAACGGAATTGGCTTCCGGCAGATTGACGCTTGTTCCGCTCACGGCCAGGCCGCTCGCGCTGTCGATCGTAGCGCCCGGGGACTGCGTGACGGCACCCGTGGCATGAAGGATCAGCGTGGGCGGGCTTCCCGAGGTAAGCGCGCTCGAAATGTTGATGCCCGAGGCCGCGGCATTTGTGCTGAAGATGGCCAGCTTGCCGGCATGAATGGTCCCAAGCTCGGCATTCGACAGTTCAAGCTTCGGATTCGTGTCCACCGCGCTGCCGAGATCGATATCCTGATCGCTGCTGATCGAGACGAATCCGGTGCCGCTGCCTGCATTGATCGCGGGCGTTCCGCTGTCGGCGAGGCTCATCTTTTGCGCCGTCAGGTAAACCGCGCTGCCGGCGGTGATATTGGCGCTGTTCGTGAATTTTCCGCCTGCGGCCGCTATGTTGATACTGCCTGCAGACGAAAGCGCATTGGTGTTCACGATATCGCCCGCGGTTGCAGTAAGGTCGAGTGACGTCGTGCCGGAAACGGCGCCGCTATTCGTCAGCGTTCCGTTGCCAATAGACAGTATCGCCTGATTGCCGGACAGCGTCGCGCTGTTCGTGAGGGTGCCGGCGCCGGCGCTGAGAAACGCCACGTTCCCTGCCGTGACCTGTCCGCTATTCGACACCGCGCCATTGGTCGACTCCATCGACACATCGGTCGTGGCGCTGACGGAGGCCGTGTTTCCGACTGTATTGCTGCTTGAATACAGGCCGACGTATCCCGCGTTGGCGGTGAGCGAGCCCGAATTGGACACCGCCCCGGCGGAAGAAGAAAGCACCAGGCTGGCATCGGCGATGATTTGCGCGTTATTGGTCACTGCGCCGTTGGTCGACGAAAGACTGACCGACGGCGCCTTGATCACGCCTCCGGTAGCGGTCGTCAGCGCGCCATCCACCGTGACGAGCCCCAGGCTGCCGGTGAGCTTGCCCGGCGTCTTCAGGTCCAGCGAGCCGGCGGTATCGATGGTGGTGGCGCCAGGTGCCTCGATCAGCAGTTGACTGCTGGTGCTGATGTTCGCCAGCTCCCCCTCATCGAATTCAAGCAGGCCCGCGGTCGTGTTGGCGCCGTTCGCGCCGCTGCCGATCTTGATTGCGCCTGCCGCGCTCGGCATCAGCGTCACGCCGCCGGCGCCCGCGTTGACCGCCCCGAGCAATTGAATGTGGTCGGCCGTCACGTTGATCGCGCCGCCGCCGCTGTCGATCTGCGTAGCGGAAGCCACACCGATCTTCGCATCGGGGTTCGAGGAATACAGGGTAATGGCGCCGCCGTTCGATGAGATTTCGGGAGCCGTCGAGGCATAGACGTTGATGCCGCTGGTGCCGGCGAGGTTGATCGCGCCGTTGTTGCTGAGCACAGGTGCATGAACGTCGATGGTGTGGCCGACGTCCGTCGATAGGGATATCTCTCCACCCGTGGCGGTGTTCTTGACGCCGTATCCGACCGAGCCGGCATCGAGAAGAGACAGATTCGTGCCGCTATTGCTGATCTTGATCGGGCCTGAGCCGGTGTTGATGGCGTTGAGCGAGCCGACCTGCGTCGCCATCACGTCAGTGGCCGATGTGCCGTAAATGCCGCCGGACGCGAACATCTGCAGCTGATTGCCGTAGACCGTCTTGCCGGTCTGCATGCTGAGCCCGCCGCCAGACTTCAGCGTGACGTCGCCGTTCGTTCCACTTGGTCCCCGTGCATCGATATTGCCGCCGCCAAGTGACATGTAACCGCCGGCCGCAAGGGAGATATTTCCGCCATTGCCGCTTCCCGGTGTCGTGGTGGCGCTGCGCAGCACGACATTGCCGCTGGCATTGACCGTAATCGATCCGCCCGCCGTCACCAGATTGCCCACATCGATCGTGGCAGCCTGCGGCGATGTTCCCGCGCCGGTTTGCAGTGTGATCGAGCCGGTTCCGCCGGCGTGAAATCCGAGGTTGGACGAGTCCGCGCTGCTGACGAGGTTGATACCGATCGTTGCCGTTCCGTCGGTCGATGCATTGCGCGTACGCATCGTCAGGTTGGCATTCAGCGGCAGGGAAACATAGCCGTTGGCAAACGTTCCCGCCGCGCTGATGGAATCGGTTGCCTCGAGCACGATGTTGGTGCCCTGTACCAGGCCTTCGAGTTCCGACTGGTAGATGTTCGATACACCGGCTGAGGTCAGGTCGCTGTCGGCAAAATTGACCGTGCCGGCCGTGGCGCCGCCCTGGAAGGTGTTCGTACCATCCGGCGTGGCAGCGCCGTCGCCAATGCCGCCGATGATGGCGATGGCCGCGGGATCGAGCAGCAGTGTCCCGCCCTTGCCCTTCGGGGATGCGACATCCACCGTCGCATGATGCTCGAGCATCTTCTTGCCCGACGATTCGACAAAGCCGCCGTTGCCGCCTTGCGCGCCGCCGCGCGCGGAAATATTGCCGTAGTTGCGCGTCACTTCATCGGACCAGGCAATCACCTTGCCGCCGTTGCCGTTCTGCGTGGCATCGGCCTTGACGTCGGCGCCGCTGCCGATGAATGTCCGCCGTGCGTTCGTGACTGCGGGGTTCTCGCCGTGATAATCCCCGCCGATCAGAATGGTGCCGCCACCCGTCTTGCCGCTGGCATCGATGCGAGCGCCGCCGGCCACGCCGACCCTGTCGCCCAGCACCTTGACCTCGCCGCCGCCACCCTCGCCGGTGGCCGTCGTGGTGCTGCCGGCGTCGAGTATCGTATCCCGGCTCGCCCTGAACACGATCTTTCCGTTCTCGCCCATCGCCGCGCTGTTGGCATTGACGATGCCGCGCTGGTTCACCAGCGCGCCGTAGATGCCGGTCCTGCCGCCCTGCGCGATGATCTGGCCGAGGTTGAGCGACTGGTCGTCGGGCGCACTCAGCACCACGTGCAAATCCGGGTTGCCGCTATCGACCAGTTGCACAGTGTGTCCCGCCGCCAGCAGCACTTCTCCTTTGGGCGAAGTGATGATGCCGCTGTTTTCCACGTTCGGCGCGATCAGCAGCACCTGTCCGCCGGTAGGCGTGGTGATCGCGCCCTGGTTCTGCACCTTGCCGGCCGTGGCGCCGGCCTGGAAGTTCATGCGACCGAGCAGGAAATCCTCATTGCTCATGTGCAGCGTGGATGCGACCAGGCCATTGACGTCAACCTGTGCGCCCTGCCCGAACAGGATGCCGTTCGGGTTGATCAGGAACACCTTGCCGTTCGACTGCAGCGCGCCAAGGATGGCAGATGGGTCGCCGCCGGTGACGCGATTGAGGACCGCGCTGTTCGGGTTCTGCTGCAGGAAGCGGGTGAGTTCGCCGGAGTTGATCGAGAAGCCTTGCCAGTTGATGATCGCACCCGGCGTATTGGTGATCGACAGCGTGTTGCCCTGTGTGACGAAATTTGCCTGGCCGTTCACGACTTGCGGCCCGACCGGATTGGCATGCAGGTTGCCGGCGAAGCAACTGGCGATCAACAATGGCAATGCGCGGCGGCGCAGATTCGCCGCCTTGCCTGCAGCACCTTGCTTATGCTTGATGGTTTTCATGTTGCTCCCTGCACCCTGCTAGTACGACAGCGCCAGCTTCACGTGAAGCCGCCTGTCTCCCTTGCTCCGCGTGTTGCCCGCGTCGAGCACCTGTCCGAAATCCATTTGCAGCGCCATGGTCTTGCTTGCGCTGAGACGCAGCCCCAGGCCGGCGCTGCCGATCGACACCTTCGCCGGCAGCGGGCCGTTGTTCCGCAATTGCGCCGTGTCGTAGAACGCCAGCAGGCGGCATTGCGCCCAGCCGCCTGACATGCCGGCGCAGAGATCATGGGTGTACACCTCGGCGCTGGCCGTGTGTCCGATGTCGTTGGATGCATCGCGCTCCGTGAAGCCGCGCACCGTGCTGGCGCCGCCGGCGCCGAACTGTTCGCCGGGGATGAGGATGTCGTTGGTGTACTGCCCGGCGAGCGACAGGTGCAGTTGCCAGTCCTTCGGCAGCACGCGGCTGTAGTCCGCCGCGTAGCGCAGGATGGCGTAGTTGTCGTCGGCGCCGGGGCGTGCCGCGTTGAAGTCGCTGCTGGAGCCCCTGGTTCCGCCCGGAATGTTGCGCAGCTCGGTCACGCTGAAGTTGACGGCGCTGTCCGCCCCCGACCAGTTGCCGGCATAGGCGACGCTAAGCGGGTGCACCGTGACGTCGTTGCCGAGCTGCGCGCCCTGCAACAGCACGCTGTTGTTGAATGCCTTGTGGTCCACGCCGTAGATGATCCGAGGCTGGTAGTCGCCGATGCGCCGCAAGTTCTGGTTGTAGCGCGCGCCCGCCACCGTTCCGCGGCCGCTCACCTGAAGGTTGACGATGCCGGCCAGCACCGAGCCGGAATCCACGTTCGAATAGCTGGCGAACAGGTCGACCGAATCGCCAAGCGCATACAGCGGCACGTGATAGCCCATGCCGTACACGCCGACCTTGCTCGGATGCTCCAGCGTGGTGGTGTATTGCAGGCTGAGCACCTGGTCGCGGTCGGCGATGTTGGCGTGCTGGTACTGCATCGTCAGCTGCGATTCGCCGGTATTCTTGTTGCCGCTGTTGTCGAGGCTGGCCGCGACCTTCCAGGGTTTCTCGTCGCTCACCTTGAGCGTGGCGTTGATCTCGTCGTTGTCGCCGCTTTGCAGTTGCAGCGCGGTCTTCTTGGCGGGATTCTCGTTGGCCAGGCGCAGGCTGGCCGATACCTTGCCGATGTTGGGCGTCCGCCCTTCCACCAGCCCGGGCAGGCTGTTGCGGATATTCGCTTCGCTGAAGACCTGGTTGCCTTCCACGCGCACCGTTCCGACCTTCGTTTCCACCACCTGCAGCCTGACCACGCCCTGGTTCAGTTCCTGCTCGGGCAAGGCGACCTGCACCACGTTGTAGCCGAGGCGATGGTACGCCGCCTCCAGCGCCTCCAGCGCCATCTGCACATGTCCGAAGTTGCGGTCCTTGCCGGTGAAGGGCGCGACCGCCTGTTCAACCGCGCGCGCGCTGAGCAAGGTATTGCCGGCGACCTCGAAGCGCTTGATCTCGAAATGCCCGATGTCGTCGGGAGGATCCGATGCCAGAACGGGAATTACCGATGCGACAAGCGCCGCGCCGGCAAGCAGATGCGACAGGCGAGTTCTCATAAGTGGCTGATGAAAGAGGGGGGTACTGCTTTTCTTCGCCGTCCTGTTTTTCTTGTCCTTCTTGTTACGGCCTTTTCTGTTCGGAAACTATACCGCAAGGTGTTGACCATTCTCAAAATACTTGCATTTTTTGCATTGCGAATTTGTGCCTTTTTGGCGCAATGCGACGCCGTTCCCGTTCCACCCGACCCGGTAGCGGTTTCATCACCTGAAGAAAGGGCGTAGAAGCGGCAGCGTGGTTGAACCGCGACCCGAAGGTTCAAGTCATACGGACACCGGTGGTAAGCCTCGCCGATCGAGCATTTTCGGGACGACGGAAAGTGACTGGCGGCAGATCGCGTGAAATCGTCGGGCAAGTCTTGTCATGTCGTTCCACGAAAGGCCTGAGAGATGAGGCTGATCAGCAATATCCTTGTGCGCCCCGGCCGCCAGCCCGGATCCATGCCGGATGGCATCGCCCCGTATCTCTGGCAGTTCGTCGTCGTCGCGGGCGTGTACTTCATCGTGGCCCGCATCTCCACCCATTTCGCGTTTCTGCCGGAACTGAGCAGCCCGTTCTGGCCGCCCTCCGCGATCGCCTTGTATGCACTGCTTGTTCTCGGTACGCGCATCGCCCCGGCGGTGACGGCAGGCGCCGCCCTCAATTCCTTCCTGATGGGCATGCCGTGGACTTCCGCACTTCTCATCGGCGCCGGCACCACGCTCGAGGCGTACGCCGCCACCTGGCTGATCCAGCGCCTCTATCACACCCGAACGGACTTCATCTATCGCGAGACCATCTTCAGGTTCATCGGCATTGCCCTGATGACGGCAAAGATCGGCGCGACGGCAGGCGCCGTCGCCATCTATCTGGCCGGCCAGCCCACCCTGAGGGCGCTGGTGCGAGGCTGGCTCACCTGGTGGCTGGGCGACGCCACCGGCATGATCATCGTGCTGCCGCTGCTGCTTGCCTGGGACATCCGCAGCGGTGTGCGCTGGCGCCCCGGCAGGATCGCGGAGGCCGCCTCGTTCCTGATCCTGCTGCCGACCATCAGCCAGATCGTCTTCAGCGACGTGTTCGGCCGCTGGCCGGCGGCCTATCTGGCCATTCCGTTCTTCCTCTGGGCCGCATTCAGGTTCAACCTGGCAGCCGTCAGCTGGACCACGGCCATCGTGTGCGGCATCGCCGTGTGGAATACGGCCAATGGCAAGGGGCCGTTCGCCGGCGAGGACCTGAACACCTCGCTGCTGCTCCTGACCGTCTATTTCAGCGTCGTCAGCACCATGGGCCTTGCCCTCGCCCGGGAGATCTACCAGCGCAGCCGTGTCGAAACGACGCTGCGCGCGGAGCGCGACGGCATGGAACTGCAAGTGCGGCAGCGGACCGCCGACCTGCTGTCCGAGATCGAGGAACGCAAGCGCTTCGAGCAGGAACTCGCGGCACGGGAACGGCAACTGGCCGAGGCGCAGCACATGGCTCGGCTCGGCAGCTGGACCTGGGATATCGATACCGACCGGACCACGTGGTCGGATGAACTCTACCGGATCTATGGCGTCGGCAAGGAAAGGTTCACGCTCGACCGCGAGTCGGTCTTCAAGCGGATTCATCCGGACGACCGCGCCATGCTTGCCGACGTGGTGGAACAAAGCCGCCTGAGCGGACAGCCTTTCCAGGTCGAACACCGCATCGTGCTGCCCGACGGCTCGATCAGAACGGTCCTGGCGCGCGGCCAGCCGAGGCGCGACGCAGGCGGACGCGTCGCACACATGCTCGGCACCGCGCAGGACATCACGGAAGAAAAGGCGTCGGAGGCATCGCTGCGCGAGGCGGAAGAGCGTTATCGCAAGGTCGTCGAATTGTCGCCGGACGCCATTCTCGTCCAGCAGGACGGCGTGTTCGTCTTCGCCAACGAGGCCGCGACAATGCTGCTCGGCGCGCGCAACACGGGGGACATCCTCGGCCGCCGGCTGGAAGACTTCCTGCACGCCGACTTCCATGCCCTCAAGCAGGAACGCATCGCTCGCCTGAAGGAAGGAGAAACCTTCGCCTCGCTCGACGAAAAATTCCTCCGGCTCGACGGCAGCCAGGTGGATGTCGAAGTGAACTCCTCGCCCTTCAGCCACAAAGGCCGCCGCGCATCGCTGTTCATCATGCGCGACATCACCGAGCGCAAAAAGACGGCCGAGCAGATGGCCTATTTCGCGCATTTCGACTCGCTCACCGGCCTGCCGAACCGCATGCTGTTCCACCAGCGGCTGGAACATGCGCTCACGATCGCCGAACGCCCCGGCCGCTCGCTGGAAGTTCTGTTCCTCGATCTCGATCGTTTCAAGCACATCAACGATACGCTCGGCCATGCGGCCGGCGACCTCGTGCTGCGCGAGGCGGCATCGCGGCTGCAGGCAACCCTGCGCGAATCGGACACGGTGGCGCGGCTGGGCGGCGACGAGTTCGTGGTGCTGGTGGAAAACGTGGACGAGCCGCACCGTGGCGGCACGATTGCCGAAAAGATTCTCGCCGCATTCGGGCCGCCCTTTCTGCGCGACGCCAACCCGCTCAACATCACCACCAGCATCGGCGTCAGCACCTTCCCCGACGACGGCACCGACGCCGATACGCTGCTGAAGAATGCCGACATCGCCATGTACCGCGCCAAGGAAAAGGGACGCAACAATTTCTGCTACTACTCGCCCGAGCTGAACCGCCACACCTCGGAGCGCCTCACGCTCGAATACGCGCTCAGCCATGCGATCGAACGAGGCCAGCTGTCGCTGCATTACCAACCGAAAATCGACATCCGCAACAACCGCATCTCCGG
>JAKACN010000400.1 GCA_021821365.1 Pseudomonadota bacterium | reverse complement strand
AGCGCGCTCCAGCAATTGCAGCTGCAACTGCACCGCGGTCAGCGGGGAACGCAGCTCGTGCGCGGCATCGGCCACGAACGCATGCTGGCTCGCAAAGGCCCGCTGCAATCGCTGCAGCAGGGAGTTCAGCGCCTTGACCATCGGCGCGATCTCCTCCGGCAAATCGGATTCGCCGACCTGCTCGAGGCTGTGAGCATCGCGCTGCTCGACTTCGCGCACGACGCGGCGCAAGGGGCGCATCGAGGAGCCGACCAGCCACCAGATCAGCAAGGCCATCAGCGGCGCGAACGCAAGCAGGGGGGCAAGACTGCGCAAGGCCGCCGACGCAGCCAGGCCGCGCCGCAGTTCGAAGGGCTGCGCCACCTGGATGATGCGGTCATGTGTTGCAAGGCTGTATACGCGCCACAGACGATTGCCCGCCCAAACGTCGGTGTACCCGAGCATGGCGCGCGTGAACAGCGGATTGCCGGGATGCGAGAGGTACAACATCGTCCCGTTGGCGGTCCAGATCTGGATCACCACGTCGGGCATGTCTTCATCGAATCCGAACGACTGGCCCGGCACCACGCCCTGATCGCGCAGCGACAAGGCGATCTGGCGCAACTGGTAGTCGAACAGCTCTTCGTTCTGCATGAGCGCCTGGCGATAGGTAATGACGCCGATTACGATGGCTGTGAGAATGGCGGCCAGCAAGAGCAGGGCGGATAGGCGCGTGCGTATCGATTTCATGCGCATGTCACGTCTTGCTGCCAGGCTTCGGAACGAAATAGCCGACACCGCGCACATTCTGGATGAAGTCGCTGCCCAGCTTGCGCCGCGCGCCGTGGATGTGCACTTCGACGGTATTGCTTTCCACTTCCTCGCCCCAGGCATACATGCGTTCGGCCAATTGCGCGCGCGAGAGGATGACGCCCGGCCGCAGCATCAGCGCCTCCACGACCGCGTATTCCCGTGCCGACAGAAGCACCGGTTGGCTATCGCGTGTCACCTCCCGGGTCGCGGGATTCAGGCGTACGCCCATGACTTCGATAGCCGGTTCCGCATTGCCGGAACTGCGCCGGATCGCCGAGCGGATGCGCGCCAGGAGTTCGTCCATGTCGAAAGGTTTGACCACATAGTCGTCGGCACCTGCATCCAGCCCTTTGATCTTCTCGCCGACGCCGTCGCGGGCGGTAATCACGATTACCGGCAGAGCTTGCCTGCGCCGGCGCACATCCTGAAGCACATCGATGCCGTCCTTGCCCGGTAGGCCGAGGTCGAGCAGCGTGAGATCGAAATGTTCGGTGGCGAGGGCGGCTTCGGCGGCCCGCCCGTCGCGTACCCATTCCACAGCGTAGCCTTCGTGGCGCAGGGAAGTGCGGACGGCATCGCCGATCATGGCATCGTCTTCGACTAACAGAATGCGCATTGTCTTGCGTCGGTCGTTTGTTGCCGTGCATTGGTGCCCGGCACTTTGGAAAACAGACATAGTATGCCCGAAGGATGGGATCTGCTGATTGACTGGCGCCTGGCGGATGGCTGGTTGAAGTTCCATGCCTGGATAAAAACCGGACGGCTGATTAAGTATTCGTGGATAAATCACTGTGAGGTAGATGTGGTCCACGCCGGATGAGGTGGAAAGCGTTCGACCCGACGCAGTGCGAGCATTGCCGGAGACGGCAACACGGCGGTGCCGGCTCGGGTCGTCGACAACCATGGTTTTTATGATTGGATACTCGACCGGGCTTGAGGAGACGTTTTCGCGGACGGTGCTTGGCGGGATTGGCCGTAATGCATGCCCTTGAAGGCGAGGCGTAGGAAAATGTTGAGTTAACTATAAAATATAGACATTATAAAGTTAATGTCATTAAACAGAGGGCATAAGTTAAATACTATACATAATACGTTGACTTATTAATTAAATCGATGGTCAAAGCGAAAGACAACCGGGCGTACGTGCGTCTCGCTATCTCTTGGAGGCATGCGACGTCGCGTCTTGGTGCTGCAGGATCTCTTGGTGTTGCAGGATTTTCGTCCGAATGATTGCGATCATATGCCCGTGGCCCACCGGCTGCGATAATACGGAGCAAATGATGATCGGAGACTCCACCATGAAATCTTTGTTGTTTACGTTCGGCCTCGTTGCAGCCGTTTCCAGCTGGTCGCTGAACGTCAGCGCTGCGGATGCCCAGCGCCAGGCCGAGGTTGCTACGCGCGGCGCCGATGTCATGCCATTTGAACTCGCCGCCACCACCCATGTGTTCACGAAGACGGACCATGGCGGAATCCAGCGCGTCGTCGCCAAGAACGGGGCCGACGTGGAGCAGATCAAACTGGTGCGACAGCATCTTCGGGACATCCAGGCACGTTTCCTGAAAGGAGATTTTTCCGGACCGTCGCACATCCACGGCGAAGACATGCCTGGTCTCGCCGAACTGCGGATGGCTAAACCCGGGCAACTGGCCATTGACTATCGTGACCTGGCGAATGGCGCGGAGCTGAAGTACCGCACACGGAATCCTGAACTGGTCGCCGCGCTCCATGCCTGGTTCGACGCACAACTCGCCGACCACGGGCATGACGCGATGGAAGGTCACATGCATCACCATCACCAGTAGCGCAGTGACGATCGAGCCGAGACCTCACGGGCGCGCGAAGGCATCCGGAATGCGCCCGAGACGTCGGTATAGATTCTCGCCATTCTTGATACCCTCGGCTGCACCTACGGTCGGGGTAACGATCTCGTTCCTGGCCATGGCCGGACTCCGCGATTGCGGAAGCCAAATCGTGGCGCGTTTATGCCAAGAAAGCGGACAGTTCTAATTGGCTAAAAACGGACATTACAACTTTGCTCCTACAATGAATGCATGTTGTATGTTCAAGCTGTTTTCAGATGTCCAGCTGGCGGCTATTTTCAAATGTCCCAGTCTCTTGCTCGCGGTTTC
>JAKACN010000399.1 GCA_021821365.1 Pseudomonadota bacterium | reverse complement strand
CTCGACAGCTACGAATGCGTCGCGCGCATCAGGCCTGAGTATGCTGATGCGTACAATAATCGAGGCAACGTCCTCAAGGATATGGATCGACTGGACGATGCGTTGGCGAGCTACGATCGTGCCATAGAGATCCATCCGGACAGTGCCGTCGCGCATTGCAATCGAGGTTCGGTTCTCAAGGACATGATGCGGATCGATGAGGCGCAGGCCAGTTACGACCTCGCGTTTCAGCTTGACTCGGAAAATTCGGAAATCAATTGGAATAGATCGCTGTTGGCGCTATTGCGCGGAAATTTTCTCGACGGATGGGCGCTTTACGAATGGCGTATCAAAAAGTACGGTGAAGAGGCCTATCGAAAATTTCCGCAGCGCGCGTGGCGAGGTGACCCGGACGTACGGGGTTCGCGCCTTTTCATTCAATGCGAGCAGGGGCTTGGGGACTTCGTGCAGTTCTGTCGATATCTGCCGCAGGTCAAGGCGTTGGGCGCGGAACTCATCGTCGAGGTCCCGGAACCCTTGATCGCGCTTGCTTCCACGTTGCGATGTCCGATGATGATCGTGCCCCGAGGTGGGCCGTTACCGGAATTCGATGCCTATTGTCCGTTGCTGAGTCTTGTGCACGTGTTCAAGACCACCGAGGAGACCGTCCCGGCTGACGTGCCGTATTTGTATAGTGACCAGGACAAGAGGCGGCAATGGCAGAGTACGCTCGGAATTAAGCAAAAGCCGAGAGTCGGGGTCGTATGGTCTGGCGCCGAAGCGCACAGCAATGACAGGAATCGCAGCCTTTCGCTTCAAGAGCTGCTGCCCATGATGATCCCGGAAATTGAATGGCATTCATTGCAGAAAGCCTATCGTCAACGCGATCTGCCAGTCCTGGATCAACATCCTGAAATCCATCAGCATCAGGCCGACCTGAGCGATTTTTCGGACACTGCGGCATTGATTGATTGCTTGGATCTTGTCATCAGTGTGGATACCAGCGTGGCTCACGTGGCCGGCGCGTTGGCCAAACCTATTTGGATGATGTTGCCGTTCAGTCCGGATTATCGGTGGATGTTCAATCGGGACGACACTCCGTGGTATCCAACGATGAGGCTATTCCGCCAGCCCGAGCGTGATAATTGGCGCGATGTGATCGACCGGCTGCGGACGGATCTGCGGATGTGGGTTGGGCAAGCGTAGACAGGCTGCCGATCTGGGAGCTTCCGTAGACGCTTGACGCCTGCTGGCCGCGGACGCGCTGAACTGCCAGACCCGTGCTCGCTGTGGCGTTGATTATCTCAGCCGGCCAAGCGCATCGGTCGAAGGGTTCTGGGCGATAAGGCGGCCTGCAGGCGTGGCATTGCGGGCGAGGTCAGGTTCGAGCCATTCGCCGTGCGGGCAACAGCGAGGTCATCACCGCCGGCAGCGCGCGGTGAACGACCGGGAAGGGGAAGTCTCTCGGTCGCGTGCCTGGCGCTTATTTTTCCGGCAGGAGCGGCGCCGACAGTGCACTAGGGGCTGATGCGCCCGGAGCGACGGACGACAAAGCGTGCCCGAGTGCGATGTCCTCCAGGCTGCGGCCTGCCGATTCCTGGCCGGTCAGCACCGTCAGGAGTGAGGCCGCCAGCTGCGCCGCCGCAATCACCAGCAGCAGCGGTCCGATCCCCCACGCGCGTTGCAGGATCGGGAAGAGAAAGACGCTCGTGGCCGCGCCGACCCGCGAGAATGACGTGGCCAGGCCGTGTGCGGAGGCCCGCAGCTCGGTTGGAAACAGCTCGACCGGCAGCACCCAGGTGGTGATGTCCGGGAACGCGTTGGCGAGCTTCACGAACAGGATGCAGGCGGCGATCGGAAAGATCGCGGCCGAGCCGCTCATGGCGATCAGGCCCAGAGCGGCCATACCCGCGGCGAGGCCGAGAAAGCCCATGCTCTGGGCGCGGATCCTGCCGCAGCGCTCGATCCAGCCGGCGACGAAGATGAAACCGATGGTGCCGAGGCTCGAGAGCGCCGCGGAGAGCAGAATACTTCCGCCGAAGGATCGCATGCCAAACGCGAGCAAAAGCGTCGGGATGTAGATGCTGAAGCCGTAATCCACCATGTCCATCAGGAACCACGGCAGTGTGATCAAGGCGGTGCGCCGCAGATACGGGCGCGTAAAGAGCTCGCGCCAGCGTTCAGTGCCCACCCCCTGCGAAGTGGCGCGCAGCTCTTCACTGGCCGGTGCGCTCTGCAGCGCTCCGTCCGGGTGGAACTGCTGTAATGCCGCCAGTGCCTGAGCGGGGCTTCGTTTGCGCAGCAGCCAGCGCGGGGACTCCGGCAGCGTGCGGCGCAGGATCAGCAGTCCGAGGGCCGGCACTGCGCCGGAGGCGAACAGGATGCGCCAGGCGTTCGGACCCAGATGTGCGAGCAGAAAGCCGACGAGCATTGCGGCGACGCTGCCGGCATAGAAGAACAGTCCGAACGACCACGTCATCATCGAACCGCGCCGTTTGCGCGGCGCGAACTCTGCAAGGAACGTCGCGCTCAGCGGGTAATCGATCCCGATCCCGACGCCGACCAGCATACGAAAGATGAAAAGCGAGGCGAAATTCCAGGCGACCGCGGACAGCAGCGCGGCGACGAAGAACGTGGCGATATCAATCAGATAGAGCCATTTGCGTCCATACAGATCGGCGCACCGTCCGCCGACGGCGCCGCCGAACATTGCGCCAAGCAGCGTGGAGGCCGCCAGCAGGCCGAGCGAGGCAGGTGTGAGGTGCCAGGCAGGCGCGATGAATACGATGGCTACGGCCATCATCGCCGAATCGTATCCGTCGAGGAACACGCCCAGGCCGGAACTGAAGATCAGGCGTACATGCGCCCGCCGCGGACTGAGCTCGTCGAGATAGGATTCGATCTGGGTCACGATCCGACTACTCCGGTCCGTCGACGGCGCGGGCGAACTAACCGTGCGCG
>JAKACN010000398.1 GCA_021821365.1 Pseudomonadota bacterium | reverse complement strand
AGTATTCGATCTCGTTCAATGCACTGCTGCGGTTCGCCAGTCGCACACCCGACCGCAGCCCATAATAGATGCCGCCAGGGGCAACCGGCTCCCAA
Organism: Pseudomonadota bacterium; assembly: GCA_021821365.1. Lineage (GTDB taxonomy): Bacteria > Pseudomonadota > Gammaproteobacteria > Burkholderiales > Burkholderiaceae_D > Noviherbaspirillum. Next base: position 2,858 of record JAKACN010000398.1, on the reverse strand, counting down.
CCGCCATCGTCACGCTGGCCGACAAAATGAACCGGCTTGCTGCCGACGTGACGCAACGTCTGCAGCTTGGGCAGCAGCTTCTCGCCGCGCGCCGGCGCGTCAAGCGAAATCGAGATCACGCAATCGATCAACTCGTCGACTGGCAGATCGCGATGGGGTGCCTGTGCTGCCTGCACCGCGTCGCTTTCGCCGGCGGCCGGCATGTCCGGCGCGACGTCGTCCAAGACGATATCCGGCACATCCTCTTCGGCCACGAATGTCGGTTCGTTGCGCGTGGCATTGGCGCCCGCAGCGACATCCGATTTCATCAACACGTCGTCGTGTTCGGATGAAAACGCGCGCTGCACGGTCTTCCTGGCCTTGTATTCCTGCCACTTGTTGTAGGTGATGACGCCGACGACGACCGCGCCGCCGATAGCCATCAGGCTTGCCTGGAGGTCTGTCATGCCGCTTGTACCCCAGGGTTGAAAGTCACGCCGCGGCACATGCCACGGGCGAAGGGATGGGCGCTTGTCCATCCCGCGGAAAGAGATCGGGTCATTTAGAAAATCCAATTAGCTGACGACGATTCCGATCCGTCGTCATCAATGCGTCTGGACAGACGCAAAAGGGGCACAGTCGCGACTGCGCAATGCCTGTCGAAATCCGGAACTCAGGGTAGTGGCCGCTGGAAAAGTTGTCAAGCTGGATAGCCCTGCTCACCACGCTGAAAGTCCTTCCAAACCATGCCTCCAGGTAAAAATGTATGCCGGGCATTGACCGTTTCCATGTCGCCGGATTCCGGCCGTTGACGATCATCAATGCAAGGCACATTCGCTGACGAAAGAATAACAACAACCCCGGAGCCGCACAGAGATTTCCTGCAACAAAGTATTGCATCGGCAGCTCCGCGTTTCGCGAAACGAAACGTATCTGACATCCTTTTCTACTTGGAGAAACGCATGGAACTCGATCATGGAACAGCGACCATGTCCCGCGCCTTTGTGAACTCTGCCGAGCAAGCCGAAGCGGCTGTACGCGCACAGGCATCCAACAGCAGCAACCATGCGACACGCACTTCCGGCACGAACATGCGCCTAAAGAAAAATCGCTTTGACATTTCCAGCACGAAAGAATTCAACCTCCAGGAACTTGCCATGCTTTCGATTGCTCCCATCGTCCGCTCCATCCATCATTGGTGGCTGCAGCGCGCCGAAGAACATTACCTCATCTGCGCGGATGTCGAGCAGCAACGCGCCCGCGAGGCACAGATGAACGTCGCGTACTACCAGAAGCGCGCCGCCCTTGCCCGTTCCGCCCGCAACTGAATCGTTCCTGCAGCGGGCGGCAGCATTCTCCACGCGCCCGCCATCAGCTTCTCAAGATTCCCGAACTACGCCGCCTGGGCTTCGCTTACAAAATTCGCGGCCGATTCCATGTCGACGGCCACGATGCGCGAGACGCCCTGCTCCTGCATCGTCACGCCGATCAACTGCTGTGCCATCTCCATGGCAATCTTGTTGTGCGAGATGAACAGGAACTGCGTTTGCGACGACATGCGCCGAACCATGTTGCAGAAGCGTTCGGTATTGGCATCGTCCAGCGGCGCATCCACCTCATCGAGCAGGCAGAACGGCGCAGGGTTCAGCTGGAACATCGAGAACACGAGCGCAGTCGCCGTCAGCGCCTTCTCACCACCGGACAGCAGATGAATCGTTGCATTCTTCTTGCCCGGCGGCTGCGCCATCACCTGCACGCCGGAATCGAGGATTTCTTCGCCCGTCATGATCAGTTTTGCGTTGCCGCCGCCGAACAGCACCGGGAACAGTTCTCCGAAATGCCTGTTCACCTTATCGAAGGTGTCCTGCAGCAAGTCACGCGTTTCCCTGTCGATCTTGTTGATCGCATCCTCCAGCGTCGTAATGGCTTCCGTCAGGTCGGCATGCTGGGCGTCGAGGAAATTCTTGCGCTCGGACGCCTGTGCAAGCTCATCCAGTGCCGCAAGATTCACCGGCCCCAGTGCCGCAATTGCATTGGTCAGACGCGTCACCTCGCCTTGGAGGTATGAAGGCCGGGTATCCGGATTGAGTTTTTCCGACAAGGCAGCCTCATCCGCCTGTGCTTCGGTCAGCTGTTGCGCATACTGCTCGAAATTGAGGCGCGCCGCCTGTTCCTTCAACTGCAGGTCCATGATGCGATCGCGCTGCGGCTGGAGGCTGCGCTCCGCCTGCAGCCGTGTTTCCTCCGTATGGCGCAGTTTCTGGGTGAGCTGATCCAGCTCATGCCGAGCATCGGCCAAGGCACGTTCCTGGTCAGTGCGCTTCTCCAGCAGCGATTGCAAGCCCGCCTGCGCGGCCTGGTCGTCCAGGCTTTCGAGTTCCAGTTGCCCCTGCTCCATGCTGGCAAACAACTGCGCCGACTGATCCAGCGCTGTGGCGATGCTGCGCTTGAGCTCTTCGATCTTGTTGCGATGTGCCTTCTCTGCAAATTCGGCTTCCTGCGCTGCGCGCTCCAGCTCCCGCAAACGGAGGCGCGCATCGTTGAGCTGCTGCTCCCTGGCAAGGTAGTCGGTCTGGCCGTTCTCGTGCTTTTCCTGCAGCTCGGCCAGCTCGATATCCAGCTGTTCGAACTTCGCTTCCGACTCTGCCTTGACTTGTTGCTGCTCCGCTTCCTGGGCGGAAATTTCGGACAGGTCGGATTCGATCTGCGCACTGCGCTGGTTGAACCGCTCCTGCACCTCGGAAAGCTTCATCACGTCGATCTGCAGGCTGTGCGCGGTCTGGGTCAGCTGCGTGACTCGCTGGCGCAATTCCTGCAGGCGTTGCACGGCTTGCGACAGGGCCGCTTCCGCGCGAATGGAGCGGGACTTCGCCTCTTCG
>JAKACN010000397.1 GCA_021821365.1 Pseudomonadota bacterium | reverse complement strand
TCCGCCATTCACCTGCACCTGGTCAGCAAGGGCCTGCGCACTTCCACCGGCCTGGTGGTCGAAACCGGCTCGGCGCGCGAGACGCACCACTTCGCGTTGCTCGCCGGCTACGGTGCGGAAGCCGTGCATCCGTACCTCGTGATGGATACCCTGTCCGACATGGCGAAGAACCTGCCCGGCGGCATCACGCCGGAAAAGGCAATCTACAACTTCCAGAAGGCGGTCGGCAAGGGGCTGATGAAGGTGATGTCCAAGATGGGCATTTCCACCTACATGTCCTATTGCGGCGCACAGATTTTCGAAGCCATCGGCCTGAACAAGGCGATGGTCGACAAGTACTTCAAGGGCACCGCCTCCAACGTCGAAGGTATCGGCGTGTTCGAGGTTGCAGAAGAAGCGCTGCGCCTGCACAAGGTGGCATTCAGCAATGACCCGGTACTTGCCAACGCGCTGGACGCCGGCGGCGAATACGCCTTCCGCATCCGCGGTGAAGAGCACATGTGGACGCCGGACGCCATCGCCAAGCTGCAGCATTCGACACGCTCGAACAACTTCAACACCTACAAGGAATACGCGCAGATCATCAACGACCAGTCCAGGCGCCACATGACGCTGCGTGGCCTGTTCGAGTTCAGGATCGATCCGTCCAAGGCCATTCCGATCGACGAAGTCGAACCGGCCAAGGACATCGTGAAGCGCTTCGCCACCGGCGCGATGTCGCTTGGCTCGATCTCGACCGAAGCGCACTCCACGCTGGCCATTGCAATGAACCGCATCGGCGGCAAGTCCAACACCGGTGAAGGCGGTGAAGACGAGAACCGCTATCGCCAGGAACTGAAGGGCATCGCGATCAAGAAGGGCGCAACCCTTGCCGACGTGATCGGCAAGGATCGCGTCGAGGTCGACCTGCCGCTGCTGGACGGCGATTCGCTGCGTTCCAAGATCAAGCAGGTCGCGTCGGGCCGCTTCGGCGTCACCGCCGAATACCTGACCTCGGCCGACCAGATCCAGATCAAGATGGCGCAAGGCGCGAAGCCGGGCGAAGGCGGCCAGCTGCCGGGCCACAAGGTATCCGAGTACATCGCCAAGCTGCGCTTCTCGGTGCCGGGCGTGGGTCTGATTTCGCCGCCGCCGCACCACGATATCTACTCGATCGAAGACCTGGCGCAGTTGATTCATGACCTGAAGAATGCGAATCCGAAGGCATCGATCTCCGTCAAGCTGGTATCCGAAGTCGGCGTCGGCACGGTTGCCGCGGGTGTTGCGAAGGCCAAGGCAGACCACGTCGTGATCGCCGGTCATGACGGCGGCACCGGCGCTTCGCCGCTGTCCTCGATCAAGCACGCCGGCACGCCGTGGGAACTCGGCCTCGCCGAAACGCAGCAGACGCTGGTGCTCAACCGCCTGCGCAGCCGCATTCGCGTGCAGACTGACGGCCAGATCAAGACCGGCCGCGACGTCGTCATCGGTGCGATGCTCGGCGCCGACGAGTTCGGCTTCGCCACCGCGCCGCTGGTCGTCGAGGGCTGCATCATGATGCGCAAGTGCCACCTCAACACCTGCCCGGTCGGCGTTGCGACGCAGGATCCGGTGCTGCGCGCCAAGTTCTCCGGCAAGCCGGAATACGTGGTGAACTACTTCTTCTTCGTCGCCGAGGAAGTTCGCCAGATCATGGCGCAACTGGGCATCCGCACGTTCGACGAGCTGATCGGCCGTGCCGACCTGCTCGACAAGTCGAAGGCGATCACGCACTGGAAGGCGAAGGGTCTGGACTTCAGCAAGATCTTCCATCAGCCCGATGTGCCGGCTTCCGAGCCGCGCTACCAGGTGGAAGAGCAGGACCACGGCCTGGAGAAGGCGCTCGACCACAAACTGATCGCGCAAGCCAAGGCCGCGCTGGAGAAAGGCGAGAAGGTTTCGTTCATTTCGCCGGTCAAGAACGTCAACCGCACCGTCGGCACCATGCTGTCGGGCGAGGTCGCGAAGAAGTATGGCCACGAAGGCCTGCCGGACGACACCATTCACATCCAGCTGCAAGGGACCGCGGGCCAGTCGGCAGGCGCATTCCTGGCGCACGGCATCACGCTGGACCTGGTGGGCGAGGGCAACGACTACGTCGGCAAGGGCTTGTCGGGCGGCCGCATCATTGTGCGTCCGAACACCGAGTTCCGCGGCTGGGCGGTTGACAACATCATCATCGGCAATACCGTGCTGTACGGCGCGATTGCCGGCGAAGCCTTCTTCAACGGCGTGGCCGGCGAACGTTTCGCAGTGCGTAACTCCGGCGCAACGACGGTTGTCGAAGGCACCGGTGACCATGGCTGCGAATACATGACCGGCGGCACTGTTGTCGTCCTGGGCGCCACCGGCCGCAACTTCGCGGCGGGCATGTCGGGCGGCCTGGCCTACGTGTACGACCCGGACGGTGAATTCGCGAAGAAGTGCAACATGGCGATGGTGTCGCTGGAACCGGTGCTGGGCGGCGCCGACCAGGAGGCCAAGGTTGACCGCGCCATCTGGCACAGCACCGTTCGCGGCGGCGAGGTCCAGACGGACGAAGCGATCCTGAAGGGGCTGATCGAGCGCCACTTCAAGTACACCGGCAGCACGCGCGCGCGCAACCTGCTGGACGACTGGGCGAATGCGCGCGGCAAGTTCATCAAGGTGTTCCCGAACGAATACAAGCGGGCACTGGGCGAGTTGAATGCAGCGCCGTCCAAGGAAAAGATCGCAGCGTAAAACCATCACATGCCTGCTCCTTCCCCCGCTCGGGGGAAGGCTGGGATGGGGGTAGGGAGGTCGATCCTTTGTCTTCAATGTGGAGACTCCCCCCCCCCGCCCTGACCTCCTCCTGCAAGGGAGAGGAAACAGGGAGGCGAGCAAAAATACTGAAGGAACATCATGGGAAAAGTAACCGGCTTTCTGGAATACCAACGCCTGCAAGAGGCGAGTGA
>JAKACN010000396.1 GCA_021821365.1 Pseudomonadota bacterium | reverse complement strand
TCACTGTGCGTTTCCGCTCCGCCGTCGAGGCTTTGCTCGAGCTTGACCGGCATCGCACCCGCGGTCCGATGCCGCTTGCTCGCATGAGCGAACGATTGGAGGTATCGCAGTCCTACCTGGAACTGATATGCAGGAAGCTGCGCGAGGCAGGATTGATCGAATCGGTGCGCGGCCCTAACGGCGGGTACCTTCTGGCTCGCCCATTGCAGTGGATCAGCGTAGCAGACGTCATGTCCACAATAGGCATGCCGTGCAAGTCGGCGCAGACCAAACAAGCGAAACGCAATCCGCGCATTTCCAGCCGAGGAAACGGCGCTGCCAAGGCTCCGCCGGACCTATGGGATAGATTCAATGCGCAATTGATGACCTACCTTGTCTCGGTTTCAATCGGCGAACTGCTGGATCAGACCCAGAACGGACACGCGAGCAGCGCGCGCGGCGGTCGCAGCGTGGAGTCGATTGCGGTTTGATCTGGCAACCCGCAATGCCTCTGGCCAGGACGGCATTCGGCATGCTGCCCTTAACGTTGCGTTAATCCAGGCCTTGTACGATCTCACCATGGAAGACAGTCAGGATTTACTCATGCCAGCATCGCCCAACTGGAAATTCACCTCGCCCTTGGCCGCCGCGTCGCTCGGGAAGCTACGAAGAAATCTCGCACCTACCGGGCGCCGAAGCCCGCTCCAATCATCTTCGACGCGCCAAGCCCGCAAGGGTTTTCAGGAGCGTGACTTCGCGGTCTCCGGACCCAATACGCAGATTGCCGTGGAGGCGTAATGGGAGATCTCAATCTGGGGTCTTTCGTCATTCCGCTCGGCCCGGTTTATCTGGCCGCCGCCATGTTTTTCAGCCTGGCCGTCGGAAATTGGGCTGGACGCTCTCGAGGCGTGAACGTTGAACCGCTTCTCTGGACGTTGCTTCTGATTGCCGTTCTGAGTGCAAGAGCCGCATTCGTCGCTATTTACTTTGATATGTACAGGAAGGCGCCGTGGAGCATAATCGATGTGCGCGACGGCGGTTTTTTCGGCTCCGCAGGCATCGCCGTATTGATCGTTTCGACTGCCATTCTCTCCTGGTTTAGACGTGAATCCCGCAAGCCGCTCGCCCTGGGAGTCGGCGCTGGTATCGTGGTGTGGCTCTTCGGTGCAATTCTGGCGATGGCAGCCGATGCGGGCCTGGAGAGACTGCCGCAAGTCGAGCTGACGCGGTTGGATGGCGGCGGCACAGTCCAGTTGAAATCGCTGATCGGAAAACCGGTCGTCGTCAATATGTGGGCAACCTGGTGCCCGCCATGTCGGCGCGAGATGCCGGTGCTGCGCGATGCGCAAGCGCGTTATCAGGACATTGTATTCGTCTTCGCCAATCAGGGAGAGTCGGCGGATGCGGTGCGCAGCTTTCTGGATGCCGCACGGCTATCGCTCACCAACGTGCTGCTCGACTTCCGCATGCAAGTTGGAAACCAGACTGGATCGATGGCTTTGCCAACGACCTTGTTTTTCAATGAAAAGGGTGTTCTGGTGGCACGCCGCACCGGAGAGCTGTCAGCGGCCACGCTCTCGCAGCGTATCGATTCCATTCTGCCGTCCCGGCTTCACTAGTCCTGAGTTGGACGTTCGTTGAAAAACAAAACCGATGCAATGAGCGCCAGACGAGACGCAAAACGGAGAAAGGGCGGGTGCCTAGCGAGTATTTGGACGCGGCCGGCGAGGCGAAGGATGGCGTTCATTGCATCGGTTTTGTTCAACGAACTTCTCGCCCGGGACACTTGCTCCACACGCTCGCTCCGGATTCACCGACGAAGCGCATCAATTCATCAATGACTGGATACTGGATTCAAACATGGCCAACTCGCCGACGTATTTTCAGAAAAACCTCATCCGGCCCCTTCTTGCGCGCATCGCCTTGACGATGACGGTGGTGGCGGCTTCCTCCTGCACTCAGGCAGGGGAGAGTTATCCCAAAGTGATTCAAGGTGCCGTTGACAATGGCGTCAAAGTTGTCAGGACATTCCCGGCTGCATCCGGTCTGACCGGGTGGGTTTTGTCCGAGGATGGGCGTCAGTCGATCGTGTACACGACGGCCGACAAGAAGAGCCTGCTTCTAGGCACGCTGATCGATGAAGACGGCGCAAACCTATCATCGCGCTATGCGGAGAAATATATTCCAAAGCAGGATATCGGCGTGCTCTTCAAGGAGCTGGAAAAGTCGACTTACGTGGCCGAAGGGCAGGTTAAAGATCCGAAAAGCGTCATCTATGTCTTTGTAGATGCCAATTGCCCGTTCTGTCACTTCACCTGGAAGGCCTTGCAGCCCTACGAGAAGGTTGGCCTGCAGGTGCGCTGGGTTCTGGTTGCGACGCTCGGGCCAACCAGCATGCCGAAGGCAGTTGAAGTGCTGGCTGCAACGGACAAGACCGCAGCCTTCCGGAAGATGGAAGAAAACCACGGTAAGAGCTGGGCGCCTTCTGCGCAATCCGCTGAAAGCGGGAAACAGCCGATCACTGAAAGCATCCGAAGAAATGGGGAATTGATGGAAAAATTCGGTGTCGCCGGCACGCCCGGCCTGGTGTGGAAAGACAAATCCGGCAAGGTCCTTGTGAAAGGAGGAATGCCGAGGCTGTCCGAAATCCCGGCAATCACGCGCTTGCCGGAACAGACCATCGACGACATCGAGCTGGCCAGGTTCCGCTGACTGATACCGCTTAATTGGCCGGACCGGGCTCTTTGATTGCGGAAGGCAAATCGTGGCGCGTTTATGCCAGGAAAGCGGCCATTTCTAATTGGCTAAAAGCGGACATTGCAACTTTGCTCCTACAATGAATGCATGTTGTATGTTCAAGCTGTTTTCAGATGTCCAGCTGGCGGCTATTTTCAAATGTCCCAGTCTCTTGCTCGCGGTTTCCAGAAAATGCAGCCGCGCCGCGGAATCAACAAAAAGAGCAGGGGACTTGTCAGTCAT
>JAKACN010000395.1 GCA_021821365.1 Pseudomonadota bacterium | reverse complement strand
GAAAGGCCCAGCGCCTCGGTCAGGCAGTTCATCGAATTGGCGGTAAACATACCCGAGCAGGAGCCGCAGGTCGGGCAGGCGGAACGCTCGATGTCGGCCACCTGCGCATCGGATACGGTCGGGTCGCCGGCCTGGATCATGGCGTCGATCAGGTCGACCTTGATGATCTTCTGCGAGCCCTCCTGCTTGCCGTGCAATGCCTCGATCACCTTGCCCGCCTCCATCGGGCCGCCGGACACGAACACCGCAGGGATGTTCAAGCGCATGGCGGCCATCAGCATGCCGGGGGTGATCTTGTCGCAATTGGAGATGCAGACCATGGCATCGGCGCAATGCGCGTTCACCATGTACTCGACCGAATCGGCGATCAGCTCGCGCGACGGCAGCGAGTACAGCATGCCGCCGTGGCCCATGGCGATGCCATCGTCCACCGCGATGGTATTGAATTCCTTCGCCACGCCACCGGCCGCCTCGATCTCGCGCGCGACCATCTGGCCCAGGTCTTTCAGGTGGACGTGGCCCGGAACGAACTGGGTGAACGAATTGACCACGGCAATGATCGGCTTGCTGAAGTCGCTATCCTTCATGCCGGTGGCGCGCCATAATGCGCGTGCGCCGGCCATGTTGCGGCCATGGGTGGTGGTGCGGGAACGGTATTGCGGCATGGTCAGTCTCCGGAAATGATCTGCTCACAGCCGCCCGCTTCCGGGCGGCATCAGGACAAAAGAGTTAGAGTGCCTTGCGCGAAGCTGCGTGTCAAATATATGATTCATTGCCTATTCATTCGGATTGCATATGAGTGTTGAACTGCGGCAATTGCGTTATTTCGTCGCGGTGGCCGAGGAGAGCCACTTCGGACGCGCCGCCGCGCGCCTTCACATGACGCAGCCGCCCTTGTCGCAAACCATCCAGTCGCTGGAAGGCACGCTCGGCACGCCGCTCTTCGTCCGTACCAAGCGCCGTGTCGCCCTGACGCCTGCAGGCGCGGCCTTGCTGCCCGAAGCGCAGCGGATCCTGCAGCAGGCAAGCGCCCTGCCCGACCTGGCGCGGCGTGCCGCCTCCGGCGAATCCGGCCTGTTGTCGCTTTCCTTTGTTTCCACCGCCGACTACAGCGTGCTTCCACCGCTTCTGCGGGAATTTCGCGAGCGCCATCCGCAGGTACGCATCGAATTGCGCGAAGCCACCACCGACGTGCAATTGGACGACCTGATGCAGAACCGGATCGACGCCGGCCTGCTGATCCCGCCTTTGCACGACAAGGCCAGGGCCGAACTGGATTACATCACGGTCCTGTCCGAACCGCTGATCCTCGCCGCACCGAGGGGCCTGAAAGCCCTGCGCGGCAAGAGCCTGGTACCGCTGAGTGCCGTGGCGGACATGCCGCTGATCATCTTCCCGAGGCGCATCTCACCTGCCTTCCACGACGCCATCGTCGGTTGTTTCCGCGATGCCGGCCTGACACCGCATATCGGCCAGGAAGCGATACAGATGCAAACCATCGTCGGACTCGTTTCCGCAGGCATGGGCATCGCGCTTGTGCCACAATCCGTGTCGAACCTCAAGCGCCCCGGCGTCGAATACAAGCCGCTCGCCGGCAAGCCCGTATTGATCGAGACCGGGCTCGCATGGCGGCGCGACAACATGTCTGCGGTGCTGCACACCTTTCTCGAATTATTGCGAAAGAAACGATAAATGCTGATCCATCCCCTGCCCAACCCGATTGCCTTTTCCATCGGCCCGCTCAAGGTGCACTGGTACGGACTGATGTACCTGTTCGGCTTCATCCAGTTCCTCGTCCTCGGGCGCGTCCGCGCGCGCCAGCCGCACATGGCGGCCGCAGGATGGAAACCGGAGCAGCTGGACGACATGCTCTTCTATGGCGTACTGGGTGTGGTGCTCGGCGGCCGGCTGGGCGAGGTGCTGTTCTACCATCCGGAGTATTACTTCACCCATCCGCTTGAAATCATCGCCATCTGGAAGGGCGGCATGTCTTTCCATGGCGGCTTCCTCGGCGTGCTGCTCGCGATGTGGCTGTGGGCGCGCAAGGCAAGCAAGAATCTCATCGATGTGTACGACTTCATCGCGCCGATGGTGCCGCTCGGCTATGCCGCCGGACGCATCGGCAATTTCATCAATGCGGAATTGCCGGGCCGCGTCGCCGATCCGTCGCTGCCATGGGCGATGATCTGGCCGAACGTCGACAACCTGCCGCGCCATCCCTCGCCGATCTACCAGGCGCTGGTCGACGGCGTTCTGCTGTTCATCATCCTGTGGTTCTATGCCCGCAAGCCGCGCCCGCCGCTGGCCGTGGGCGCCATGTTCGTCATGCTGTACGGCATGGCGCGATTCTTCACCGAATACTTCCGCACGCCGGATTACGACGTCAGTTTCGCGGGCATCACGATCTCCGCCGGGCAGATGCTCTCGCTGCCAATGGTCGTATTCGGCGCGGTCGCCCTCATCGTCACTTATCGCAGGCATCGAAGCTGATGTCGGAAATTCGCATCGAAAAAAAGGATGTCGTCGCAACGGTCATCCTGTCCAATCCGCGCAAGCTCAACGCCATCGACGTAGCGATGTGGAATACGCTGGCGCATGCCTTCACCGTACTGTCGCAGGACGAGTCGCTGCGCTGCGTGATCGTGCGCGGCGACGACGGCAATTTCGCGGCGGGCGCTGACGTGGAGGAGTTTTCCGCCGTGCGCAGTACGATGGCGCAGGGCATCCGTTATCACACCGAGACCATTGCACAGGCGCTGCACGCCGTGGCCCATTGCCAGCATCCGACCATCGCGGCGATCGAGGGCGTCTGTGTCGGCGGCGGGCTGGAGATCGCCTGCGCCTGCGACCTGCGCATCGCCGCGCCGTCGGCGCGTTTCGGCATCCCGATCAACCGCCTCGGCTTTCCGCTGGCGCCGGGCGAACTGCAGAGCCTGCTGCAACTGGTCGGCAAGGCGGGCG
>JAKACN010000122.1 GCA_021821365.1 Pseudomonadota bacterium | reverse complement strand
GGGCGGCGCTCGACGGTGGGTGTGACCACCTGGAGGAGGTCGGTGTCGGGCTGCTCGGTCGCCGCGGGCCGGGCGGCCTCGGGAACGTCGACCTGCGACGACCGCAGTTCTCCGCCGGACTGCTCAGGTTCCGCATCCGTTGCCGCGGTGGGGTTCTCGGAGCGCCAGCGATCGATGACGTCCCTGAACGGCTGGTACTGGCCGGTGCGTATGCGCTCCAGCCCCTGAGCCACGAGGCGGCGGTTGTTGGCATCGAGCTTGACCACGTCGGCGACCGTGCCGAGCGCGACCAGATCGAGCAGCACGTCGAGCTTGGGTTGTGTCTGCGCGTCGAAGATGCCGCGCTTGCGCATTTCCGCGCGCAAGGCCAGCAGCACGTAGAACATGACGCCTACACCCGCCAGGTTCTTGCTCGGGAATCCGCAGGATGGCTGGTTCGGATTCACGATGACACGCGCGTCGGGCAGCGTGTCGCCCGGCAGGTGGTGGTCGGTGACGACGACGTCGATGCCGCGCCGCTTCGCTTCAGCGACGCCGTCGATGCTGGCGATGCCGTTATCGACCGTAACAATGATGTCGGGCGATTTCTCGCGGATGGTGAGCTCGACAATTTCCGGTGTCAGGCCATAACCGTATTCGAATCGGTTGGGGACGATGAAATCGACCTGCGCACCCAAGGCGCGCAGGCCGCGCAAGCCTACCGCACAGGCGGTCGCGCCGTCGCAGTCGTAATCGGCAACGATCACCAGTTTCTTGCGCGCGGCGATGGCGTCGGCAAGATAGGACGCGGCGGCATCGACGTGAAGCAGACCTGCGGGTGCCATCAACGCGGCCAGTTCACTCGACAGCTCGCGCGCATCGGCGAGGCCGCGTGCGGCGTATAGCCGGGCGAGTACCGGATGCACGCCTTGCTGGCGCAACACCTCGGCGGTGCGGAACGAATAGGAGCGGGTGGCGATGCGTGTCATGGGCGTAGTCCGGTCAGGGAGGGCTTGACCCAGAATTTTCGCAGGGACGGGCGGGTTGCGGTGAACGTCGCGAGACGCTTGTCGTTGGTCAGGATCAAGGTCAGCCGATTGAGTGCGCCGGACCTCAGCGCGTCGTGCAGCGGGCCAAGCCATGTGTCTTCGAGTTCGCGCATGGCTTCGAGCCAGCGGCCCCAGTCGTTTGCGAACGCATGTTCCTGCAATGCATCGAGCACGAGCAGGGCAGTGCCGGGGCTGGTCGCGATGAGTTCGCTTGCCGATCGTGCATGAACATGTCGCCCGACAGCGTGGCCCAACCCTTGCAGCCAGCCGGAGAGATTGAATGCGTCGCTGTAATCGTGCGATAACCGTGCAGGCGCCGCGCCGCCCCACAGCCAGAGCGAATTTACAGGCTTCGCGCTGCGCATTTCACGCGCCTCATTGAGCGGGTGGTTGAACCAGTGCATCTGTATTTCGTTCTGCAGCTTGCGCCAGGCGCGCTCGCCCTTGCCGCTGGGCATCCAGATATCGATGTTGTGGCTCGATGCCGCATCCGGGCTGGAGGTCTGCAATGCGTCCCACTCGTCCGCGCGCAGGAACCAGGTGCCGGCATCACCGTACACGAGTTGCTTGCCCGTTTCCTTGGCGAGCGGCGCGGCGATGTCGAACAGGGCGCGTGATTCCTCTTCCGGCAGCATCAGTTGCCGCGGATCGGTCAGCACCAGGTGATCCTGCGCAATGTGCAGGTGAACGGGTTGTACGACGAACCATGTGCCGTCGCCGGAATTCAGCCCGAGCGATTGCATCCATGCATGGGCTACGGGCGGGCTTCCCATGGCTTCGAGGGCAGTGGCGATGCCGAAGCGGCGTGCGAGCCAGGTTTCGTGCGGCAGCGCGCGGGTGAAATCGGCAAAATCCTCGCGCGACGACGCGCCCGCTTTGGCACGGGAGGTCAGGATGGCGAGGGCAGGGGATTGCAGTTCCTTCAATAGGTCGGCGGACAATTCCGCCGGCGGCAAACCGAAGGGGATGAGAATGTCGAGCTGAGTCATGCCCGAGATTTTAAGCCAGACGCCCGATCGGCTCCATGGACACCGGGTTGCCGAAAGGGCTATTCAAGGCAGCAGGACGGCCAGTTCCTGCGCGCCGCGCAGTAGCACAGGGAGGAATTGCTCCTTCATCTGCTTGCTCGTCACGCGCGTGGCCTGCGCTCCGACATTCAGCGCGGCGACGACGTTCCCCGATGCGCCGCGGACCGGCACGGCGATCGAGCGCAGGCCGACCTCCAGTTCTTCCTCCACGATCGCATAGCCGTTTTCGCGCACACCGTCGAGAATCTCCCTGATGCGCTCGGGCGAGACGACCGTGCGGTGCGTGTAGGCCTTCAGCTCGGTCCTTGCCAGATAGGCATCGAGGGCGTCGGCCGGCATGTACGCGAGCATCACGCGTCCGAGCGAGGTGCAATAGGCGGGCAGACGGCTGCCGGTGTTGAGCGCGACCGACATGATGCGCGACGTTGCCGAACGCGCTACGTACAGCACTTCGTTTTCGTCGAGCACGGCCAGCGAGCAGGATTCGTTCAGGGTGCGGCTGATCTGGTTGAGGTAGGGCAGTGCCGACACGGTGAGCGGCGTGGACGACAGGTAGGAGTAGCCGAGCGTCAGGATCTTTGGCTTGAGTGAAAAATTGTTGGCATCGGAGTCGGCGTAGCCGAGCTGCTTGAGGGTGTGCAGGCAACGCCGGACGGCGGCGCGCGGAATGCCCGTTTTGTGGCTGATCTGGGCAATGGTGAGGCTGCGCCGCTGGTCGCTGAAGGCGCGAATCACAGCAAGGCCGCGCGCCAGTGACGTCATGAAGCTCGGGTCGGTCAACGCATCGATTTCTTCGGCAATGGTCGCGGGCTTCTTCGATGGCGACGAAGAGGCCCCCGCTTCCGTCGAAGGACGGGATGTCTTTGTATTGGATGTGGCCATGACTTCCTTGCGGGGAAATAGTCGGGTTCGCGATGCGGTGCGACATGCATTTCAAATGTGTTCGTTCAGCGAACACATTTGAAATTACCGCCTTGACGCTGGGTTTTTCGCATCGATACACTGCATTCGTGTTCTGTAGGCAGACATTAGTGCGTTTATCGAACACAGTCAATGAGAAGAAGGCATGCTCACAGCGTAAGGCTGCGCCACGCCGGCCCCGGTTGCCATGCCGGAGGAGACATCGAAAGAGAACAACGTGATCGACAAGACATTCGAATCGCTGGAGGCGGCGGTCGCCGACGTGCATGACGGCGCGACCGTGATGATCGGCGGCTTCGGCAACGCGGGCATGCCGGCAGCCTTGATCGATGCGCTGATCGCACAGGGCGCGCGCGACCTGGCCATCGTCAACAACAATGCCGGCAACGGCGATACCGGGCTGGCCGCCTTGCTCAAGGCGAAACGCGTGCGCAAGATTATCTGCTCGTTTCCGCGCCAGTCGGATTCGCATGTCTTCGATGCGCTGTACCGCGCCGGCGAGATCGAACTGGAACTCGCGCCGCAAGGCAATCTCGCCGAACGCATCCGGGCGGCGGGCGCGGGTATCGGCGGCTTCTTTACGCCGACCGGCTATGGCACCTTGCTGGCCGAGGGCAAGGAGACGCGCCTGATCGATGGCCGGCATTACGTGCTGGAATCGCCGATCCACGCCGACTTCGCGCTGATCAAGGCACTGCGTGGCGATCGCTGGGGCAACCTGGTCTACCGCAAGGCGGCGCGTAACTTCGGCCCCATCATGGCGATGGCCGCGAGGTGCACGATTGCGCAGGTGAATGAGATCGTGCCGCTCGGGGCGCTTGACCCGGAAGTCGTCGTTACGCCGGGCATCTTCGTGCATCGCGTGGTGCGCCCGGGGAGCCGGCCATGAAGCGCCTGACCAGGGAGCAGATCGCCGCACGCGTGGCGCGTGACATTCCGGAAGGCGCGTATGTCAATCTCGGCATCGGCCTGCCCACGCTGGTGGCAAACCATTTGCCGCGCGACCGGGACATTTTCCTGCATAGCGAAAACGGCCTGCTCGGCATGGGACCGGCGCCAGCACCGGGCGAGGAGGACGAAGACCTGATCAACGCCGGCAAGCAGCCGGTGACCCTGCTGACCGGCGGATGCTTTTTCCATCACGGCGATTCGTTCGCGATGATGCGCGGCGGCCATCTCGACATCTGCGTGCTGGGCGCATTCCAGGTATCGGTCAATGGCGACCTGGCGAACTGGCATGCCGGCGCGCCGGATGCCATTCCCGCCGTCGGCGGAGCGATGGATCTGGCCATCGGTGCGCGGCATGTCTACGTGATGATGGAGCACCAGACCAAAACCGGCGAAAGCAAGATCGTGCAGCAATGCACCTATCCCCTGACCGGCATCGCCTGCGTCGACCGTATCTATACCGACCTCGCCGTAATCGATGTGACGCCGCATGGGCTGGTGGTGCGGGAAATAATCGACGGCATGGGCTTCGACGCCTTGCAGGCGATCACGGGCGTGCCGCTGGCTTTCGAACCGCTCGATGCGGAAGGGGCTTGATCCGGCATGGGTGCAGTGATCGGGCAAAGGGTGTTAAATAGCGCCATGTCAACAAGCGGGATGCGGATGCCATGACTTCCAGGATCACTTCTTCGATGTTTTCCTCCGAAGACATGCTGAATGTGTTTTCGGATGGAGCGACCGTCCAGCGCATGCTTGACGTCGAGGCGGCTCTGGCGCGTGCCGACGCGCAGCACGGCGTGATACCGGCCTCCGCCGTGCAAGCCATCGTTGGTTGCTGCGACGCGGCGCTGATCGATATGCCGTCATTGATGAAGGCCGCGAGGCTGGCGGGCAATCGTGCGATTCCGCTAGTCCGGCAACTGACCGAGCTCGTGGCGGCACGCGACGCCGAGGCGGCGAAATACGTGCATTGGGGCGCGACCAGCCAGGACATCATCGACACCGGTTTGGTCCTGCAGTTGCGCGAGGCGCTGCGCCTGATCGATGCGGACCTGGGCAAGCTTGCCGGTGCGCTGGCGGATCTGGCCGGACAGCATCGCCATACGCCGATGGCAGGACGTACCTGGATGCAGCACGCGCTGCCGATCACCTTCGGCTTGAAGATTGCCGGATGGCTCGATGCGCTGTTGCGTCACGGCGAACGGTTGGATGAATTGCGCCGGCGCATCCTCGCACTGCAGTTCGGCGGTGCTGCGGGCACACTCGCCAGCCTCGGCGACAAGGGCGCGGCGGTGGCGGAAGAGCTTGCCAGGGACCTTGCACTGGCACTGCCCGACACGCCATGGCACGCGCATGGCGATCGATTCACCGAAGCGGCATGCACCATGGGCATGCTGACCGGCACGCTGGGTAAGATGGCGCGCGACATTTCCCTGCTGATGCAGACCGAGGTGGCGGAAGTATTCGAGCCGATTGCCGCGGGCAGGGGCGGATCGTCGACGATGCCGCACAAGCGCAATCCGGTCGGATGCGCCACGGTGCTGACGGCGGCAACGCGGGTGCCGGCACTGGTGTCAACGATGCTTTCCGCGATGGTGCAGGAGCATGAGCGCGCGCTTGGCGGCTGGCAGGCGGAGTGGGATACGCTGCCAGAGATCATGCGGCTTGCTTCCGGCGCACTGGAACAGATGCACGCCGTCATAAGCGGTCTTACTATCGACACGGCGCGCATGCAGCGCAATCTCGACGCGACGCACGGCCTGCTCATGGCGGAAGCAGTAACGCTGGCATTGGGCGGCAGGCTGGGCCGGATGCAAGCACATCAGATGGTGGAACATGCCTGCGACCAGGCGGGCAGCACAGGAACGCACCTGGGTGACGTGCTGAAAAAAGATGCGACCATCCGCGCCGAATTGTCCGAAGCGGATATCGACAGGCTGCTCGACCCGGCCGGCTATACGGGCGAGGCGGAAAGTTTCATTGAACGCGTCCTGCACGCGCATCGCGCGCGCGAAGCAGGCAAACAGTGATGGAGACCTTGATGTCATTCGTGGACGCTGCAGGCGTGCGCCTGCATTACCAGCTCGAAGGCCGCGACGGCGCGCCCTGGCTGGTGCTGTCGAATTCGCTCGGCACCACATTCGAGATGTGGGCGCCGCAAATGCCCGCCTTGCTGGAAAATTTTCGCGTGGTGCGTTACGACACGCGCGGGCATGGCAAGTCGAGCGTGCCGGCGGGGCCGTATTCCATCGCGCAACTCGGTAATGATGTCGTCGCGTTGTTGGATCACCTTGGCATCGCGCGCGCGCATTTCTGCGGCCTGTCGATGGGCGGCATGACCGGCATCTGGCTCGGCATTCATCAGCCTCAGCGCATTGACCGCCTGGTTCTGTGCAATACGACGGCGCAGATCGGCACTGCCGATAGCTGGAACGCGCGTATCGAGAAAGTGAAGCAGGAAGGCGTCGGCGCCGTCGTCCCGACGGTGCTCGACAGATGGTTCACCAGCGACTTTCAGCGCGCCGCGCCGGGGCAGGTGAATATCGTGCGCGACATGCTGCTGCGGACTTCTCCCGTGGGCTACGTTGCCAATTGCGCCGCCGTGCGCGACATGGACGAACGGGGAGGGCTGGGTCGCATCACCGCGCGGACGCTCGTCATCGCCGGCAAGTTCGATACCTCGACGCCGCCCGGCGACGGCAAGTTCATTGCCGACAACATCCCGGGTGCACGCTTCGTCGAACTGGACACGGCGCACCTGTCGAACTGGGAGGCTGCGGAGCAGTTTTCGGGCAACGTCGTCAACTTCCTGCGCCAGGACTGACATGGACGAGAAACAGCGGTACGACAAGGGCATGGCAGTGCGCCGCGCGGTGCTTGGCGATGCGCATGTGGATCGCGCCGAGGCGAATCGCAGCGCGCTGAACACGGAGTTCCAGGATCTCATTACACGCTATGCCTGGGGCGAGATCTGGACCCGGCCGGGTCTGCCGCGCCACACGCGGAGCCTGCTGACCATCATGGCGATGGTGGCATTGAATCGCGAGGAGGAACTGGCGCTTCACCTGCGCGCGGCGGCGAATAACGGCGTGACGCGCGACGACATCAAGGAGGTGCTGTTGCAGGCGGCGATCTATTGCGGCGTGCCTGCGGCGAATTCCGCATTCCGCCTCGCGCAGGAAGTATTTGGCAAGAACGACCAGGGCACGTCGTGACACGCACCGGCCCGCCGTGCAGTGTGACGAGCCACAACAGGCTGAGGAGGTAGCAAGATGCATCACAATCCGCATCGCGCAGGCAGATGTCGTTCGCGCGTGCATGGGCGAGGGGGGCTGCCATGCTAGGCAATTTCATCGGTGTGCTGTTCGACGGCGTGGCCTACGGAAGCCTGTTGTTCCTGATCAGCGTGGGCCTGTCGGTCACCATGGGGCTGATGAACTTTGTCAACCTGGCGCATGGCGCGTTCGCGATGCTGGGCGGCTATACCAGCGTGGTGCTGATGAACCGCCTGGGCGTGCCCTTTCTTCTCTCCTTGCCCCTGGCCTTTCTCGCCAGCGCCGCGCTTGGTCTCATACTGGAGCGCCTGCTGTATCGCCGCCTCTACAAGGCCAGCCATCTCGACCAGGTGCTGTTTTCGATTGGCCTGACCTTCGTCGCGGTAGCCGGCGCAACCTGGATCTGGGGCCCCACGCAACAACCCGTGAGTCTGCCGGCATGGCTGCGCGGACAGGTGTCGCTGCTCGGTCTTGATCTTGGCGCATACCGCCTGTTCCTGATCGGCGTGGTCATCGTCGTCACCGTCGCGCTCGGCGCCCTGATCGAGCGCACCCGCTTCGGCGCGCAGATCCGTGCCTCGGTGGACAATCAGCAGGCGTCGGCTGGCCTCGGCATCAATGTCAGCCGCGTGTTCAGCCTGACCTTCGCGCTGGGTTCCGGTCTGGCAGGGCTGGGTGGAGGACTCGGCATCGACGTGCTGGGCCTCGACCCGACCTTCCCGGTCAAGTTTATGGTGTACTTCCTGCTGGTGGTCGCGGTCGGCGGCGCCGGCACCATCAAGGGACCGCTCGTTGCCGCGCTGATTCTTGGTGTGTTCGATGTCGCCGGCAAGTATTACGTGCCCGAAGTCGGCGCCTTCGTGATCTATGCGCTCATGGTGGTCCTGCTGATCCTGTTCCCGTCCGGCCTGCTGGGGAGGCGAACATGAAGCCTTCGACCTTGTCCGCCATGCTTGCCGCGCCGCCCGCATCGAGGCCGAGCGCGCGGCTGCCGAACGATCATTGGCGCCCGCTGGAGATCTTTTTCTGGGTGCTGCCGTTGGCCGCCTATTTCGTGTTCCCGGATTACCTCGTGCTGATCAGCCAGATCATGATCGCCGGGCTGTTCGCGCTCTCACTCGATCTCATCCTCGGGTATGCCGGCATCGTCTCGCTTGGCCATGCCGCCTTTTTCGGCCTTGGCGCCTACACGGCCGGGTTGCTGTCGGTGCATGGATGGAGCGAACCCTTGAGCGGCCTCGTGGCGGCAGGGCTGGTGGCCGGCATCTTCGGTTTCTGCGTCAGCTTCCTTGTCGTGCGCGGCCAGGACCTGACACGTCTCATGGTGACGCTGGGTATCGTTTTCATGTGCTATGAGGCGGCCAACAAGGCGGCATTCATTACCGGCGGTGTGGACGGCCTGCAGGGCATGGTAGCCGGCAAGCTGTTCGGCACGTTCGAGTTCGACCTGTACGGCAAGACTGCCTTCTTCTATAGTTTCGCGGTGCTGTTCCTCCTGTTCGTGTTGCTGCGCAGGCTGGTCAATTCGCCGTTCGGGCTCAGCCTGAGAGGCATCCGCGAGGGCGGAAGGCGCATGCCGGCGATCGGCGCCAACGTCAATCAGCGCCTGACGGTCGCATTCACGATCGGCGCGGCGCTGGCGGGTATCGCCGGCGCGCTCTTGGCGCAGACCACGCAATTCGTCGGCCTCGACAGCCTGAGCTTCACGCGCTCGGCGGAATTGCTGATCATGCTGGTGCTCGGCGGCACAGGACGCCTGTATGGTGCGCTGGTCGGCGCTGCGATTTTCATGCTGGCGCAGGATTACATTTCCGGCCTGAACCCGGCCTACTGGCAATTCTGGATTGGCCTGCTGCTGATGGCGATCGTGCTGTTCGCGCGGGGCGGTATCCTCGGCGGCCTGGAAAAGATCCGCGACAGGATCCGGCCCGCAGCGGAAGGAAAGCAATGAGCGCTCTGATACTTCGCACCGAGGCGCTGTGCAAGAGCTGGGGCGGCTTTCGCGCCAACAGCGACATCAGCCTCACGTTCACGCCTGGCGCGCGGCATGCGCTGATCGGGCCGAACGGCGCCGGCAAGACCACCTTCATCAACCTGCTGACGGGTTTCTTTGCGCCGAGCAGCGGCAAGGTGTTTTTCGGCGACGAGGACATTACCGCATTGCCGCAGCATCAGCGCGTCAAGCGCGGCATGACCCGCACCTTCCAGATCAACACGCTGTTCGCCGGACTCACGGTGCTGGAATCGGTGGTGCTGACCATCTGCGAGCGCAAGGGCCTGCAATTCAGGTGGACCAGGACGGTCGCTCAGCAGCATGACGAGATCGAGGAAGCGATGGCCTTGCTCGCATCGCTCAAGCTCGATCGCGATGCGGATACGGTCACACGCAACCTGCCTTATGGCAAGCAGCGGCTGGTCGAGATGGCGCTCGCGCTGGCGACGAAGCCGAAAGTGCTCCTGCTCGACGAACCGGCGGCAGGCATTCCATCCGCCGAGAGCGCGGAGCTGTTCGAGGTCATCGCACGTTTGCCGCGCGACGTCACGATCCTCTTCATCGAGCATGACATGGGGCTGGTGTTCCGTTTCGCCGAGCGCATCACGGTGCTGGTCGGCGGCAAGGTGCTGACCGAAGGCACGCCGGCAGAGATTGCGGCAGATGCTCGCGTGCGGGAAGTCTATCTGGGAGAGGCCGAGCATGGCTGAGCTGCTTGCGCTCGACAAGGTGCGCGCCGGTTACGGCGACTCGGTCGTGCTGGAAGATATTTCGTTGGCAATGCAGGAGGGCGACAGCCTCGCACTGCTGGGCCGCAACGGCGTGGGCAAGACCAGCCTGCTGGTGACCTTGATGGGACTCACGCAGATGCACGGCGGCGCGATCCGCTGGCTGGGCAGCGACATCGCGCGCATGCCGACCCACGAGCGCGCGCACGCCGGCCTCGGCTGGGTGCCGCAGGAGCGCTTCATGTTCCCGTCATTGACCGTGGAAGAGCATTTGACCGTGGTGGCGAGGCCGGGCGAATGGACGCTGCAGAAGGTGTACGACATCTTCCCGCGCCTGAAGGAGCGGCGCGCCAACATGGGCAACCAATTGTCTGGCGGCGAGCAGCAGATGCTCGCCATCGCGCGCGCCCTGATGGTCAATCCGAAGCTCTTGCTGCTCGATGAGCCGATGGAAGGGTTGGCGCCGATCATCGTGCAGGAACTGATGCGCGTGATCCGCAAGCTGGTGCAGGATGGTGGCATGTCGGTCATCGTGGTGGAGCAGCACGCACGGCTCGCGCTGTCGCTGACCAAGCGTGCCATCGTGCTCGACCGCGGACGGATCGTGCATCAGTCGGACAGCGAATCCCTCATGAACGATCCGGAGACGCTGAACCGGCTGGTTGCGGTGGCGTGAATTTGCTCACACCGCCAATGGCCCCAACGCGCCGACGGCGACGGTCAGCAGGCCAAGAATCAGGTTGATGCCGATCAGCTTGCGGATCTGCCCGAGCGCCGCGCCGGCTGCCGGCCAGTCGTGCGCCGCAACCGTCTTCCGGAGCTCGTCGTAGGGCGAGAAGACGATGTAGGCAAAAATCACCATCATGATGGACCCGCTCGCGAACATGGTGATCACGTGCACGGGCGGCTTGCCGATCTTCGCCATCATGAACAGGCCGCTGCCCAGCAGGAGCCCCACCGCGACCCACACCCACGGAAAGAATTTCCCGAACACGCCTTCCCAGAGCGGCAGCCGCTGCTCGGGCGAGAGCCGCGTTGCCGCGACCGGGCGCAGCGCCATGTAGGCGAAGAACATGCCGCCGACCCAGACGATGAAACCGAGGATGTGAAGGAATTTCGCGAAAATCATGACTGGTCCTGTTGTGAATGCGTGGGCGAGATTGTAGACGGATAGCGATTGTCGTGCGTGGCGCGATGCGTTTCCCGAAAGCCGGTAAGATCGCGGCATGGATAATCTCAGCCACTCCGTCGTTGGCCTTGCCGCCGGTGAACTGATTCATCGCAGCCTGCCGCGGGAAGCCGATGCTTCGGACCATCGCACGCGGCACCGTTTGCTGTTGATCTCGTGCTGGCTGGCCAGCAATTTTCCCGATCTGGATATCCTGCTTTCGCCGCTGCTTCCCGCGCCGCTCGGCTTCCTGCTGCATCATCGCGGCCATACCCATACGGTACTGTACGTGTTTCCGCAGGCTTTCCTGCTCGCGGGATTGATGTGGCTACTGTGGCCGGCTGCGCGAAAGCTGCTGCACGAGAGCAGAAACACCCGCGCTGGATTCGTCCTTGCCCTGCTTGCCGGTTTCGGATTGCACCTGCTGATGGATTACCTGAATTCCTACGGAATCCATCCTTTCCATCCCTTCGTTTCGCGCTGGCTGTACGGCGACATGGTATTCATCCTGGAACCGGTGTTCTGGGTGACGTTCGGCGTCACGATGGCGATGACGGTCGAGCGCATCGCGCTGCGGTTCCTGTTTGTAGTGCTGCTGCTTGGCGCACCGCTGTATTTCACGATGCACTCATTCCTTCCATGGGCGGGGTTTGCCGCCTTGTGTGAGACCGCTGTAGTTCTCGGCATGCTGCAGCATCGAGCGGGAGTGCAGGGGAGGCGTGCGCTGGTTGTCGCGTTCCTGTTGGGGTTCTGCTTCGTCGGCGTGCAGGGGCTCGCATCGCATCAGGCCCGCAATGAGGTCACGGCGATTCTTCATTCAAGGGATGCCGCAAGCCGTGTTGTCGATGTGTCGCTGTCCTCGTTTCCGACCAATCCCATGTGCTGGACATTCGTGTCGGTCGAGCGCAACGACGCTGCCGGCATGTATCGATTGCGGCGCGGCGTGATCAGTGTGTTGCCGGGAATGGTACAGGTGGCGGCATGCCCCGCGCAATTTCTCGACGGCGTGATTCCGGATGCTGGCACAAAGGGCATCGCCTTCGCGCAGGAGGTGCGCGAGAGCCTCGCGCAATTGCGCATGCTGGAAGAGCACGACTGCTATTTTCGCGCGTGGTTGCGCTTCGCGCGCGCGCCGATATTCGATACCGGCTCGGCCAGCGACCTGCGCTTTTCATCGAGCCCGCGGGGCAATTTCACCACGCTGGATTTCGATGCATTCCGGAAGAAGGAATGTCCGAAACATGTTCCCGAATGGGATTTCCCGCGTGCGGATCTGCTGGGAATGCGGGGAAGTTGAGGCGACCGAATGCATCGTGCAAGGCGGCGGGGCAGCCGCAAAGGAAAAAGGGCCGGCGAATGATCGCTGGCCCTGACACGTCTGTGTTTGCCCTTACCCGCCGCGGGCATCTGCCGCTGCAATCCGGCCGCGACGACCGTGGCGGCTTGGACGATAACCGGCGGGATGTGCGCCGGTCTTTACTTCCCCGTATCCTTCATCTCCGCGAACTTGTCGAATTCAACGTTGTACACCTCGCCGTTCACCTTCTCCACCTTGCGCACATACACTGTCTGGATGATGTCGCGCGTGGCCGGGTCGATCGCGATCGGGCCGCGCGGGCTGGTGAACTTCATCGTCTTGAGCACGGCCATCGCCTTGTCGCCGTCGATCTTGCCGTTCAGCTTCTTCGCGGTTTCGTAGATTGCATGGATGCCGTCGTAGGCCGCCACCGCCATGAAGTTCGGGCGGCCTGCGCCCGGATTGGCTTCCTTGAAGCTCTTCAGGAAGGCCTTGTTCTCGGGCGAGTCGTGCGCAGCAGAGTAGTGGAAAGTCGTGATGACGCCGAGCACCGCATCGCCCATCGCGGGCAGGACGTGATCATCGGTCAGGTCGCCGGTGGCGATCACCTTGATGCCGGCTTCGGCCAGGCCGCGCTCGCGGTATCCCTTCATGAAGGCAATGCCCTGTTCGCCGGCGGGGACGAAGATGAACACGGCCTCGGGCTTGGCGTCCTTGATGCGCTGGATAAAGGGCGCGAACTCGGGATTGCGCAACGGCACGCGGATCGATTCGAGCACCTGCCCGCCACCGCCGAGGAAGTTGGTCTTGAACGCCGTCTCGGCATCGATGCCGGGGCCGTAATCGGCGACCAGCGTGACAACTTTCTTCACGCCGTTCTTGATGGCCCAGGTGGCCATCGGGCCTGAGACCTGCGGCAGCGTCATCGAGAAGCGGGCGATGTAATTCGACTTGGTGGTGATGACCGAGGTCGCGGCATTCATGATGACCATCGGCTTTTTCGCCTGCTCGGCGATCGGTGCCACCGCGAGTGCTTCCGGCGTCAGGCCGAAACCGGCGAGGAAGTCGACCTTGTCGCGCACGACCAGTTCCTGGGCAAGACGCTTCGCCACTTCCGGCACCGGGCCGGTGGTGTCCTTGACGATGATCTCGATTTTCTTTCCTGCGACCTTGTCGCCGTGCTGCTGCATGTAGGCCTTGATACCGCCTTCCATCTGCTTGCCGTAATCGGCGAAGGGGCCGGAGAAGGGCGCGATCAGGCCGATCTTGATGCTGTCCTCGGCCAACACACCCGTCGCAGCCGTGGCCAGCGCGCCGGCTGTGGCGATGGATGTCACGATTCTTGTCAATGTCATGTCTTGTCTCCTATGTTGTCCCGGGGAAGGCGTGTTCCCGCGTTCTTGTCGGCCGGGCCCGCCGGTCTTGAATCGATCATAGCCGAGAAAAAGTTCGCTCAGCAGATATTCGTGCGATAACCGAACGGTTTACATGCTGCATGCTCACATAAACACATTCCCGACGGAGACAAAGCCGGCATCAGGCGTATGGAACCGCGGCTATTCTATGCGCTCGTAGGGCAGGCCGACATAGTTTTCCGCAATGGTGGTGCGGCCGGCCAGCGAGCCGGTGAAATAGTCCAGGTCGGCCAGTTGCATGCGCTGGGCGAAGGGATCGTCGGACAGCTTGTGCAGCAAGGTCGTCATCCACCAGGAAAAACGTTCGGCCTTCCAGATGCGGCGCAGGCAGATGTCGGAATACCGGTCGAGCATCTCGCCGCGCCCGTCGTGGCAGGCCTTGTGCAGCAGGTGGTACAGGGTGTACACGTCGCTCGCGGCGAGGTTGAGCCCCTTGGCGCCGGTCGGCGGCACGATGTGCGCCGCGTCGCCGACGAGGAACAGGCGGCCGAATTTCATCGGCTCGGCGACGAAACTGCGCAGCGGTGCGATGCTCTTCTCGATGGATGGACCGGTGGCGAGGCTCGCGGCTACATCTTCCGGCAGGCGTCGCCGCAACTCGTTCCAGAAGCGTTCGTCCGACCAGTCCTCCACCTTGTCCTCCTGCGTCACCTGCACGTAATAGCGGCTCAAGGTGTCGGATCGCATGCTGCACAGGGCGAAGCCGCGTTCATGGTTGGCGTAGATCAGCTCGGGAGCGACCGGCGGCGTGTGCGACAGCACGCCGAGCCAGCCGAAGGGATAGACACGTTCGAAGCACCTGATCGCGTCCTGCGGCACGGATTTGCGCGACACGCCATGAAAGCCGTCGCAGCCGGCAATGTAGTCGCATTCGAGTTCGATGGTTTCGCCGTCCTTCACGAAGCTGACGCGTGGCCGCTCGCTGTAGAAGTCATGCAACTTCACGTCATGGGCTTCATAGATGCTGACGGCGCCGCTCGCCTTGCGCGCTTCCATCAAGTCGCGCGTCACCTCGGTCTGCCCGTAGACCATCACGGTCTTGCCGCCGGTGAGATTCTTCAGGTCGATGCGCTCGCGGCGGCCGTCGAACGAGATCGTGAAGCCTTCGTGCACATGGCCTTCGCGGTCCATGCGCTGGCCGGCGCCCGCCTCGCGG
>JAKACN010000394.1 GCA_021821365.1 Pseudomonadota bacterium | reverse complement strand
TGGAGAAACGCTTACTACGAAAAGGGTGAGACCCAGAGTTTTTACAACGATTTTTTCGAGGTGTTCGGCGTCAAGCGTCGTCGCGTTGCCAGTTTCGAGGAGCCCGTGAGGCTGCTGGGCACGAAGCGCGGCTTCATAGACCTGTTCTGGAAAGGCGTCCTGTTGGTCGAGCAAAAAAGCGCAGGCCGAAGCCTCGCTCCTGCGAAAATGCAGGCGCTCGATTATTTTCCTGGCCTCAAGGAAGTGGAGCTTCCGCGCTACATCCTCTTGAGCGATTTCCGGACCTTCGAGCTGCATGACCTTGACGAAGGCACAAAGCCCGTCCGCTTCGCCCTGGCCGATCTGCCGCGCAACGTTGAGGCGTTCGGCTTCATCATCGGCGTCCAGAAGCGCACCTTCCGCGATCAGGACCCAGTCAACATTGAAGCGTCGGAGCTTATGGGCAAGCTCCACGACGCGCTGAAAGTCTCTGGCTACACCGGTCATGATCTCGAACGGCTCTTGGTGCGTCTACTCTTTTGCCTGTTCGCCGACGACACGGGCATTTTCGAGCCGCGCGGAATTTTCGACTCCCTGATTCGGGATCGCACCAGCGAGGATGGCAGCGATACAGGCCAGTGGCTAAGTAGCCTGTTCGATGTGCTCAACACGTCAGAGGACCGGCGGCAAAAGGCTCTCGACGAAGACCTGAAACAGTTCCCCTATATCAACGGTGACTTGTTTGCGGAGCGGCTGCCGATCCCTGCTTTCAATAGCGCGATGCGGGAGCGGCTGCTCGAAGCCTGCGCCTTTTCGTGGGATGCCATCTCACCAGCGATCTTTGGCGCGCTGTTCCAGTCGGTCATGAACGCGCGCGAGCGGCGTGCGCAAGGTGCGCACTACACGACAGAGAAAAACATCCTCAAGGTTATCGAGCCGCTGTTCCTCGATGACCTGCGCGCGGAATTTGCCCGGCTGAAGGCCCGTCGGGATACCGGGCGTGCGGCGGCACTGCGTAGCTTTCAGGGCAGGCTGGCGGGTCTCCGCTTTTTAGATCCCGCCTGCGGCTGCGGCAACTTTCTCATTATCGCCTACGGCGAGCTGCGCGCGCTCGAAATCGAAGTGATCAAGGAGCTGAATCCGAGGGGGCAGCGCGAATTCGACGTGACGACGCTTTCTAAGATCGACGTGAGTCAGTTTTACGGTATTGAAATCGGAGAGTTTCCAGCACGCATCGCCGAAGTGGCGCTGTGGATGATGGACCACATCATGAATGTGCGGCTATCTCTGGAATTCGGGCAGGTCTATGCTCGCATCCCGCTCGTGGTCGCACCGCATATTCACCACGCGGACGCGCTGGATCTTGACTGGAACGCCGTGCTGCCGGCGGCCGAGTGCTCGTATGTTTATGGCAATCCGCCCTTCATCGGATTCGTCATGAGGGGCGCGCATCAGCGGGACCAGGCTTGCAGTCTGATGAACCGGCTTGGAGCTTCGGGGAGCCGCCTTGATTACGTATGCGCGTGGTTCTTGAAAGCGGCTGAGTACATTCAGAAGGGAAGCGCGAAAATCGGATTCGTAGCCACAAATTCGATAACGCAGGGCGAGCAGGTTGCGCAGGTCTGGCCTGCCCTCCTTGACCGTTACCAGCTGGAGATTACTTTTGCGCACCGCACCTTCGCATGGGGATCGGACGCACGCGGTGTCGCACACGTTCATTGTGTTATCATAGGACTGGCAAAGCGCGATGCGGCACCTTCCGACCGCCGCCTGTTCTCTTATGAAGATTATGATGCTGAACCCACGGAGACGTTGCACCGGGCGCTCTCTCCTTATCTTTTCGATGCGTCGCGGCTCGCTAATCCACATTTGGTTGTCGTCCGCACGCGCCGTCCGGGAAGGGGCATGCCGTCGATCCGTGTCGGCTCAAAGCCTGTGGATGGCGGGTATTTCATCATGGACAGCGCAGAACGCGCAGCATTCCTTCGCCATGAGCCTGCTGCGGCCTCGCTGATCCGTCCCTACGTCGGCTCGGATGAGCATATCAACGGCGGCGACCGCTGGATTCTTTGCCTGCATGGCGTGGCGCCGAACAAATTGCGCTTGATGCCCAAGGTTCGCGACGCAGTGGAGAACGTCAGGCTTTACCGCCTCGGTCGCCTGCCGCCGCGCAAAGACCCAGACGGCGAGAACAAGAAAATGAGCGCCCTTTCGCTGCAACTCGCCAAGACTCCGGCCGAATATCACGTCACGGTGCTGCCCAACCGGCCATTCATGGTGATCCCGGAAGTCAGTTCGGAACGGCGGGCATATTTGCCGATCGCGTGGCTTGAGCCACCGACAATTCCGAGCAACAAGCTTCTGGTCGCGCTTGACGTCGAGCTATACCACTTTGCGCTGATTACCTCCCGCATGCACATGGCCTGGACCGCCAATGTGGGTGGCCGACTGGAAAGTCGCTTCCAGTATTCGCCAGGCATCAACTACAATCCATTCCCGTGGCCGGTCCTCGACCTGCGAGCAAGGGATCATCTTAGCAAGCGAGCGCAAGCTGTGCTTGATGCGCGGGCCAATCACCCCGGCGCGACGCTCGCCGATCTCTACGATGCGGATGTGATGCCAGGCAACCTGCGACGGGCGCACGAAGCTCTGGATCGCGCCGTTGATCACATCTATCGACCGACCGCATTCAGTGGCGACCGTGAGCGTGTTGAGCATCTGTTCGGATTGTATGAAGCCATAGTGGCACCCTTGATGCCCCCACCATCGAAGCGAACGACGCTGCGGCAGAAAGCGACAGCTTAGTCAGAAGTCGGTAAGGGGGCGTGCGGCTGGTTGGAACGGTGTACTGTCATAAGCCGTTTCGCAGAACTTTAGACTTTTGCGAAGGGTCAACGAGGCACGGAAAACATGGGACATTTCTCTTGCAAAACACCTATGCGAAAGTCACTATATTTGCAATATGTTTTGCAACGCCAGGGAGGC
>JAKACN010000393.1 GCA_021821365.1 Pseudomonadota bacterium | reverse complement strand
GCACCCGCGAATTATCCGGGTCGCCCCACTCCTTGTAGGCCAGCTTGTGCAGGCCGACCGGAGACAGGCATTGCACGGTTTTTATCTGGTGTTGCGTCATTTTGTCGGGTATCAGGAAATCCGATTGTCATTCTCACATTTTACTGGTCGTTCCGCTTAAAATCCTATCTAAGTTTGTCGCAATTCCAAATTTCATTCGAAGAGGGACATCATGCAAGGCAATATGCACAAAGGGAAGACAGCGCTTGTCACCGGATCCACCTCCGGCATCGGTCTGGGAATTGCCCGGACCTTCGCTGCACAAGGCGCCAACATCGTCTTCAATGGTTTCGGCGACAGCAAGGAAATCGAGGCGCTGCAAGCAAAGGTCAGGGATGATTTCGGCGTGCAAACTGCCTATCACAATGCAGATATGTCCAAACCCGCCGAAATCGAGGCGATGATGAAATTCGCGGCCGAACGCTTCGGGGGCGTCGATATTCTCGTCAACAATGCCGGCATCCAGCACGTCGCGAACATTGAGGATTTTCCGGTCGAGAAATGGGATGCGATCATCGCCATCAACCTGAGCTCTGCCTTTCACACCACGCGCCTTGCGCTGCCGGCAATGAAAGCCCGGAACTGGGGCCGCATCATCAACATCGCGTCCGTGCACGGACTTGTCGGGTCAGCGCAGAAATCGGCCTATGTCGCGGCAAAGCACGGCATCGTCGGCTTCACCAAGGTCACAGCACTGGAAACGGCACATACGGGCGTTACCTGCAATGCGATCTGTCCGGGTTGGGTGCTTACCCCGCTGGTGCAAAAGCAGGTCGATGCGCGCGCCGCGCAGCAACATATCTCGAACGACGAAGCCAAAAAGAGCCTGCTCATGGAGAAACAGCCATCCGGGGAATTCGTGACCCCGGAACAACTGGGCGAGCTCGCCCTGTTCCTGTCCAGCGACGCCGCCAGCCAGGTGCGTGGCGTGGCATGGAATATGGATGGCGGATGGGTGGCGCAGTAATTGCGCCCGCCGCATCGGCCGGCATTGGATTTTTGTCGGCCGATGTTCCAGACCATGATTTGCAGATAAAAAACGGCGCTCGAAAGCGCCGTTTTTGCATGAGGGAAAGCGGAATTACTTCACGCCGCTCACATCGATTTCCGCACCGGTCTTCGTCATGATTTCTTCCTTCGTCACGCCGGGCGCAAGTTCAACGAGTTTCAATCCCTTGTCCACAACGTCAATCACACCGAGATCGGTGATGATGCGATTAACGACGCCAACACCGGTCAGCGGAAGATCGCACTTCCTCAGGATCTTGTGCGAAGTCGTGCCATCCTTCGCCTTGGCAACGTGCTCCATCAGGACCACTACGCGGCCGACTCCGGCAACGAGATCCATGGCGCCGCCCATGCCCTTGACCATCTTGCCCGGAATCATCCAGTTCGCCAGGTCGCCCGTCTCGCTCACCTGCATGGCGCCGAGGATCGCAATGTTGATCTTGCCGCCGCGGATCATGGCGAACGAGTCCGCCGAGCTGAAGAACGAAGAGCCGCGCAGCGCCGTCACCGTTTGCTTGCCGGCATTGATCAGGTCGGCGTCCACTTCATTCTCGGTCGGGAACGGCCCGATGCCGAGCAGTCCGTTTTCCGACTGCAGCCATACCTCGATATCCTTCGGAACGTAGTTGGCCACCAGCGTGGGCAAGCCGATGCCAAGGTTCACATAGAAGCCATCCTGCAATTCCTTTGCCGCGCGCGCGGCCATTTCGTCACGAGTCCATGCCATGTTCGTTCTCCGTATTACGATGCACGCGTGGTGCGTTGTTCGATGCGTTTTTCGGGCGTTGCATTGAGGACGATGCGGTGCACGAAAATACCCGGGGTATGGACTTGGTCTGGATCGATTTCACCGACTTCCACCAGCTTCTCGACTTCGACTACCGTGATCTTGCCCGCCATCGCAACGTTCGGATTGAAGTTGCGCGCGGTCTTGCGGAACACCAGGTTGCCGACCTTGTCGGCCATGTAAGCCTTCACCAACGAAACGTCTGCGACCAGCGAACGCTCCATCACATACTGCTCGCCATTGAATTCACGCAGTTCCTTGCCCTCTGCGACGATGGTGCCGACGCCGGTCTTGGTGAAGAATGCCGGGATGCCGGCGCCACCCGCGCGCAGCTTCTCGGCCAGTGTGCCTTGCGGCGTGAATTCGAGCTCAAGTTCTCCCGCCAGGAACTGGCGCTCGAACTCCTTGTTCTCGCCCACATAAGAGGCGATCATTTTCTTGATCTGTCGCGTGCTCAGAAGCTGGCCGAGACCGAAACCGTCGACGCCGGCATTGTTGGAAATCGCCGTCAGGTTCTTCACGCCGGAGTCGCGCAGTGCCTCGATCAGCGCCTCGGGAATGCCGCAAAGGCCGAAGCCGCCGACTGCAATCGTCTGCCCGTCCTTCACAATGCCCGCCAGAGCACTGGCGGCATCAGGATAAACTTTATTCATACCGACCCTCTTCTTGTGTAAATTGCCCGAAAAAAGGCTGTTGTAATGTGCCTGTCAGCATAAGATGGTGGACTTGACCGTGCAATACCGTAAAAATACGAATTTTAGTCACGAAACGGCCTATGGATAGCCTATGAGCGCCTCCTTGACGATAGACTACCAGACGATCTTTCAACATGCGCCGGTGGGCATGTGCGTGTCCCAGCATCGGGTCATCCATGCGTGCAACGATGCGCTGGCGGAAATGTTCGGCTATCGGCCCCGCGAACTGATCGGCCAATCCTTTCGTGTTCTCTACCCGACGCTCGACGAGTTTGAACGTACCGGCGCCCGTATCGTTCCGATCATGAGCACCAAAGGGTACTATTCCGACGAGCGGATCATGAAGCGCGCCAACCAGGAACTATTCTGGTGCCATGTCACCGGCCGCTCACTCACCCATGACGACCCGCACGCAGCGGGAATCTGGACGTTCGAAGACC
>JAKACN010000121.1 GCA_021821365.1 Pseudomonadota bacterium | reverse complement strand
AACCTACCTATATTTCTGCGAGCACTTCAATGTTTTTCAGTCTCGGCAGCAATTCCTCGCCACCGCACCTTCCATCAAGCGCCCACACTTATCGGCTGTTACTTGTTAAAGAACCGGCTCCATCGGTACAGCGATTTTTCGCCGCTCTCGTCGATTCAATGCGTTGTGACTGAAGTCGATATCGATTGCGATGGACCCGTGCATCGCTGAAATTCGTGCTCCTTTCGGAGCGTTTTCGTTCGTGCGTTGCGCGACGGGATGCGAACTATAGCAAAGCCTTCGGAGACGCGCAAGGCTTTTTCTCCACGCGGATGTTTTTTGAAAAATATGGGTTCGAATCAGCGAGGCCGTCTTCATCGTTTGCTGCTCCCGCACTGGAAGCAGCGATGGATACGTCGTGCAGCGGAACGCTCAGGATGCTATTGCCTCAAGCCAAACAACGTCGCAAAGAAGCCGCGATGTTTCGCCGTGGGGGTCGTCCGCACCTGCGGTTGCAACTGAGGCTTGATGGCTGCGGCCTGTTCGGCCGTTGCATGCTCGGCGTACCATTTCCCGAAGCGCAGGTCATGCGTCATGATGTGGCCGACCAGCCACTTGTTCAGAAAGCGGCGCAATTCCTGTACGCGCGTCTCGCTCCATGCATCACCGTTGCCGAGAAAATCCGCCACATGTCCGGCGAAGTCTTCATGCAGTTTCAAGTGCTGTTCGAATGCCGGGTAGCCGCTTTTTTCCATGAGTGCCTGCTCGTTGGAAAAATGAACCACGACATAGTCCAGTAACTCTTCGACCGTTTGCTCGACCGATTTCAGGTTCAGTGCCTTCACCAGTGCGAAGAGGTGCTGGTGCTCGGTATCCACTTGGTCGATATTCACCTTGAATCCCTGGCGCCACTCGATCACGAACGGCTTTTTCGGGTCGTCCTGGGTCATCATTATTCTCCTTGCTGATGCATTGACGGGTTGCGAATTCAGAGCGGGGCGGGGGCGAGCGGTGGACGTGAGGCGATGGCATGGCCGGTGAGCCTGGATATATGCGTGGGGAGTTGGATGAGGTGTTTCATGTCCTTGCCGCTGGCGATGCAAGAGGTATTGCCATTAGGCACAGTGTATGTTTGCCGTCTTTCCGGAAACATTGATCTGAGTCAAATAACCATATCAGCTGTATGGTTTGCGCCATCGACCGATCGAAGACCGACGGGAAACGGCCGTGCCTGGGCTTGCCGCGTTGCGGAGGGTGCGCGCCGGCACATTCATGAGTGTGGCGAGGGGATGGGGGGACGTGTCGACTATCGAAACTTGCCGCGCCGGAAAAGCAGCAAGCGGGCGACGACCGACGGGCTCAAACCAGTCAGGTCGGCGCAGAGCAACGGCCGTTCATTCATTCGGGATATTGTCGAGATCGTTCACCCAGACCGTCGATTCCGAATCGCTCGGAGCGCGCCAGTCTCCGCGCGGCGTCAGGGAGCCACCGGAGCCAACCTTCGGAGCGTTCGGGATGCAGGACCGTTTGAACTGGCTCGTCTTGAAAAAGCGATGCAGAAAGATCCCGAGATTGCGTTTGATCGCTTTCAGATCGTATTCATTGCGCGCCACATGCGGGCCCTCCGGCCAGCGTCCGCTCTCGCGATCTCTCCACGCGGAATGCGCGAGAAAAGCGACCTTGGAAGGTGCAAACCCGAAGCGGAGCGTGTAATACAGATTGAAATCCTGCAGCTCGTAGGGGCCGACGACGCTCTCGGTCTTTTGCTCCGGGTGGCTGTCAGCCTTGCCTGGCACGAGTTCGGGGCTGATATCTGTCGCCAGTACCCTTTGCAGAACGTCGGTGCCGGAATGGCCGATCTGACCGGTCTCAGCCACCCATCGCACCAAATGTGTGATGAGCGTCTTCGGCACGCTGGCGTTCACGCTGTAATGGGACATGTGATCCCCGACGCCGTATGTACACCAGCCCAGTGCAAGCTCGCTCAGATCGCCCGTCCCGATGACGATGGCGTTCTCGAAGTTCGCAATCCGGAACAGATGGCTGGTTCTCTCGCCGGCCTGCACGTTCTCGAAGGTGACGTCGTAATGTTCCTCACCGGAGGAATAGGGATGGCCGAGATCCTGCAGCATCTGCAGGCAGCTCGGACGAATGTCGATTTCACTCGCCGAGCAGCCGACGACCTCCATCAACTGCCGGGCCTGGAGCAAGGTCCGCTCGCTGGTGGCGAAACCGGGCATGGTCACGCCCAGGATATTCTTTCGCGGTAAGCCAAGGCGATCCATCGCCTTGGCGCACACCAGCAGTGCGTGGGTCGAGTCGAGTCCGCCGGAAATGCCGATGACGACTTTGGATATCCCCGAAGCGGACAGGCGCTGCACCAGCGCTTGCACCTGGATGTTGTAAACCTCCTCGCAGCGCTCGTCGCGCCGGCGCGGATCAGCCGGTACATAAGGAAACCGCTCGACATTTCTCCGCAGCGGCAAGGTTTGTTCTGACGGAAGTTCAAGCTTGAAGGAGATGACCCTGAACTTCCCGATTTCCTCGCGATGGCGACGGACTGAATCGCCGAAGGTGGTCGCCCGCATGCGCTCCCGGGAAAGACGCTCGAGGTCGATATCGGCGAAGATGAGATGGGAGTCGTCGGAGAACCGCTCCGACTCGGACAGCATTTCGCCGTTTTCATAGATCAGCGCCTGGCCATCCCAGGCCAGGTCGGTGGACGACTCGCCCTTTCCGGCGGACGAATAAAGATACGCGGACAGGCAGCGCGCCGATTGCTGCGATACCAGCTGATGACGATAGCCGGACTTTCCGACCACGATGTTCGATGCGGAAAGATTGACGAGAACCGTGGCGCCGGCCAGTGCGGCGAACGATGACGGCGGAATGGGAACCCAAACGTCCTCGCAGATTTCGACGTGGAACTTGAGCAACGGGACATCGGCTGACTGGAACAACTGGTTAGGCCCGAACGGAACAGTCTGGCCGCAGAGCGTCACTTCATCCGTCGTGGCGTTGTCGGCAGGGTTGAATTGGCGCGCTTCGTAAAATTCACCGTAGTTCGGCAGATAGCTCTTGGGGACCACGCCCAGGATCCTTCCCCCTGCAACGACCGCGGCGCAATTGAACAGGCGGTGTTCGACGCGCAGCGGAATGCCGACGATCATGACGACGGGAATGTTCAGGGAGGCGGTGACGACGGAGGCAAGTGCCGACGTGCTCGCGTCCAGCAATGCGCGCTGGTGAAACAGGTCGTCGCAGGTGTAGGCGGACAGGCCGAGTTCCGGAAAAGCGATCAGTGCGGCGCCGTTTTGCGCGGCCTGGCCGGCCAGCCTGATCGTTTCGGCCGCATTGGACGCCGGATCCGCCACCCGGCACTTTGGAACGCCAACCGCCACGCGCGCGAAATCGTGGGTGTAAATATTGAAAAACGGCTTTGTCATCTCTTTCCTTGTCGACAGGATCCCATGCATAGGGCATAGCATAGCAATGTCTCGCCACCGTCGCCATGGCGCGCGATCCGGCGTACCGGTCCGTTTGGGTTTCGCGATGTCACATGTCTTGATGCAAGAATGGCAATGAGCGGGCCTTCGAGGGGTGTCTGTCAGGCGCGATGGAGGTAGGCGTCCGTGGCATACCTCCTCATCATGCGATGGCTGTTGAACATGGCGGCGTTGTGGCGGATGGCGCCCTTCATGACTTTCATCCACCCGCTGCGGTCGCCGTAGAACAGCGGCAGCACCTGTCGTTCCAGCTTGTCGTACAGGATGGTGCCGTGGGACGACGCGGCGTCCTGCGCGGAGCCGATACCCCATCCCGTCACGCCTTCGATGCATCCCTCGATCCACCACCCGTCCAGCACGGAAATGCTGGGCACGCCGTTGAATGCGGCCTTCATGCCGCTGGTGCCCGACGCTTCGAGCGGCGGTAGCGGTGTATTCAGCCAGGCGTCGGCGCCCGCGACCATCAGCTTCGCCATATCCATATCGTAGTCAGGAAGGTATGCCGCCGGCAGGTCGGGTTGCAGGTCCGCGATGTGCCGATGCAGAATTTCGATCAAACGCTTGCCCTCCACATCGTGCGGATGCGCCTTGCCTGCGATGACGATCTGCAGCGGGTGCACAGCGGCAATACGGCGCAGGCGATCGAGGTCGCTGAACAGCAGGTCGGGACGCTTGTATCCGGTCATCCGCCGCGCGAAGCACAAGGTAAAGACGTTGTCGGACAGCAGGACCTTGCAGCGGTTGTGCACGAAGTCGCGCAGCGCACCACGCGCCACCGCATGCGCCGCCCAGAGTTCGGCATTCTCGACCGTATCGATATGCCCAAGCACCTCGGGCTCATGGCACCAGTGCGGGAAATGGCGGTCGTACACCTCTCTGAATCCGGACGCGGTCCAGGTCAGCGGATGGGCGCCATTGCTGACGGCGTGCACGCGATAGCCGGGAAACATGAGCCGCGACTGTTCTGCATGGCTGCGGGCCACGCCATTCACGTATCCCGACAGGTTGAGTGCCAGCAGGCTCATGTTCAGATGCTGCTCGCCGCCGAGCTCCCGCAGCAGCGCCATGTCCTTCCAGCGGCCGAGCAGGCGCTCCGCCACTTCATAGGAGAACTTGTCGTGGCCTGCCTCAACAGGGGTGTGCGTGGTGAATGCGCACAATCCCCGCACTTCATCGACGTTATAGAGGAGCGCCTGGGCATGCTCCCCGGGCCGCTCCGTCCAGCGTGTCCTGCGCAACAAGGCGAGGCAGAGCAATGCAGCGTGCCCCTCATTCAGGTGATAACGCTCGATGCGAAAGCCGAGCGCGCGCAGCATGCGCACGCCACCGATGCCAAGCACGATTTCCTGTGTCAGCCGGTACTCGGCATCGCCGCCATACAGGACGTCGGTAATATGCCTGTCCTCGGCGTCGTTTTCGGCAAGGTCGGTGTCGAGCAGCAGCACAGGAATGCTGCCGCCAATGTGCGAGGTGATTACATAGAGCCAGCTCGCGATCCAGACGTCGCGGCCGTCGACGTGAACGGCGATCTTGGCCGGCAGCGGAACCGCGCGCTCGGCAGGATTCCAGAGCGAGGGATGTTCGATCTGGCGTCCCGCGCTGTCGATTTCCTGCCTGAAGTAGCCGGCACGGCTTGCCAGCGTGACACCGACGAGCGGCAGTTCCAGGTCCGCCGCGGAGCGCATGGTATCGCCGGCGAGCACGCCCAGTCCCCCGCTGTAGGTCGGAATGCCGGATTCC
Source organism: Pseudomonadota bacterium (assembly GCA_021821365.1). Lineage (GTDB taxonomy): Bacteria > Pseudomonadota > Gammaproteobacteria > Burkholderiales > Burkholderiaceae_D > Noviherbaspirillum. The sequence goes on along the minus strand of JAKACN010000121.1, from coordinate 9,772 downwards.
AGGGCAATCTCCATCGAAAAATAGGCAATGCGCGGGGCGCGCAGGAACTCGTCGAGTGCCGCAGGATTCATCTGTGCTCGCTTTGGCGTCGTTTTGGATGGCGAAGCGCAACGGTTGAAGGTATGACCGTTGCACATGCCTACCAATCTATGCATCCGGGGCAATGCATTCTTGACGCTGCTCAAGCATTCCGGCAGGCCTTTCAGCAAGATTCTTGCGCAGCGGACGTTGCGAACGGATGCCGGCGCTCGGCAATTAACTCAATTCAAGCGGGTTTTTCTTGCCGCGATAAAGTTGCTCCATGATCTGTCGTTCGCGCGTCACCACCTTGGCGACAAATTCCTGCGGCGCTTTCATCGCTTCGAACGCCTTGAAGCCGCGTTCAAGGAAATCCTGAAGGTGTCCCACGCCGGCAAGCTTCGCGGGCCCCTTCATGAGCGATAGCGTCCTTCCGATCAACGGGTGGCGGACCAGATCGGTCAACGCCACGCCAAGGCGTTCGACATGATCCAGCTGGCGTACGCGATCGGTGCGTGCGCCGGTTTTCCGATACGCCTCGATATACGCCTCTTCACTGAATTCCGTACCAAGCATTGCGGCCATGCCGGCATCGAGCCGCTCCGACAAGGCGTCCAGCGAAATGGCCTCGGCGACGCCTGCCAGTGCGGGAACCGGCAGCAGGCGTTCGATGGTGGGCAGCGCGCGCTTGAGATTGGTGTCGCGCTCGGAGAGATCGTGCGGGCCGTACAGGTCGCTGAGGAAGAAACCGGCTGCCGCATTGGTCTCGGGATCTTCCAGCAGGTCGGCATGCGTGCGCGACATGCGGGCGACCTGGAATTGGCGCAACGCCGTGCGGGCCGCGTACGATTCGGGGAATTTTCGCGCCGCCTGCCGTTCCTCGATCACCGATGCAAGGTCGCGATGCAGCGCGGCGATGATCTCCTGCTTGTCCATAATGTCCACCCTGATGCTGGGCCGGGTTGCTGGCCGGCCCGGAATGATGGGCGCAAAGGGACCTCGCCCCGTGCAGTTTCGGGGCTATGGTTATGCCCATCCTGCCGCCCGGACTACATGCGAGTCGATGCGGAGGCACCCGTACGCTTGCTGGCCGGCCTTGTCGTGGTTCGTGTTCCCGTCGTGGTCTTCGCAGGTTTCACGGTGGCACGCTTTTTGGTCGCGGGCGCTCTCGTCGTTGTCGCCTTCGTCGCGGCCTTGGCAGCCGGCTTCTTCATCAGAACCGCGCTGACGGTATCCTGCAGTTCCCTGATCTGCGCGCTGAGCGCCTTGATGTCATCGCGCGTTGGCACGCCGATGCTGTGCAGCGAGCGCGCGACGCGGTCCTCGAAGACGGTCTCCAGTTTGTCGAACGAACCGGATGCCTGCTTGCCCAGGCTGTCGGCCATCTTCGCGATCGTATCGCTCATGCCGTCCAGCCGATCTTCGGCCAGCTTGCGTGCTTTCTTCTGCACGGCCATCCCTTCGTGCACCAGACGGGTATACATCTCTTCGCCTTCCTTCTGCGCACGTGCGAACGCGCCGAGGCCGGCTTGCCAGATCTGGTCGACGGATTTTCGCGCGGCTTCAATGAGATCCTTGTCCTCCGCGTGCGCGTGGCTATTTGCTTTTGCGGTCATGATTGGTCCTTTCGATCGATGGAAAAATGAATGCGGCATTCAGGGAGGCATTCATGCCGCCTGTTCCGCGAGCTTCGTCATCCGGGCGCGCTCCTCGTCACGCACGACACGGCGCAGGATTTTCCCGATGTTCGATTTCGGCATCGGCGTGTCCCTGAACACGACACTTCTGGGCACCTTGTAGGCAGTCAGGTTCTGCCTGCAGTGCTCAACGATTCTCTCTGCGGTCAGCGCAGAATCCTTGCGCACGACGACGATCCTGACCGACTCGTTCCCGGCCTCGTCCCGCTCCGCGATTGCCGCGCATTCGGCAACTTCCGGTAGCATCGACACGACGTCCTCGACTTCATTCGGAAAGACCTTGAAGCCCGAAACGACGATGATGTCCTTCTTGCGATCAAGCAGCCTGACGTAGCCCTGTTCATCCATGGCACCCAGGTCGCCCGTGCGCAGCCATCCATCCGCGCCCAGCACACGCGCCGTTTCATCCGGCTGGTTCCAGTACCCGGACATCACCTGCGGGCCACGCACGCAGATTTCGCCCGTTTCACCGCGCGGCAGTTCATTGCCGTCGTCATTGCGGATGGCCACTTCAGTGGACGGCAACGGCAGCCCGATGCATCCGGTATAGGTATCGATATTCAGCGGATTGGCGCACACGATAGGCGAAGTCTCGGTCAGACCGTAACCCTCGATGATCGGATGGCTAAACATGCGCTGCCACCGTTCCGCCACGTTGCGCTGTACCGCCATCCCGCCGGCGACCACGATCTTGGCGCCGCTGGCATTGATCTCCGCCGCGTCGGGCGCGTTCAGCAGCGCATTGAACAGGGTATTGACACCGACGAGGGCCGAGTACCGGGTGTGCTTCAATTCCTTGACGAATGATTCGACGTCGCGCGGATTGGTGATGAGGACAGATGTTGCGCCGAGCGCGAAGAATGTCAGCATGACGGTCAGCGCGAACACGTGATACAAGGGGAGCGGAATGACGGCGGTTTCGTTGCCTTCTTCGAGGACGCCGGCGACCCATGCCGAGGTTTGCCGGACATTCGCGACGAGATTGCCGTGCGTGAGGATGGCGCCCTTGGGGATGCCTGTCGTGCCGCCGGTGTATTGCAGGAATGCCGTGTCGCCGGCGCTGATCGCCTGGCGTTCCAGCGGCGTCTCCATGCCCTCCTTGATGACATGGGCGAACGGTATTGCGCGTTCGATGTGCCATTCAGGTACAAGGTGCCGGACATGCTTGACGACAAAATTCGTCAGTTGCGCCTTCGGGAAGTGGAACAGGTCGCCTATCCGGCTGACAATGACGTGTTCGACTTTCGTCTCGCCCAGCACTTCTTCCACGGTCTTTGCGAAGTTGTCCAGGACGACGATCGCCTTCGCTCCCGAATCCATCAGCTGGTGCTTCAGTTCACGCGCCGTGTATAGCGGATTGACATTGACGACGATGCAGCCGGCGAGCAAGGTGCCGAACAAGGCCACCGGATACTGGAGCAGATTCGGGAGCATGATGGCGACCCGATCTCCCCTCTTCATTCCCAGCGCAGATTGGAGGAAGGCGGCGAAGGCCTTTGCCGATTTCTCGAGATCCGTGAACGAGAGCGACGCGTCAAGATTGACGAAGGCTGTCCGTTGCGCAAACCTGGTACAGGTTTGCGCCATCATGGCGTCGAGCGAATCGGTGTCGTGCACAACGATGTCGCCGGGAACATCTTTCGGATACTGCGCCAGCCAGCTCTTTTCCATATCGCGTCCCATCTGTGGAGATTCCCCTATGCGGTCTCCCTTGCGGACCGGGTGATGGCCGTGTCGATATCGGTTCGATTCGGTTGATACAATGCGCTGCGCATGGTTGAAAATCCTTGACCCATATCAGGCGGCCTCAAGTTGCGCGGCGTTCGCGATGACGGGGCGCGGCTGGCGGTTGCGTTCGCGGCTGGCGCGGTCCATGTCGTTCCCTGCCCCACCGTGCAAGCAGGGCGCAGAACAGCAGGATCTCGAATTCGTCGATGAATCCGTCGACGAGCACGCGCGGATGCGGCACGCGTTTCGCATCGGCAATGACGGCGAAGTCGACGTTTCCTGCATAGGTGAGAATGCTGATGCCGATGCCGATTCCGCCCGATTGCGGTACCCAGAATACCTGGCGGTCGATTCGTCTTCCGGCAAAATATTGCGATTCCGATGAACCGCGCACATTGCTGATCACGGCGCTTGCATTGGCCGCAAGCGATTCAAGCACACGTTCCTTCATCGCGTCGGGAAGGACGCCCATGCTCGCCAGGATGCCCAGCGCGACCGTGGGCTGCTGCGAGTGTTTCAGCGCCTTCATGCGCAGATGCACTTCCATCAGACGCTCGAAGGGATCCGCGACGCCAAGCGGCAGGCCGAGGAACACCAGCCCGAACATGTTTCCCAGATCGCGTATCGGCCCCGATGGGCGACAGTTCACCGGCACAAGCGCACGCATTTCTTCGCTGCCCAGGTCATCGCCCTGTCCAACGAGATAGTTGCGTAACGCCCCTGCAACGCATGCGAGCAGCACGTCGTTCACCGAGCACCCGAAGGCTTCGCCAACCGCCTTTACCTCGAACAGCGAGATCGGCCTCGCCCACGCTACCCGCTTCATGATGCCGAGCGGCCCCTTGAAGCGGGTCTGGGCATCCGGCGTCATGGTCGCGATGACGGCGGTGTCGCGGACCAGCGCGTAACCCGACTTCCAGTAGTCGAGCGCCAGCGCAGGCCTCGTCAGGACATCCATGCCGACTCCGACTGCGAGTCCGGTGACCCGCGCGGCATCGCCCATCGCTTCGGTGACGGTGCCGAACATCCTTTCCCAGGCCCCGCGCGCCACACCGTTGCCCTTGAGATCGCCGGCGGGAGAGCGCTGGTGATCGGGGGATGGATCGGTCATGGATGCGAGCACGTGCATCAGCGCGAATCCGTCGCCATAGCAATGATGCACGCGCAGGATGACGGCGCTTTCTCCACCGGCGAGGTCGACGAGATGGTATTGCCACATCGGCCTTCCCGGATCGAGCGGCGTACTGACAAGTTCGCTCAGCAGCTCCTCCATGCCTTCGCCTTCGGGGACCGCGACGTGGCAGACATGCCAGTCGAGATCGAAGTTCGGGTCGGTTTCCCATTGCGGTTGCCGCTCGCGCTCGACGATGCGCTGGAGAAAGCGATGGAAGCACAGCATGCGCGAGCGGACCACTTCCTTCAGCACGTGCAATTCCACCCGCTCGGTGAACATCAGCATGCCGCAGATCATCATCAGGTTCGATGGGCGATCCATGCGTAGCCAGGCGGCGTCGATGGCAGAGAGCGGCTCGCGATCCGGTGCTGCCGTGCCGCGGACGGTCGCATTCATGACAGCGCCCTAGAAATGGACGCCGCGCAGCAGTTGCTGCAGAGCGATGCGCTCGGGGCGGGTGCGTTGGGCGGCGTTCGGCGGCGCCGTACCGGGCGCACTCGGCGGTTCGGATTCGGCAAACATCCTGAACATGGTGTTAAGGATGATTTGCGCGGCGCGCGGCGCGACGGCGTGCAGCGCCTGCCCGACGATGCCCACCCGGGTGGCAATACGCACGGGTTGCCGAATGATGGCCTGTGCCACGAGGTCCGCCGCGTCGTCCGGCGTCAATGCGTCGACGTCGCGGTACACGGCAGTAGGCGCAATCATCGGGGTGCGAACCAGCGGCATGTTGATCGTCGTAAACTTCACGCCGAGATCGGCAAACTCCGATGCGGCACAGAGCGTCCATGCGTCGAGCGCGGCCTTGGATGCGACATAGGCGGAAAAGCGGGGCGCGTTGGTCAGCACGCCAATGGAAGAGATGTTGATGACCTGGCCGGCACCGCGCGCGATCATGTCGGGCAACAGGCCCATGGTTACGCGCAATGCACCGAAATAATTGAGCTGCATGGTGCGCTGGATATCGTGGAAACGATCGAAGCTGGCCTCGATGGGGCGCCTGATGGAGCGGCCGGCGTTATTGATCAGGATATCGACCGGCCCGTGCTCCGCGCGCACCAGGGTCACAAAGCGATCGCAATCCTCCATGTCGGAGAGATCGGCCTGATAGGTGACGAGCGCACCGCCGCGCTTGTCGATGTCGGCCTTGGCGGCCGCGAGCTTCTGCTCGTCACGGCCGCAGATGATGGTCTTTGCGCCGGCCTCGACCAGCTTGTGGACGGTGGCAAGACCGATGCCGGAGGAACCGCCGGTAACGATCACGGTCTTGCCGGCGACGTGCCCTTTCAGGCTGCGGTCGAGAAACAGATCGGGGTCCAGGTGGCGCTCCCAGTAATCCCACAGCAGATCGGCGTAGGTGTCGAGGGTCGGATAGGCAATGCCGCTATCTTCGAGCGCCTTGTCGGCGCCGCGGCGATCGAAGCGCGTCGGATAATTCACGAATTGCATGATGTCGTCGGGCAGGCCGAGTTCTGCCATGAACGCGTCGCGCAAGCGTCGCACCGGCATGATTTCCATCACGGTATTCCGGACGATGTGTGGAACGAAGGCGAACAGAGCGCCGTTGATGCGCAGACTCATGTTCGGCGCATGGGCTGCATGGGCAAAGGTATTGAGCACGTCGCCCACGCGCATCGGTCTGGGATCGGTCAGGTGAAAGCACTGCCGGTCCAGATCAGGCCGGTGGGCGAGATAAACGAGCGCGTCGACGACGTAGTTGACCGGCACGAGGTTGATGCGCCCGCCTTCGATTCCGATCGCCGGCATCCATTCCGGGAGGAAGTGCCGCATCTTCTGGATCAGCTTGAAGAAGTAATACGGACCGTCGACCTTGTCCATTTCGCCGGTGCGGGCGTCTCCCACCACCATGCCTGGCCGATAGACGCGCCACGGTACAGTCGCTTCGCTGCGCACGATGCCTTCCGATTCGTGCTTGGTGCGGAAGTAGGGATGCTCGAGATGCTCCGCTTCCGCGAACATGTCTTCGCGAAACACGCCTTCGTAAAGGCCTGCCGCGGCGATCGAGCTCATGTGGTGGAAGCACCCTGCCCCCCATGCATTGGCGACCGATACGGCGTTGCGGGTTCCGTCAATGTTGGTTTCCACCTGCGGACCCGCCTCGGCCTTCAGATCGTAGATCGCGGCGAGGTGGAAGAATTGATCGATCTTTCCGGTCAGATCGCTCGCGGATCTCGCATCGATGCCCATACCCGGCTTGCGAACGTCGCCATAAACCGGCACGGTGCGCCGGCCCGAATCGTTCCAGAACTCGCGCAGACGCGGCAGCTTGTTCCGGCTTTCCTCGCGCAGGAGAAAATAGACTTCCGCGTCCTCCCTTTCAAGCAGCTTGCGCACCAGGCGTTTGCCGATAAAGCCGGTGGCTCCGGTGACGAAGTATCGCATCTTCGCTGATCCTCCAGTTGGAACAGATTGCTGCGGCGGTGCCCGGTCCCATTATCTGCCGGCGCCCTTCTCTCTGTTTGAAGGAGATCAAGGTCGTATCTGTCGAAGGATGTAATGCGTTTCGATCCCCGGTGCGCAAGCCGCGCCGGGGAGGATGCGCCAGTGGCGGCGTGGCGAATGCCTGTCGCGATACGACCTGGGCTGCGGCGCTGGGTGCAATGATGCGGGCGGGACGACATGTCCCTCGTCGAGCAATGCCTTGCGGATCACCCTGATCCGGCATTCATCGCGGATGCTTGGCATGGCGCGCCGGCTAACGACTCCTGGTTACCTTTGGCATGGGAATTGCAGTAACGCAATTGTCCAGCGCTTTCGGATTGCCTGCCTCATTTTGGTGCGCGCGTGCCGCCTGCACCTGTTGTGCACGGTCCTGCCGCGCTGGCGAACAAGAGGCCGATGCGCCGCACTCCCACAAGGGGCGCGGTTCCGTCGCTGGCATCAACCTGCACCTTTGGAGAACAACATGAGCAGTACTGGCGGAATTCCTGTCGACATCTATCTACCTTACATGCGTGATGTGACGCGTTGCGAGCAGTCGCTGCGCGAACTGAATCTGATGTGGCGCATGATCGAGGCCTCCGCCAAGATGAATTGCCCGGCCGAGGCGCGTGCCATCCTGCCGACGATGGCACAGACCCGCGCCGGATTCAATCGCCTTGAAGAGGACCTTGTGACGAGTCTTGTGCGCGAGAAAGTGGCAGACGTGCTGTCGGCCATCGGCACCAAGGCGAAGTATGTGATCGACATCGTCGTGCGCAATCTGTATGAACGGACGGCGGATGTCGGTTTTCTGGCGACCGACCGGGAACTCTGCAACTTCGCCGCAGGCGTGACAAGCGACGTCGACGCGATCCGCTTTCGCCTGCGTTCCTACCGCAACAAGTACACCGTGTATGACGAAATCGTCCTGCTCGATACCGCGGGCAATGTGCTGGTGCAGATCGACGAGGCAACGCCGCTCGAGGGCAGCACCGATCCGCTGATCGCGCAATCGCTGGCATCGGACAGCCATGTCGAAACCTTCCGCGCCAGCGATCTTCGCCCGCTCAAGGAACGCGCGCTGATCTATTCGCGGCGCATGCTGCACCCGGAAACCGGCATGCCTGTCGGCGTGCTCTGCCTGTGCTTCAACTTCGAGCAGGAGATGGCCGACATTTTTCGCTCGCACCGCGATGAAGAGGAGCGTTCCAACATGCTCTTGCTGGATGCAGGCAATCGCGTGATCGCGAGCGCGGACGAGCGATGGATTCCCGTCGGCGCCGTCGTGCCCGTGAATCGCGAGGGCGATGCGCGGCTGCAGATTTTCGGCGGATGCGAATACCTCGTGCGCACCTTTGCTGCGGATGGCTATCAGGGCTACATGGGACCGCCCGGCTGGCAAGGGCAGGTGATGATTCCCGTTGACATCGCCTTCCATGGCCTTGGCACGAGTGCGCTCGCATCCATCGACCAGAACGTGGCAAGCGGCCTGCTGTCGCACGCGCGCAGCTTCTGCCCTCCCCTGTTCGACATCATGACGGCGGCCGAAACCATCCGTCGCGTGGTGTGGAACGGCCAGGTGATGACGGCCGGGCGGGATGGCGAGTTACTGAAGCTCAAGACCATCCTTGACCAGATTAGCGAAACGGGAAAGCGCAGCAACGATCTGTTCGCGCAGTCGATTCGCGATCTCTACGAGACCGTGCTGGCGTCCAGCCTGCGCGACGCGGAATTCGTGTCTCATCTGCTGGTGGATCTGCTCGACCGTAACCTCTACGAACGTTCGAACGACTGCCGCTGGTGGGCGCAGACGCCTGAGCTGCGGCACGCGCTCGCCGCGGGATCGCTCGGTCCGGCGGCGAGAGACAAGGTCGCAGCCATCCTGCAATACATCAACGGCCTGTACACCGTGTACACGCGCATCTTCGTCTACGATGGCGAGGGATGCATCGTCGCCGGCACCCATCCGGAACAGGATGCGACGCCGCTGCATGGAACCCGTGTCGACACCGAAACGCTCGAGGCAGTGCGCGGGCTTCGCAGCGAGCAGGATTACTACGTCACCCCATTTGCGCCGTCGCGGCTGTACGGCGGCCGCCCGACGTACGTGTATCATGCGGCCGTTCGCGACCCCAGGAACGAGAGCGTCGTCGTTGGCGGCATCGGCATCGTGTTCGATGCCGAGCCGGAATTCAATGCGATGCTGGACGGCGCCATCCGCGAGAAGGAGGGTTCGAGTGCCTTCTTTGTCGATCGCAGCGGCACGATCATCGCCAGCACCGATGTGTCGCGCCCGGTCGGCGCCCAGCTCGAGCTGGATATGTCCCTGCTGCGCCTCGCGAACGGCTGCAGCGCTTCACGCATCGTCACCCACGACGGACATTATGCCGTCATGGGGTGCACGGTCAGTGCCGGCTATCGGGAATTCAAGGTAACGGATGGCTACCGGGACGACATTATCGCGGTCGTTTTCCAGCAGTTCGGCGTCGTGCGCGAACGTACCGGCAGTGTGCAAAAGACGGAGATTGCGATCGACGACAGCCTCGGCGGCGGTACGGAGTACGCGACCTTCTTCGTCAATAGCGGATTGTTCGCATTCGAGGCGGAGCATGTGCTGGAAGCCTTGCCGGCGAGCGCGGTATCGCCGATTTCGATGGGCGGGCGGCCCGAACGGATCGGCGTGCTTTCATCGCACCGCGACGGCGAAGGACGC
>JAKACN010000120.1:14596-15057 GCA_021821365.1 Pseudomonadota bacterium | reverse complement strand
CACTTTCAACCTGAACATCAAGTCGAGCCTGCGCATCATGCAGTTCTTCCTCGACAAGCTGGCGGCGCATCCGGAAGACCCCGTGTACGCGCATTTTGAAGTGGTGCCCGACCATCTGCCGGATGCGCTGAAGGACGCGATCAGGAAATTTCCGGCTGGCACGCTGCAACTGGAGATCGGCATCCAGACCTTCAATCCGGAAGTGCAGACCACCATCAGCCGTAAACAGAACAACGAGAAGGCTGCTGAAAACCTGCGCTGGCTGTGCGAGCAGTCGCACGCGCACCTGCACGTCGACCTGATCGCCGGCCTGCCGGGCGAGGACATCGACAGCTTCGCGCGCGGCTTCGACCATCTGGTGAAGATCAATCCGCACGAGATCCAGTTCGGCATCCTCAAGCGGCTGCGCGGCACGCCCGTGATCCGCCATACCGAAACCTATGGCCTGGTGTTCGATCCGT
>JAKACN010000120.1:0-14586 GCA_021821365.1 Pseudomonadota bacterium | reverse complement strand
TTACGATTCTCGCGAACAACTGCATCGATTTCGAGACCATGCAGCGCCTGGTGCGCTTCGCGCGTTACTGGGACATGATCGCCAATTCCGGCCGCTTCGCGAATACGCTGAAGCTGATCCTCGGCGAGTCGCCGTTTGCCCGGTTCATGGCGTTGTCCGACTGGATCTATGGCAAGGCCGGCGCCACGCACCGCATTGCGCTTGAACGACTGACGGGACTGGTGGGCGAATGGCTGCGCGAGCGCGGCCACGACGCGGATGCGGTCGCGGCGACGCTTGACAGCGACTACGCCGGCCAGATGCAGAAACGCGAAAACCGCCTCAAGGGCGCGGCGCAGATCAAGGGCGATGCATTGCAGCGCCAGGCACGGCACCTTGCTGCATGAGGGATTCTATGGATGCACGCTCCGCAGCTTGTCCGGATTGCGCGTTACATAGATGGCGCTGATGGCGTCGTTCGCGTCGATTTCCAGCGCGATCGTCTGTTCCGGCTCACCCTGCGCGGTGAAGACGACGAACCCCGGCAGACCGTTGATCCGCGCGGGGCGCGTGCGGTAGCGGGCCGGATCATACAGGCGCGCAAAGCCGACCAGTGCCTTCGCAATCCGGTCACGTCCATGCAGCGGTTTCGGCACTGCCGTAACGCGCCCCCCGCCGTCCGACACGAGGCGCGCGTCCTCGGCCAGCGCTTGTGCCAGCGCATCGACGTCACCTTCGAACAAGGCGCGCACGAAGACGCTGGCCAGCCGCTGCTCCACCTCCGGCGCCACCTTGACGGCAGGGCGGTTCGCGCGAACGTTGGTGCGTGCCCGCGATGCCAGCTGGCGGCATGCCGATTCGCTGCGGCCGAGCGCGGCGGCGACTTCACCGAAATCCATGTCGAACACATCGTGCAGCAGGAAGGCCGCGCGCTCCAGTGGAGACAGGCGCTCCAGCGTCAGCATGAAGGCGAACGAGAGGTCGCTGGCGAGTTCATGCGCCGCTTCCGGCCCCGGCTGGAATTGCGCTTCGTCATCCACGACCGGCTCCGGCAGCCATGAACCGACATACACTTCGCGCTGCGCCTGCGCGGACTTGATGCGGTCCAGGCACAGTCGCGTCACCGTGCGCGACAGGAAGGCACGCGGATTCTGCACGCTGGCGCGATCCGCGGCATGCCAGCGCAACCATGCATCCTGCACGGCATCGTCCGCCTCGGTGCGCGAGCCGAGCATGCGGTAGGCAAGGGCACGCAGGTGCCGCCGATGCGGCTCGAAGTCATCCGCTTGTGGGGCATTGGCAGTGTTCATGCCGCCGACTCGCGCAGCGACGAAGACGTTGTGTTCGCAACAGGCTTTTCAATGCCGCCCACCCGCACGCGGACACATGCCTTGCCGTGGCCCAGCGCATACTTCACCGTCGGGAAGACGCGCACCGCGGCAATCGCCAGCGCCAGCGAGACAACCGCACGCCGCCCCCAGCGCCTCTCGATCTCCTCGCGCAGGCGATCGGCATCGGGGTCGTGCGCCAGCACGGCGCGCGCAAAGCGCACCGCAAGTACGACGTCCGGGCCCATCGCCTCCTCGTCGTCGTCGAGCACCGCGCGCAGCACTTTCGGGCTGACACCTGCCTGCTCGGCCATGGTCACGCCGAGTTGCGTGCATGGCCCGCAGTCTTCCGACATGGCGCTGATCATCTTCGCCGCATACCAGGCGTCGATCGGAACACCTTCACGGTGCTGCGCCATTTTTGCAACGGGCGAGAAGCGCATGAACGCAGTGAAGCTCGTCTCCAGCATCTCCCGCATGTAACCGGCGTCATAGTCAAAGGCGCGTTCAAAGGCGGCGAGCCGGCGCCGTACGATCCATTTCAGCATGAGCATCCTCCTTGGGTAATGTGTGTAATGTACGCTGGCATGGCCACGCCAGCAGGAAAGCGAGAACCGGCACCGGGAACACGCCAGGCAAATCGCGCCATGCATGGTGCGGATCGAATCCGCCTGCCAGCATTTCGCCGACGTGCACCAGCGCGTGCAGCGCAAGAAAGGCGCCGCCGGCGATTGCCGCGGGCCATGCGTGTGGATTACGCCAGAGCCAGAACAATCCGGCGCCGCTGACCAGATAGGCGCAGCCGATATCGCGCACAAAATGCAGGTTGTGCGGGCCGATCTCCATCACGCCGGGCGTCATGGCATACCAGAATTCGGGCGTGGCAAGCATGGCCGCGCCATTGATCGCGAGCATGGCGGCGAGCAGCAGCCGCGCAAGGGAGAGATAACGCATGATGGCCTCGTCGTGTTGGATGGTCATGACCTCAAGACGAGGCAGCGCGGGGAAATGTGATATGGCCGATGTAAAAAATCATGACCGGCGAAGCCAGTTCTCGGTCAATTGCCGTGCGGCAGGTGCAAGTTCGTCAAGGGAAATGGTTCTTGCGTGCCGGTAAATCATCATGGCATACAAGCTCGCCATCATATCCACCTCCGGCGACAAGGCGTGCTCCTCGCCGCGCGACGGGCGCAGCGCGCGCCAATAATTGATGGCCTGTTCGAGTTCGGGCAGGGTGACGTCCATTTGTCCATTGTAAGACAGATACCCAAGCAATTTACTCGACCATCAGCAAAGCTGAATTTCGATTCGGATCGACGGCCGGGCACTTTCCGGAAAAACATATTGATATACATTCACATGCCGGCAGCGAAGGCAGCATAGCGTAGTCGCACGACATGGTTGAGAGATGCCTCGATATGGCCGGAGACACGCCGTGGTTTCGCCGCATGGTGCCGCAGAGCGGGGCGTGCCATTACCCTGTTGCGATGGACGTCCATGCAGTCACCTCAGCCCGTCACGAAAAAGTAGACCGTATGACAAGCCCGGCCGCCGCGCGCCAAGCGACACGCTTTTCCGGCCATGCTATGCTGCACGCCTCGGCTGGCGAGGGCGACGCCTTTGTTGGCACTAATCAAGCTTTCGGCGGTCCCAAGAAAAACATCCTGACCGTTCTGCATTTCAATGCGGAGGTGGCCGCCTACCAGGACAAGGCCACATCATGCGCGAACGGCTTTTATCGGAATCTGCCATGAAGACCCTTCAGAATACCTGGCGCACGTATTGGCCGCTTGTGCTGCCGCTTGTACTGGCCCCGTTCATCTACTGGATATTTGAAGCCACGCCCCTGGACCGCGTTCTGATCGGCTGGTATTACGACCCGCACGCGCACATGTTCCCGCTGCGCGACAGCCCGTTCATGCAAAACGTCATGCATACCGGATTGAAGATGGCGATGATCGCCGTCGGCGTGGTGGTGCTCGGCGCATTTGTGATGACCTTCATCCGCCCGCAATGGCAGCCGCATCGCCGCAGACTGCTCTGGCTGTTCGTCGCCATGGTCTGCGGTCCGCTGCTGGTGTCCGTGCTTAAATCGACCAGCACGCTGTATTGCCCATGGGACCTCATCGACTACGGCGGCTCCGCGCCTTTCCACGCCTTGTTCGAACGCCTGCCTGCGGGTATCGCTCCCGGCAAATGCTTCCCCGGCGGCCATGCCTCCGGCGGCTTTGCCCTGATGGCCGTGTATTTCGCCTGGCGCGACACGCACGCCAGATTCGCCCGCACGTTTCTCCTGATCGGCCTGGCCGCAGGCATGCTGATGGGATGGGCACAGATGATGCGCGGCGCGCACTTCCTGTCGCACAACGTCTGGTCGGCCTGGGTCGTGTGGGTGTTCTTGGCGGTGTTTTATTATTTGTTGCCGCCGCATCCGGTGCGGCGTGCCATTGCGGCGGATGATGAGGCGGTTGCGCGGGTGGCTTGAGTGCGAAGTACACTGAACAAAACGTTGCGGTGTATCGACAACAGATGAGTGAGCGGGCGAGAGAAAGAAAAGCTTGATGCGTGCTTGGGCCGTGGTGTCGCTTCCGGCTCAGGATATCCATGCCGAGTTAATGCGGAGGCCCACACCGACCTTAGGTGCTTACGAGATGCCGGCGATCTGTACGCCTGCGACCGACCCTTTGCGGACGCTTAGCGTTACAACTCCCATCGCAGCAGGTACTTTGAATAAAAAAACGTAGCCTCGAAGAGATGCAGGCAAATTCCGGCGGCAGTTCAGTAGCCACTTTTATTTTGGCTCAACTCCCATCGGTGTGCTCTCGTACTGGAGATGCTCCAAATCGCCAAACCTGCCAAGCCAGAAGCCCTTCCGACGATCATCATCAGTAACCCATTGCTATTCAAGTTCGAGCTTGTAATTAGGCGGAGCATCGCATCATCATCCAGGCCAGAAGCGTTGGGGTGATCTTCAGCGTGGGTGTGCCATTCGCCAAGATACAGAAGACCCCGTCGCGATCGTTCGTCAATGGCGCGTTGGGCAGCGTCGGGGTTCGATCGATACCGGTACCTCGACCGCTCATCTCCCGTATAGGGTCCTGCAACCTCGACAACACAGATTTTTTCAGCGTCGATTGTTCCGAAGAGTTGGCCACCAGCTTCGGATGACCATGGGATCAGTTGCCGGTGTCGAAATACATGGCGGAGCACCGGTTGGGCAATTCGCAGTTCCTGGAGAGTTTGATCAAGTCGGCCGATGACAAGTTGCGGAGGAACAGTCTTTCTGAATGAAAAAATCATGGCCACGCAAACTCACGAATCGTTAGTCGATCAGTAAAGGTAGGCAGCACTTTGCCACCATTACATTCAACAATAGCAGGATCGCCCATCCAAACTCGCCGGCATGAGGCAGGCACCTTGTCCAACAGGGTATCTAGCGCCAAGCCCGCCGCAAGGCCCACGGTGGGATGCAGATCGACAACTCCATGTGGCTGAAACGTGTTTCCGCAGCCAGCTTCTACGATGAGCGATCCGGCTTCATCGGGCCAGTCTGTGAGGCGAAAGCGCGGGCGCTCGTCCGCAGCGAATCCCGCCAGGATGGATTTGCTACCGTAAAGTAAAACCGCATGCCCGGCGGCCGCATAGGCCTCCGCCCAAGTGGTCATGTAGGCGGGAGGCTGCGGTAAGGTTCGCCGCCAAGCGTCCAACGCGGCTTCACCGTCGAAGTCGATTCCCGCAGCGATGATCAGGTCAGCATCTGCGAGATGACCTAAGTCCTTGCTAGAGAGCTGTTCAAAACACTTGGGAAAAGCATGATCGAATGTCAGGTGGGGAAATTGTATTTGCAGGGCTCCCTGAAGCGCACTGGCCTTGTTGTACCCAATGTACTCTATACCGAGGGCATGCCTCGAAATGTTCGCCGTCGTCAGGTTATCGCCGTCGATCAATATGGTTTCTCCGACGCCCGCTTGCACCAGAAGGCGAGCCAACGCCGAACCGATGGCGCCGCAACCTACAATCGCGACTTTGCGGCCTTTGAGCCCGGCATAGCTGGATCGGTGGTCACGGCCATGAATCCACGCTCCGTCGACGCGAGATACCTTGCATCGTTCGACGGGGCGTTTCGCATACGAGTTGGTGATCCGTTCAATCGGAACTTTAGTGATGTGCCGAAACCCTTTGACCAGTTCCTTCTGTTCGGCACCACGCAGTACCACAGCAGCGAAGGCTACACCAGTTGCCGTATGTACCTCAAAGAGAAACGGTGATCTCAAGCCAGGTGTCAGGCACCTTCGAACCATTTCCTGCGGCAGCAGGCGTGTGACGTCCTCGCCGTTCTCAGGGAAATCCTTCGGGGTCCAAGGCCGCGACAAGCGAAACAGCCATGTCGGAAAGAAATCCATGTCGCCGGGCTTCACGCCACTGTTGCGAAGCCATTTCTTCAGGGATGTCTTGTCGTCCGCAATGACGTAGCGATCGGTCTTGCCGTCGTAGAAATAACAGACCTCTCTTGTCAGACCGTGAGGTGAGACGAGGCTCAACACTCTGGCCCGATCCGACGAATTTGTTGCTCGCTGAGCCCAATAGGCGACGAACTCGCGTTCGAACTCTTCCTGCCGTTTCGCCTCGTGATAGTTGAGCAATTCCTCCGCGTCGTCTAGGTGAATTGCAATGCGCTCCGCAATTAATGCGGTGTTTCGGCTTGGTCGAAGACACAAAAGACCCGCATGTTCAACGTGTGGCCATTGATAGTCGCTTCCTGCTGCCGGCGCGAACACCCTTGGCTGGGAGTTTGGGAATGCGTTGTCGATAGTCAGGATGAGGTGATCCACTTCGGCCAATTGCAATGAGCCAAGTGGCACGCTCACCTGCCAGCCCATTGCGAACCGTCCGGGGATCTTGGCTTTCAACTCTGCTTCAGTGAGCCGTCGCCATTGGCCTGCACGGTGCTGCTCCAAACCGGCTTCAAGATCGGCCGCAATCTGGGCACGCTGCGCGTCGGTATTCAGCCGAACCTCCCGCCACCATCGTTGCGACGTGCAGTCTGAGCGGAGGTAACGTCCATCACCGTTCCCTTGGCTTCCTTGTCATCGTTGTTGTCAGGCTGGTCAGTGAAATACGCGGTGTCGAAAACTTCGTCCCACGCCTGGCGGACATCTGCACGTTTGCAGTCTGACTTGTCCAGCACTTCGAGCGTCTTCAGCGCGTCGCTCAGGCATTCGCGGAAAAAGCCAACTCCCTCGTCGCCATCAGCCGCCAACTTGTTGGTCAGTACCGGATGATCAATCTCGGTCGACTTCTGCAGCTTTGCATCGATGGCTTGCCAAGTCTCGCGGAGAGCTTTGTCATCACGATCCACACTAACCTTGAAGTGGTCAACGACCAGCTTGGTGATGCAAATTCCGCTGGTGGTTTTGTCCTTCCAGCCCGCTCTCCTCGCAAACTTCTTGGTCAACTTGGTGACGCGCCTCATTTGGCTACCGTCCGACTCGCCGGCATTCAACTCTCCAACGAAGCCATTGAACCAGCGCGTCACGGCGCGTGCGTCCGAGCGCGTCCATTCATCACCGCTTGCCAGCTCGTAGTGCTCTACTGGCTCGTCATTTTCGCCTATGATCGTGACGATGCGGTACACCGGGATGTCAATGTGATAGCCAGCCGCATAGACTTGTCGAACACAGTTGCGCTTGACAGTCGCTTCTTGTTTGAGGCGGCCATCCCACACCAACGCATCGCACACCCGCTGGCGAGCTGCAAGCGGCGTCAGTGCAGCGCCGGCGTCGTCGTTGAGATCATCGGAAGAAAAGTAGGCTCCGTCGTCGATATCGTAGTCGTTGTCGGGGTCCTGCACCATAGTGCGCATCTGGTAGGAACCTTGTGAGCGAACTTCCTTGGGTTGGGGCTTTTTGGCCTCGTTGAGGCCATTCTCAAGGCGGGTTCGTCCGGCATCTCGGCGGGTCCGCATTTCACCTTGTTGTTTATTCGAGAGCGTGACGTTGTCGCGATGAAAGTTCGTCATCTCGCTGTGGCAGTCAATATCAGCCATGTGCCTCCTTCGTTGCTTGGCCGGTGGTTTGAGGTCTGGCCGTGGCCAGGGCGTGGCGGAACGCTTCTATCTCTTTCGCACTGGAGGCCCACGCGAAGTCCACGTCGGAAATGGCTTGGCGTGCAAGCGCATTGAGCACCTTCGGACGGGCGTCGTCCATGTTAGTTAGATAGTCGCGCAGTTCATTGGACGGGCATTGAGCAGGTAGGCGAAATGCAAAACTCCCATCGCCGCGCATCTCAGCCATCTTGCTTGCCAGATAGTCATAGCCGACTGCCTGCGCATTGAGGCTAGCGGCGATGGCCTTGAGGCCGAATCCCCACCCCCATGCTCCGCGGTGTCGAGCCCATCGCCCAACCTCTTCACCGCCTTGCGACGGAAGAGTCCCAAGCATGTACAGGTGGATCGGCCGTTGTTCGCCCCGGTCCTTCAGAATTTCGGTCGCCTCCATCATGCCGATCAGCCCCGGGTTATTTGCCCAAAGGCCGCCATCCACATAGGTGGCTGTGGCGCCCGTGCCACCCGGCTCGATCAGACGCGCCATAGAGCGCAGGATAGGGGCGGCGCTGGTGGCCATGCACACGTCGACCAGAGACCGCTTGTTGTCCCTGCCATTCAGGCGCCTCAAGTGCTGCGTTTTGAAGATGACCGCCGCATGACGGTTGATGTCAAGAGTCGGGACTGCGAGGGCGATACCCCGTTCGCTGTACACGGATTCGACCGTCCTCGCGCCCAGAGTTTCCTCTAAAGTCTTGCGCAGTGCGCGGTCACCCCAGAACGTACCGAGACCCAGCCCCCTTACCAGCTTACCCAAAATCCATATTGGGCGTACCCATTGTAGCGGAAAGATCTTCCCACCGGCCTTCGCGTACAATTCCTGCATCTGCCTGAGGGGGATTCCGGCAGCTAGTCCGCACGCCACGATGCCGCCGGTGCTGGTGCCGACCACCAAGTCAAAGGCGCTTCCAATATCCAATGACTCCTGCTGCTTTAGGCTGGCGCGCATTCGATCGCCAAAGGTGGCGAGGTAAGCCGTCTGGTACGCGCCGCGCATTCCGCCGCCGTCTAGGCACAACACCCGAAAGGGTTTCGGTTCTTCCACGTCCCCCCCCTGTTACATTATGTTTTACGATATGTGAGGGCAGTGTAGCCCGGTTTCAAGTCCTAGAAGAAAGCGCGGACAGTTTTCAGAGGGGAGCGCCGAAAGATCCACCCACAGTCTGAAGCATCACAAGGGTTTCTTGGCTCGAACGGCCGCTCATCGCCGCTAGCAGACGGCCGCCAAGGCGCAACGTAAGACGAAGGATGACATCAACGCAAGTAAGTCCTTGTCAACCATACTCAATCAGATAAATCGGACTCGCGTTTTTCACGCCGAGGTTTTCTCTTCAACGCTTCTCAAGAAATCCCGCAAGCCGCCGCACACCCTCATCCAGCCGTTCCAACGAACTGGCAAAGCACCAGCGAATATACCCCTCGCCCTCGGTTCCGAAGGCATTGCCGGGCGCGAGGCCGAGCTTCGCTTCCCGCACCAGTTGCTTGCACAGCTCCAGCGTGTCCTGTGCGCCTTCCACGCGGAAGAAGAGATACATCGCGCCTTTCGGCTTGGGCGAGGTCACGCCGGGCAGGGCGTTGAGGCGCTCGTAAAGGAAGTCGCGCGCGGCCTGATAGCGGGTGACGGTGTGCGCGATCACTTCCTCGCCGCCCTGAATGGCGGCAATGCCGGCGCGCTGCACGAAGCCGGGTGCGCAGGAGGTGTTGTATTCGATCAGCTTGCCCAGGTCGGCCATCACGCCGGTCGGCGCGACCACCCAGCCGAGCCGCCAGCCGGTCATCAGCCACGACTTCGAGAAGCTGTTGGCCGAGACGATGCGGTCTTCATCCGAGGCGATATCGAGAAAGGACGGCGCGCAGGCCTTGGGGTTTGCGTTGTCATAGACCAGCCGCTCGTACACGTCGTCTGCGAGAATCCAGATGCCGTGCTTGCGGCAATGCGCGAGGACGATTTCCTGCTGCTGCGCGGTGATGACCCAGCCGGTCGGATTGTTCGGCGAATTGAGGAACAGCGCTTTGGTTCCCGGCGTGAGCGCGTCCAGCAATTGCTGGACATCGAGTTCCCAGGTCTGGCCGAACCTCAGCGGCACCCGCGCCACTTCCGCGCCGAGGATTCTCGGGATCTCGAACAGGTTCGGCCAGAGGGGTGTCACGGCCACCACGCGATCGCCCGGATTGATGATGAGTTGCGACAGCAGCATCAATGCCGATACGCCGGAAGAAGTTACGGCCACGCGGCTCACATCGACCTTGCCGTGCAGCGTGGACAGGTAGGCGGCAATCGTCTCACGCAGCGGCAGGATGCCGAAGTTGTGCGTGTAAAAGGTATCGCCCGCATCGAGCGCTTCCCTCGCGGCGTCGCGGATGAAGGCGGGCGTGACTTCGTCCGGTTCGCCGAACCAGAAGGGCAGTACGTCGCTCACGCCGATGCCGGCGTTGGCGACTTCACGGATGCGCGACGCGCCAAGATGCTGCACGACGGGGCGGGCGAGCGGTGCGGAAGGATTCAGAAGCATAGGACGATGCGGTTGGCGAGATCGACAATGAAGGAAGGGCGCAGGTAGCCGACGAACACGGCCGCCAGCACCGCCAGCACGACGGCGCCGAGCAGCAGGTGCTTGATGCGCTCGCGCACGGCCGGGCTCACGCCACCGCGACGCGCGTGCGCGCGATGGCCTTTTCGTTGATCGGCAGGTTCACCAGCGCCGCGAACACGCCGAGCGCGATCGTGATGCCCCACACGGTGTTGTAGTTGCCGTCGCGGGTGAACAGGTAGCCGCCCAGCCATACGCCGAGGAAGCTGCCGACCTGGTGCGAAAAGAACACGAAGCCCGACAGCATCGACAGGTAGCGCACGCCGAAGATGCCGGCGATCACGCCATTGGTGAGCGGCACGGTCGACAGCCACAGCGCGCCCATCACGCAGGCGAACAGGTACACCGACATCGGGCTGAGCGGGGCCAGCAGGAAGATCGCAATGGCGGCGGCGCGGGTGATGTAGATGGCCGAGAGCAGGTAACGCTTCGGCAGGAAGCCGCCCAGCTTGCCCGCGTAATAGGAGCCGAAAATGTTGAACAGGCCGATCAGCGCCAGCGCCATGACGGCCACGCCCGGGTCCATGATGCCCTTGTCCTTCAGGTAGGACGGCATGTGCACGCCGATGAACACCAGCTGGAAGCCGCACACGAAGTAGCCGGCCACCAGCAGCAGGAAAGGCCGGTAGGCAAATGCTTCCCTGATCGCTTCCGACATGCTCTGATGATGTTCGGCGGCCTTTTCATGCGGCAGTTCGCGCAGGCCGAAGGCCATTGGCAGCATCACGACCGCCACCAGCGCGGCGAGGATGTAGAACGCTGTCTGCCATCCGGAATAGGAGATCATGTGCTGCTCGACCGGCATCATCAGGAACTGGCCGAAGGAGCTGGCGGCGGAGGAGATGCCGAAGGCCCAGGAGCGCTTCTCGGCAGGCGCCACGCGCCCGATGATGCCGCTGACGGCGCCGAATGCCGTGCAGGCGAGCGCCGCGCCGATCAGGATGCCGGAACCGATCACGAACATCGTGGGCTGGCTGACCATCGCCATCCACAGCAGCCCGCCGACATAGAACAGCGCGCCGACGATCACCACGCGCGCCGTGCCGAAGCGGTCGGCGGCCATGCCGGCGAACGGACCGAATACGCCCCACAGCAGGTTCTGCAGCGCCATCGCCAGCGAATAGGTCTCGCGTGTCCAGCCATGCGCCTGCGAGATCGGCTGCAGCCAGAAGCCGAAGCCGTGGCGCACGCCCATGGCAAGCGTGAGCACCAGGCCGCTGGCGATCAGGACGGTCTTCAGTTGCGGGGCGCGGGTGGCTGTCAGCATGGCGGTACCTCGACGGGACGAAATGAGCGATCGAGTGTAGCGCAAAGCGAAAAAACGTGTGGCCCGGTGGTTTTCCCGGGCCGGCGGCGGAAAAAATACCTATCAACCTGCAAGGAAATTGCGCACCAGCGAGATCTGTTCCGGCACGTTCAGGGCAGGGGCATGGCCGCAGCCGGGAATCACCGCCACCTGCGCCAGCGGCCCGCGCAGCTTCATGTCGTCCGCGGTTTCCTGCAGCAACAGATCCGATTCCGCGCCGCGCAGGACGAGCGTCGGCATGTCGAGCGCGTCATAGGCGTCCCACAGGTCGTAATCGTTCGGATGCACGATGAATTGCCGCACCATTGCCGGATCGTAATGCGGCGTGACCTTCCCGTTCGGCATGCGGCGCGTGGAGGTTTCCGTCATGCGACGCCATTGCGCATCGCTTTGCCAGCCGTAGGGTTTGTAGACTGTTCGGAAGAAACCTTCGAGTTCGGTCACCGTATCGAACTGCGGCGGATTGCCGGCGTAGGCCTTGATGCGCTCGATCGCCACCTGCGCCAGCGCCGGGCCGTTGTCGTTGAGGACCAGGTGGCTGATGCGTCCCTTCAGCGTCGTTGCGCCCGCCGCCGTGCCGATGGCGCCGCCCATCGAGGTGCCGAGCCAGCGTACGCGCGAGAAGCCGAGCTGGTCCACCAGCGACTGCGCGATCTGTGCATAGAAGGCGAGGCAGTATTCCTTGTCGGGATCGGGGCTCCATTGCGACAGGCCGCGGCCGATGGTGTCCGGACAGATGATGCGATAGGTGTCGGACAGCTCGGCGGCGATGTCGTCGAAATCGCGGCCGGTGCGCGCCAGGCCATGCCACATGATCAGCGGCGGCGCATCCTTCGCGCCCCATTCGACATAGTGGATTTCACGTTCACAGCAGCGCAGGTAGTGGGAAGCGGGAAGCATCACATCCTCCATGTGCGAAGTTTGCCGACGATGCCCGTCGGGAAGAAGTAGACCGACAGGATGAACAGTATACCCAGCCACAGCAGCCAGCGATCCGGCGATAGCAGCGCGGACAGCACGGGCACCGATTGCGTCGCGTCGGCCGCCAGCGCCATCAGGTCCTGCAGGTAGCTCTGCGCCAGCAGGAACACAGTCGCGCCGCAGATCGCACCATACATCGTGCCCATGCCGCCGATCACCACGATCAGCAGGATGTCGATCATGATCTCGAAGGAGAGAGAGGTATCCGGTCCGTTGTAGCGCAGCCAGATGGCGAGCAGGCAGCCGGCCAGCGTGGCGAACACGGCGGCCAGCACATTCGACCAGGTGCGGAACACGACGGTTCGGTAGCCGATCGCCTCGGCGCGGAAATCGTTTTCCCGGATCGCTTTCAGCACATGACCGAAGGGCGAGTTGACGATGCGCAGCATGGCCAGGAAAAGGACGGCGGCACTGAGGAATACCAGGTAATAGGTGATGAAGCGGCCGTCGAGGTAAGTGCCGAGGAACGGATCGTCGCCGATCTGGAACGAGGGCGCCAGCACTTCCGGCAGCTTGAAGTTCAGGCCGTCCTCGCCGCCAGTGATCTCCGACAGCTGCGAGGCCAGCGTCTGGAACGCCGAGGCCACCGCCAGCGTGATCATCGCGTAAAAGATGGCGCGCACCCGCAGCGAGAACAGGCCGATCACCAGCGACAGCAGCAATGACAGCAGCACCGCGCCGAGCGCCCCGACCAGCAGGCTGCTCCAGCCCGGCCCCATGCGTGAACTGGCGATGGCGATGCCGTAGGCGCCGATGCCGAAGAACATCGTATGCGCGAAGGACACGATGCCGGTATAGCCGAGCAGCAGGTCATAGCTCGCGACCAGCACGATGAAGACGAGGATTTTTGCCGCCACGTTCATCGCCTTCGCGCCGTGGAACAGGAAGGGCGCGAACGCCAGCCCGAGCACGATCAGCGTCAGGATCACCGCCAGCACGCGGCTGCGCGGCATGTCATGCGAAAGTAGGCGCTGCATCATCTGTTGGTCACCGGATAAACGCCCTGCGGACGCCACAACAGGATGGCGACCATCAGGAGGATGTTGGAAAAGAGCGCGATTTTCGGCACAAGGAAACCGGTGTAATTCGCCAGCAACCCGACCAGCAGCGCGCCGAGGAAACAGCCGGCGGTCGAACCGAGTCCGCCGATGATGATCACGATGAAGATCAGCACGTTCACCTGCGCGCCCATTTGCGGGATCACGTTCTGCTGGTACAGCCCCCACATGACACCACCGAGGCCTGCCAGCCCCGAGCCCGCAATGAACACGCCGACGAACAGGCGCCGGATGCGATAGCCGAGGCTCTCCACCATTTCGCGGTCCTGCACGCCGGCGCGGATCAGCAGGCCGAGCTTGGTGCGGTTGAGCATCAGCACCAGCGCCGCGAACACGATCAGGCCGACGACGACCGCCAACAGGCGGTATTTCTCGATCGCGGCATCGCCCAGGAAGATCGAGCCGCGCAGTGCCGGCGGCAGCGGCAGCGGAATCTGCTGCGGCCCCCAGAACACCTTGATCAGCTCCTCGCCGACCACCATGCCGCCCATCGTGATCAGGATCTGCTTCAGGTGCTGGCCGTACACCACGCGCACCAGCACGCGCTCGAACACGGCGCCGAGTACGCCGGCCACGAGCATCGCGGCCAGCATCGCGGCGCCGAGTGCGCCGAGGTTCTGTGCCAGGCTCTCGGCATTACTCCAGTCAGACATCGTGCCCATCACCGATACGGCAACGAAGGCGCCGAGCGCGATAAACACGCCATGCCCGAAATTCAGCACATCCATCAGGCCGAAGATGAGCGTCAGGCCGGAAGCGATGACGAAGATGATCATGCCCATCGCCAGTCCCGCGGCGGTCAGCGTGATCCAGGTGGAAACCGAGTCGATGAAGGGCAGCGCGGCGAGCGCGAGCGCGGGCACCAGCACGAGAGGCAGCCAGTCGATCTGTTTGCCGGTTGGCGGTGCGGCGACTTGTAGTGTTGCTTGTTCCATTCGTAGTCTCTCAAAAGTGGCCGGCTACTCGTTCCCTCCCCCTTGCAGGGGGAGGGCTAGGGTGGGGGTAGTGAGATCGAGCTATCTATGGCGCTTGCTCGACCTCACTACCCCCATCCCAACCTTCCCCCTGTAAGGGTGAAGGAGCCTGTTCTCTAATGATGCGCCGCCAGCGACAAGCCCAGCAATCGCATCTGCAGCGCCTCATCCTCCGCCAGTTCCTCCATCAGGCCGCGATGCACGATCCTGCCGTCATCCAGCGCCGCCACCGTATCGCCGAGCTGCCTGGCGAAATTGAAATTCTG
>JAKACN010000392.1 GCA_021821365.1 Pseudomonadota bacterium | reverse complement strand
CTCACCAAAAGTCCGGATGTATGGCTGCAATCTTCACCTATCTCGCTGACATGAACTGAAAGCCTTGCAAATGGGGGGCGTCCATGTATGTTTTTCGTGGGCACGCCGAATGTTTTCCGCGGACCTATTCTTCTTACAGCGCCAACCGCTTGCGCGCCGCCATGTACTCCGCTTTCAGCTTTTCCACCACCTCCGCCACGCTCAGGACCTGGTCCATCAGGCCGACGCCCTGACCGGCGCCCCAGATATCGCGCCAGGCCTTGGCCTTGCTGTTGCCGCCGGAACCGAAGTTCATTTTTGATTTATCCGCGACCGGCAGGTTGTCCGGGTCGAGGCCGGCGTTGAGGATCGACTGCTTGAGATAGTTGCCGTGCACGCCGGTGAACAGGTTGGTGTACACGATGTCGGCGGCGGTCGCGTCGACGATCATCTGGCGATAGGCTTCGTCGACGTTCGATTCTTTCGTCGCCAGCCAGCGCGAGCCGATGTAGGCGAAATCCGCGCCCATCGCCTGCGCGGCGAGGATCGCATCGCCGGTGGCGATCGAGCCTGACAGGGCGATCGGGCCGTCGAAGAACTTGCGCACTTCTCCGACCAGCGCGAACGGCGAGAGCGTACCCGCGTGGCCGCCGGCGCCGGCCGCGACCAGGATGAGACCATCGACGCCGGCTTCCAGCGCCTTCTGCGCGTGGCGGATCGAGATCACGTCGTGCAGGACGATGCCGCCGTAGCTGTGGATCGCATCCAGCATTTCCTTCGGCGGCGCACGCAGGCTGGAGATGATGATCGGCACCTGGTGCTTCACGCAGACTTCGACGTCGTGCGCGAGGCGATCATTGGACTGGTGCACGATCTGGTTCACTGCAAAGGGGGCGACCTTCGCGCCCGGATGCGCCTGCCGGAAGGCGTCGAGGTCGGCCTTCATCTCGGTCAGCCAGGTGTCCAGCATGTCGGCCGGCCGGGCATTCAGCGACGGGAAGGAACCGACAATGCCGGCCTTGCATTGCGCCTTGACGAGCTCGGGGCCGCTGGCGATGAACATCGGGGATGCGATGACAGGCAGCGTCAGGTTCTGCAAGGCTGCGGGAATGCGATTGCCACTCATGGAAACTCCTCCGGGTGAAGCACGAATGCCGCGCGGCATTCGTGGCAAGAATTCATTACCTTTTTTCAACGAAAGATCGGAAACCGATTGCGTTTTTCAGCAGTCTGTTTATCATGTTATCAGAAAAAACAATGTTTTTGTCAAACGGATTTTCAGGCATGAGAACGAAAAAACAAGCTGCCGGCGAGCGCGCGCCAATCGACTTCCGGCAGGCGCAGGAAGACCTGCGCGTCAACCTGCGCCAGGGGATGCTGGATGCCGCCACGCGCCTGCTGACCGAAGAAGGCCCGGCGGCGCTGACGGTGCGGCGCGTCGCCGAAGCCGTGAATTGTTCGACCACCCTGCTCTATTCGCTGTTCGGCGGCAAGGACGGCCTGGCCAATGAGTTGTACCTGGAGGGCTTCGCGCGGCTGAAGCAGGAATTCGCCGCGGCGTCCACGCAGGCAATGAAGAACAGGGAAGGCGGGGAAGGCCTGGCGCCGCTGCTGCTGCATGCGCGCATTTACCACCAGTACGCGAAGCGCAATCCGAGCTATTACATGGTGATGTTCGGCGACGCCATCGCCGGCTTCGTCCCGCCGGTGGAGTCGCGCAAGAAGGCGTGGGAATCGCTCGCGGCGCTGATCGAGACCTTCGAGGAAGTCATGCGCCAGGGCGCATTGCCGCCATCGAATCCAACCGCTGCGGCGCGCCTGCTGTGGGCCGCGATGCACGGCGCGGTCAGCCTGGAACTCAAGGGTTACTACCTGAAGACCGAGCGCGCCGACGAGTTGTTCAACGCCGCGGTGAACGCCGTGTTGCGTTCGCTGCAGATGGGCCCGGCCGAGCCCGGATCGGCGCCGCCAAAACGATAAACGACAAAGGAGCCCTCATGGCCTATCAATGTTTCGATTTCAGCATCACCGACAAGATCGCCCATCTCGTGTTCAACCGGCCCGCCGCGTTGAACACCATGCAGCCGGTGATGTGGCGCGAGCTCACGGAGATCCTGCAGGACCTGCAGCGCAAGGCATCGGCGCGCGCACTCGTCATCTCGTCGACCGGCAAGCATTTCACTGCCGGCAGGTCGCTCGACGTATTCGCCGGCGACGCGGCCATCTCGATCAATGACAGCACTGCGGGCGGCCGCGCCAACGTCGCACCGGCGCTGGACGACATGCAGCGCGTATTCAACCTCATCGAGGAACTGCGCATGCCGGTCATCGCCGCCATCCAGGGCGGCTGCATCGGCGGCGGCGTCGACATGATCTGCGCCTGCGACATTCGCCTCGCCACCACGGACGCCTTTTTCTGCATCCAGGAAATCAACATCGGCATGACCGCCGATCTCGGCACCCTGCAGCGCCTGCCCAAGCTGATCCCGGAAGGCATCGTGCACGAGCTCGCCTACACCGGACGCCGCCTGCCTGCGCAGCGCGCGCTCGCCGTCGGCCTCGTCAACGAAGTCTTCGACACGCAGGACGCCATGCTTGAGGCCGCCATGCAGATGGCGCGCGAAATCGCGGAAAAGCCGCCGGTCGCGATCTGGGGCAGCAAGCAGGCGATCCACTATGCGCGCGATCACTCGACGCAGGATGCACTGCGCCAGATGGGCTGGCTGCAATCGGGCATCTGGCGCACCGGCAACCTGGTCGAAGCCTTCATGGCGAAGCAACAAGGCCGCAAGCCGAACTTCGACGATCTGCCGCCGCTGCATTCCTTCGGCGAAGCGAAGTATGAATTGAAGTAGGAAGGAATGGCAAGACAGGCGCGGCCTCATATCAATCGCGTGAGATAGCACTGAGAGGCTGTTGCCTTGTCCGCTGTGAGCTGCCGAAAAATTGCGCGGCGACGCGGATAAAGAAGCGAAATCTGTCTGAGCTCCGAACGCAGTGAGGGCGAGTTATTTCGCTTCCCGCGT
>JAKACN010000391.1 GCA_021821365.1 Pseudomonadota bacterium | reverse complement strand
CTCAAAAGCTGCGCGAGCATGGCTTCATCCACCGGGCCTGCCCGCCATTGTCCATTGCCCATCAACAGCAAGGCGTGAGTGCAAACGCTGTGCGCCAGGTTGAGATCATGGCTCACCATCACGACTGCCTTTCCCTGCTGTCGGCACAGCCGCGCCAGCAACTCCATGACACTGACCTGGTGCGCGAGGTCGAGCGCGCTGGCCGGTTCATCCAGCAGGAGCAGCGGCGTGTCCTGCGCCAGGACGGCCGCAATCGCGACGCGCTGGCGCTCGCCGCCGGAGAGCGTGCGCACGTCGCGTTCGGCCAGATGCGCGACGTCCAGCGCGCGCAATGCCGTATGCGCGGCCTGGACATCGGCGGCGCCATCCCAGTAGCGGTCGGACTGATATGGATGACGCGCCGCCAGCACCGTCTCGATGGCGCGATACCCGAAGGCATCGTTGCGCCCCTGCGGCAGGTAGGCGCGCTGGCGCGCCAGGTCGGGCAGGTGCCAGTCCTGCAGCGCGCGACCGGCGATCTGAATCGATCCGCCATCGGTGTGACGCAGGCCGGCAAGCGCACGCAGCAAGGTGCTCTTGCCCGCGCCGTTGCGCCCGATGACGCACCAGCACTGCCCCGCTTCAATCTGCCAGTCCAGTGACTGGACGAGGCGGCGCTCCCCGACGCGCAATGACAAGTCGTTGGTGCGCATTGCCTATTTCCTGTGAATATGGTGCAGCTGCACCAGGAAGACCGGCACGCCGATCAGCGCGGTGATCACGCCCACCGGCAACTGCTGCGGCGCGAGCACGGTGCGCGCCAGCGTATCCGCGAGCACCAGGAAGCTGCCGCCGGCCAGCGTGGATGCCGGCAACAGCAGGCGATGATCCGGCCCCCAGGCAAAGCGGCAGGCATGCGGAACGATCAGGCCGATGAATCCAATGCTGCCCGCGCTGCTGACCGCACTTGCCGTCAGCAGTGCGGAACACAGGAACAGGCCTTGCCGCAACCGTCCGACCCGGATGCCCAGCGTGGAGGCTGCTTCCGCATGCATGGCAAGGAGGTTGACCGCGCGCGCGACGCGCACCGCGAACACCAGCGCAGCCAGCCATACGGCCCATGGCAACCAGCGCGATGGCGTCGCGGACAGGTCCCCGATCAGCCAGAACACCATGCCGCGCAGGCGATTATCGGGCGCCATCGAGAGCATCAGCGTCACCAGCGCGCCGCAACCCGAGGCAACGATCACGCCGGTGAGCAACAGCATCGGCGCGCCGCCTTCCGAACCGGCGCCGCTGCGCAAGTCGCGATAGGCAAATGCAAAGAGCAAAAAGGCGACCGCCACGGCGCCGGCAAATGCCGCGACATCGATCAGCCACGCCGCGGTGAAGAACAACATCGCAAACAAGGCGCCGACCGCCGCGCCTCCCGATACGCCGAGCACGTAGGGGTCGGCGAGCGGATTGCGCAGCAGCGCCTGCATCATGACGCCGGCCAGCGCAAGCGTGGCGCCGGTCACGAAGGCGGAAAGCGCGCGTCCGAGCCGCAGCTCCAGCAGCGTCCCGGCCAGGCTCGAGGGTTCGCCGCGCACCAGCTCGCCGAGCGCGGACAACAGCTCCGGCAACGACAAGCCCACCGATCCGACAGCGCAGGAAAACAGAATGCTCGCGCCGGCAAGCGCAAGCAACGTCGCCAGAACGCCGACCACTCGGCGACGTTCGCGAAATGTCGCTACGCTGAAGACGATGGTGTGCATGGTTTATCCGCCGAGTCTGGTCAGAAGTCGAGACGCGCCGACACCTTCAGCTGGCGGCCGCTGTTCGGATAGATGCCGCTGCGGCAACCGAAGGCGTTCGTGAAATAATCCCGATCGGTCAGATTGGTGCCGAGGACCGCGAATTCCCACGCGCCGACGCGGCGTGCATAACGCGCATCCAGCGTCGTGAAGGATGGAACGCGGCTGGAGCAGGTGTTGGAGAAATCGTTGCCGTAACGCTGCGAGTCCGCCCACTGCAGGCCGACGCTTGCATTCTGCGCACTGCCCGGCAGCCAGTTCAGGCGCAGCGTCGCGGTATTGGGCGGCACCAGCACCATCTCCTTGCCACTGTTCGGGCCATCCGTGAATTTGGCGGACACATGCTGGAAGGTCGCCGACAGCGTGTACTCGGCCAGCAGGCGCACGTCCGCTTGCAGCTCGGCGCCCTGGCGACGCGTCGGATCCAGGTTCACATTGCTGAACAGCACCGGATTGAAGAAGATCTCATTCTTCAGGCGATGGCGGAATATGCGTGCGGTGAGCTTGCGCGCGGCGTTGCCTGCGGTGAAGCCGGCCTCGAGATCATTGGAGGTCTGCGGCACCAGCGGTTGATTGGGTACGGGCGTGAATCCGTTCTCGTCAGCATTGGCGACGCGATAGCTGCATCCCGCCTTCGCAAAGGCATCCAGCCCGGGCAGAAAGGCATATTTGCCTTGCAGCTCCCACGCATTGAGCGACGGCTTCGTGCTATAGGCGGTCGTGCCGAAGCCGAAGGGATCGCTGAAGTCCTTGTCGAATTTTTCATGGCGCGCGCCGGCGGCGATGCGCGCCTTGCCGACCTGGATTTCGTCGCGTGCATAAATCGCCTGCGACTTTTGCGTGGCGTGAGCCGTTCCGGAATTCCGTTCCCAGTCGGCGAAGTCAAGGCCCGCGACCAGTTCATTCTTCATGCCGCCGATTTCCGAGCGATGGCGCAAGCGCGGCGAGAACTGCGTGGTGCGGCTGTCGGCGCGATAGTTATACGGGCCGAAGGCCGACACATACGTCGCGGTCACGGTCTTCTCGCGATGCGACAGCTCCGCCGCCACATCGAATGCGCCAAGGTGGCGCTCGCCAAGCAGGCTGACGCGATCGGTATCGATCGACCCGAAATCGTTCGGCGTGTTCGTCTGATGCGGATTGGCCTCGAATTGCGCCAGCGTGAGCGAGCCCGGCAGGCGCGAATCCTGGCGCGCGACGTCGACGCGGGCCGCAGTCCGCCCTTCATTCG
>JAKACN010000119.1 GCA_021821365.1 Pseudomonadota bacterium | reverse complement strand
CGCAAACAGCACGCTGGCATTGATCTCGACGCTCACGCCGCGACCGGACTGCGTGACGCGCACCTTCCCCTGCTCCACCAGCGGCGCCATGACCTTGAGAAGATCGCGCGCAACGCCGGTCAGGTGATCGCGCTCCTTGCGCAATGCCTCGCCGTTGCGCAGCCGAACGGGAGGCAATCCGCGCGGCACCGCCGGCGCCCCCCCCGATGGTTCTCCCTTGATCGGCGCGATCTGCATGCCGCCGAAGGCATTGACCAGCGAGTTGGACAGCACGCGATACTTGCCCTCGTTGATCGACGACAGCGCGTACATCACCACGAAGAACGCGAACAGCAAGGTGATGAAATCGGCATACGACACCAGCCAGCGGTCGTGGTTGTCGCCCTCTTCGTCGTATTTCTTGCGCGCCATGACGACGGCTACTTGTAGGCCAGGCGGCGTTCTTCCACCACCCGTGCGTTGTCGCCGTTGGCGATGCTGCAAAACACGTCGGTCAGCATTTCGCGCCGGCGCACCTCATCGCCGATGATGGTCTTGAGCTTGTTGGAGACAGGAAGGAAAACCAGGTTGGCGAAACCGACGCCGTAGATGGTCGCCACGAACGCCACCGCGATGCCCCCGCCGAGCTTGCCTGGGTCGGTCAGGTTCTCCATGACGTGGATCAGTCCAAGCACGGCGCCGAGAATGCCGATGGTGGGCGAATATCCCCCGGCCGATTCCCAGACCTTCGCGCCCTGCCGCTCGCGCCGCTCATAAGTGCTGATGTCGACCTCGAGAATCTCGCGAATCTTGTATGGATCGACGCCATCGATGATCAGGCGCAGCCCTTTCGCGGTGAATTCATCCTTGATCTCGTCGAGAAAACGCTCCAGGCTAAGCAAGCCTTCGCGGCGCGCCGTCGCACTCCACAGCGTGATGTCCTGCACCAGCGTCAGCGTCCTGTCTTCCGGCGCGACGACGATCCAGCGCGCCATGGCGAGGCCGCGCAGGAAACTGCGCGTACCACTCTGCAACAGCACGGCGCCGACGGTGCCGATGACGACAATGGTGAATGCCGCCGGCTGCACCAGCGAATCGATATGCCCGCCTTCCAGTAGTTGGCCGGCCAGGATGCCCGCCAGCGCGAGCGCAAGGCCGCCTAGGCTAGCCCAGTCCATGCCTGCTCCCTCAGCCGCGCACGCATGCGGGCAATCGCCTGGCTGTGCAACTGGCACACGCGCGATTCCGACACGCCCATGATCGCACCGATCTCTTTCAGGTTCATCTCCTGTTCGTAATAGAGGCCCATCAGGATCTTCTCCCGCTCGGGCAGAGCCTCGATCGCGCGAATGACCGCCTGCCGGAAGCCGGTGTGCATCAGCGCCTTCAACGGATCGCTCGCCTCATCGACGCAATACCGGTCAAGGAAGTGGTCGTTCTCGTCCTTGTCGTGGAAATCCTCGTAGTACACCAGCTGGTGGCCGCTGCCCTCGCCGAGCATCTCCTGGTATTCATCCAGGGAGATCTTCAGCTCCTTGGCAATTTCCGTTTCCTTCGGTGTGCGGCCGAGGCGCTGCTGCAGCCTGTTCATCGCCTCTTCGATCTTGCGCATGTTCTGGCGTATGCCGCGCGGCAGCCAATCGCTGTTGCGCAGCTCGTCCAGCATCGCGCCGCGAATGCGCTGCACCGCATAGGTCTCGAACTGCGCGCCGTGGGTTTCCTCGTAGCGGCCGATCGCATCGAGCAGGCCGATCATGCCGGCCTGGATCAGATCGTCGACTTCGACGCTCGGCGGAAGCTTGGCCTTCATCTGGTGCGCCAATTTTTTTACCAGTGGTACATGCGCCTCCAGCAGATGATTCTTGTCGGTCTTTCCGCTAACGGTATACATAGTGTCGTGTCCGGTTGCATGCCGCCACCGGCACCAGTTGCAGAATCACCATGTTATCCCGCTGCAGCCACTTCAGACAACACAACCCTTCCGGCCAGCTTTCTGAATGCGACCGACGCGCCCGCCAGCGGGAAAGCATCGACCACCGCGCGCCCGAGGTGCATGGCGCGCTTCAGGTGCTCGTCCGCGGGCACCGAGCCCATGGAGTTGAGCTTGACAGCCAGATAACGTTTTGCGACCTGGGCCATGTTCTCGAACACCACCTGCGCCTCCTTGTCGCTGGCGCCGGTGACCAGCAGGCTGAACGGACGGCGACCGAGGCGACCGTTCAGCCGCTTGATGATGGCGTAGGCGTTCGTGATCGACGCAGGATTGTTCGACACCTGCACCACGATTTCGCTGCTGGTCAGCGCCGGAATGGAAAAATTGTCATCCTTGTTCAACTCGGCGTCGACCACCATGATATCGGCACGCTTGGCCAGCACGCCGTAGGCATCTTCCAGCCGGCGCGCCTGTTCCGGGTCCGCCTCCTCCGCCTTCGACGGGCCGCGCCTGAGTGCCGCCACGCCGAAGCCCTGCGGCATCGCCTGGATGGCATCATCGAGCGAACGCTCGCGCCGCGCGATCTGCACCAGGCTCGCGCACTTCGTTGCGTTCAGGCGCGCTGCAATGCCTTCCTGCGCAATGCAGGCATCCAGCAGCAGCACATCCCTGCCCGCCTGCGCCAGCGATGCACTCAGGTTCACCAGCATGGCGCCCTTCTCTTCCGCGGATGCCGCCGACAGGAACGTAAACACGCGCGGCTTAGGGCCGGCGAGCATGCGCCGCAGGCCTTCGGCCTGATCAAAATCGAAACTAGCCAAGGGTCACCTCGCGCAAACTTTTGTCATTCATGGCATGTGCGGTCGTCGCAATCACCAGCGGCAATTCCTCGTCCTGGTACTGGAACGGCGCAGTCTCGCGCTTGAGCTTGAACGCGCGGTCCACCAGGTAATGCTGGTTGGGCACATGCAGGTCTTCCGGCACGCGCTGGCCATTGGCCACGTAATACAGGTTCAGCTTCTGGCGGATCATGACGTCGAGCACATTGCCGACGGTCGCTGCCTCGTCCAGCTTGGTCATGATGCAGCCGGCAAGGCCGTCGCCCTGGTAGGAGCGCACCACTTCATTCAGCGTTTCGCCGGTCGACGTCGCCGACATGCAGAGCAGGCGCTTGACCTTGCAGTCGGTGCCCGACAGCATCGCGATCTGCTCGGCGACCATCTTGTCGCGCTGGCCCATGCCCACGGTATCGATCAGAACCATGTGCTTGTTCTTCAGCTCATCGAGCGCGATGCGCAGGTCGGTTTCATCCTTCACCGAATGGACCATCACGCCGAGAATCTTGCCGTAGATGCGCAGTTGTTCGTAGCCGCCGATACGATAGCCGTCGGTCGTGATCAACGCGAGCTTGCCGGCGCCGTGACGCATGACGCAGCGCGCCGCGAGCTTTGCGGTGGTGGTGGTCTTGCCGACACCGGTCGGACCGACCAGCGCGTAAACGCCACCTTTTTCCAGTATCTCGTTTTCGTTGCTGACGACATTCAGGTTGCGTGCCAGCACCGACTTCACCCAGGTCAGGCCGTTCTCCGGCTTTTCACCGGCAGGCAGCTTCTGTGTCAGATAGCGCGCGAGGCTCGCGCTGAATCCGGCGGAAAGCAGCTCGCGCATCACGGCCGCCTTGATCGGCTCGCGCTTCTGCTGGCTGCTCCAGGCGATCTCGGCGAGTTGCGATTCGAGCATGCCGCGCATCGAGCGCAGTTCGGACATCACTTCGTTCAACTCGGGCGCAACCTTCTCCACCGGCGGCATGCCGCGGCTTGCCGCGAGCGCGTCCGCGAGGTTCGACGCCTGGTCGCTATCGATCGGCCGTCCCGCCCCGAATGCGGAAGATGCGGCCGACGACGCTGCGGGTGGGCCGTCATTCAACCGCTTGGCGCCAAGCGCGGCCAGCGTCGACTCCGAGACCGCCGGTTTTTCGATCACGGGCTCGGCAAGAGCCGACATGTCTTCCGGTGCGAGTGCCAGGATCTCGACCATGCCGTTGATGGTGCGATTGGAGAGGATCACCGCATCCGGCCCAAGCGCGTCGCGCACAAGGCGCCATGCTTCGCGCGAAGTCTTTGCGGAGAATTTTCTTACGTTCATGCTTGGCCTCCAACTAGGCTGGTGACTCTAATCGTCTTGGAATCGGGAAGTTCGGCGTGGGACAGCACCTTGAGCTGCGGCAGTGCCCGACGCAGGAAGCGCGCCAGCAATGCGCGCAGCGGGCCAGGCACCAGCAGCACCGGTGTCAGCCCCATCTGCTCCTGCTGGCGCGTGGCCTGCTCGGCCTGCGCGACTATCGTATCGGCCAGCCCCGGCTCGATGCCGGCGCCGTCCGAGCCGCCTGACTGCATCGCCTGCATCAGGATGCGCTCCAGCCGGGTGTCGAGCGTGATGACGGAAAGCTCGTTCGATCCCGGGAAAATCTGCTGCACAATGGCACGGCCGAGCGCGATGCGCACCAGTGCCGTAAGTTCGTTCGGATCCTGCACTTGCGCCGCATATTCCGCCAGCGTCTCGATGATCGTATGCATGTCGCGGATGTGCACGCCTTCGACCAGCAGGTTCTGCAGGACCTTCTGCAAGGTCGCAAGCGGGATGAGCTTCGGCACAAGCTCTTCCACCAGCTTCGGTGATTCCTTGCCGAGGTGGTCGAGCAATTGCTGCACTTCCTGGCGTCCGAGCAGCTCCGATGCATGCGTCGTGATCACATGGTTCAGATGGGTCGCGATGACCGTGCCGGCATCCACCACGGTGTAGCCCATCGCCTGCGCCTGGTCGCGCAATCCGCCATCGATCCAGGTCGCCGGCAGGCCGAATGCCGGATCGGACGTGGACGTGCCCGGCAAAGTGCCGCTTACCATGCCCGGATTGATCGCGAGAAATTGACCGACATATGCCTCGCCGCTGCCCACTTCGACACCCTTGAGCGTGATGCGGTAAGCGGTCGGTTTGAGTTCAAGGTTGTCGCGGATGTGCACCGACGGCGACAGGAAGCCGACTTCCTGCGCGAACTTCTTGCGGATGCCCTTGATGCGGCGCAGCAGCTCGCCGCTCTGGCCCTTGTCGACCAGCGAAATCAGACGATAGCCGACTTCCAGGCCCAGGGTGTCGACGGGGACGACGTCCTGCCAGGTGGCCTCTTCCACTTCCGGAGCGGTAACGGCAACTTCAGGTGCCGGCGGCGGCAGCTCGGCGGCTTTCTGCGCCTGCTTCTTCAGCAGATAGGCGCCGCCGGCCAACGCGCCGCCCAGCATGAGGAAGGCGATATGCGGCATGCCGGGAATGATGCCCATGCCACCCACGATGCCGGCGGTGATGTACAGCACTTCGGGCTTGGCAAACAGCTGGTTGATCAGTTGCCCGCCGATGTCATGTTCGCTGGCCACGCGCGATACCACCACGCCGGCCGCCGTCGAGATGATCAGCGAAGGAATCTGCGCGACCAGGCCGTCGCCGATGGCCAGCAGGGTGTAGTTTTTCAGCGCCATGGCGAAGTCGAGGTCATGCTGCACCATGCCGACGATCAGGCCGCCAAAGATGTTGATGACGGTGACCATGATGCCGGCGACCGCGTCGCCGCGCACGTACTTGCTGGCACCGTCCATCGCGCCGTAGAACTCCGCCTCCTGCCCGACTTCCTGGCGGCGGCGGCGCGCCTCCGCTTCACCGATCAGGCCGGCGTTGAGATCGGCATCGATCGCCATTTGCTTGCCCGGCATCGCATCCAGTGCGAAACGCGCGCCAACTTCCGCGATACGGCCCGCGCCCTTCGTCACGACGACAAAGTTGATGATGGTAAGGATGATGAACACCACGATGCCGACGGTGTAATTGCCACCGATCAGAAAGTGGCCGAAGGCCTCGATCACCTTGCCGGCGGCGTCCGGGCCGGTATGACCTTCAGTCAGCACCACGCGGGTCGATGCGACGTTGAGCGACAGGCGCAACATGGTGCTGACCAGCAGCACCGTCGGGAACACCATGAAGTCGAGCGGCTTGACCGTGTAGAGACTGGTGAGCAGTACGATGATCGACAGCGCGATGTTGAAGCTGAAGAACATGTCCAGCACGAATGCCGGCAGCGGCAGCACCATCATCGCCAGCATCATGACGATCAGGATCGGCGCCGCGAGCGCCCTGCCCGACGGCCCTGTCAGCCATGAAGGTAGTGTCAGGTTATTCATTGCATCAATCCGTTATCCGGCCGCGCGGCATTCAGCGGATCCAATTCGGCGGGCACTTCAAGGTGATCCGGCGCGGACGGACGGACGCCGCCGTGCTTGCTGTAGGCGCGCAACTGGAACACATAGGCAAGCACTTCGGCCACGGCGGTGTAGAGCGCGGCCGGAATCTCGTCCCCCAGCTCGGTGTGGCGATACAGGGCACGCGCCAGCGGCGGCGCTTCCAGCATGGCGACCTTGTGCTCCGCAGCGATTTCGCGGATCTTCGCCGCGATCTCGTCCGCGCCCTTGGCCACCACGACCGGCGCTCGCATCTTGCCTTCGGTGTACTTGAGCGCCACCGCAAAGTGCGTCGGGTTGGTCACCACGACATCGGCATTCGGGATTTCCGCCATCATGCGGCGCTTCGCCATCTCGCGCTGCATCTGGCGAATGCGCGCCTTGACCTGCGGATCGCCGTCCGACTCCTTTGCTTCCTGGCGCACTTCTTCGCGCGTCATCTTCAGTTTGTTGGCGTACTGCCACATCTGGTAAGGCGCATCGATGAGCGCAATCAGGACCAGGCTGGCAACAATGGCGATGAAACTGGTCAGAAGCAGGTGTGCGAGATGTGCGGTCCCGGTCGCAATGGGCTCGACGCTCAGCGACAGCATGGATTCGACTTTCGAACGCACGACCAGCCAGGCGACGCTGCCGACCAGGATCGTCTTGCCGATCGCCTTCAGCAACTCCACCAGCGCGCGCGTCGATACCATGTTGCCCAGACCGCTCAGCGGATTCATGCGCGAGAAATTGGGCTGCAGCGCCTTCGTGCTGAACAGCCAGCCGCCGATCAGCAGTGGCGATCCGAGCGCCACCAGGACCAGGATCCCGGCGAAGGGCGCCAGGCCGATCAGCACGTCGCCAAGACTGAAACCCAGGCGCATCAGCAGCAGGTTGAAGTCGAACGCCTGCTCGCGCTCGAAACTCAGACCGGCGGCAAGCATATGGTTGAGACGGCGGACCAGGCTCTCGCCGGAAAACCAGAAGGCGAGCCCCGCGGCGAGCAGAATCGTGCAGGTGGCGAGTTCCCGCGAACGGGGAATGTCGCCCTCTTCACGCGCCTGCTCCAGTCTTCTGGGCGACGCTGGTTCTGTTCTTTCGAGATCGCTGTCTTCGGCCATCGCCGACTCCTGTCTTGCCCCACCCGGAACATCCGATTACAGTGGGGGCCATTTAGGATTATTGGCGATACGACAGGACAGCGATCCCGGGAATAAGTGAGAAAACCCCCCGCTATTCGGCTGCGGCGGGTCGTGCGGCGTGCGGCGGAAATTCCGGCGGCGGGCTAGAGCTTCAGCCCTTGCACCCAGGCCAGGGACGACATCTGGGCCTCGTTGACCTGCCGGGCGCTGAGGCAGAGGGAGGAAGCCATCGATTCCAGTTCGGGACTGTTCAGCTCGCAGGCCTCGGCCAGCGCAAGGAACGGGCCATAGATCCCCTCCCGCGACAGCAATGCCTGCGTGACCGATTCGGACAACTGGATCTTTTCCAGCACATCTTCCATCGGCACGCCAAGCAGCTTGTCGAGCAGCGAAAACATGCCGGCCACGAACAGGTTTTCGGCTTCATTCTTCGGCAGGAAGGCTTGCCCCAGCAGCTCCGAGAAACGCCCGCGGATGACGGCCGTCTGCATCAGCACAGGCGAATAGCCGGTGGTGGTGGCCGTTGCCAGCAGCAAGGCCAGCCAGCGATACAGCGGCGAATAACCGAGCATCGTGACAGCATGCTTCAGGGACTGGATTTCGCAACCGAGACCGAAACCGGCCGAATTGATGTATCGCAGCAGCTTGTAGGAAATGGCCGCATCGCGCTTCAGCACGT
Source organism: Pseudomonadota bacterium (assembly GCA_021821365.1). GTDB lineage: Bacteria > Pseudomonadota > Gammaproteobacteria > Burkholderiales > Burkholderiaceae_D > Noviherbaspirillum. The sequence continues at coordinate 7,155 of JAKACN010000119.1, read as the reverse complement.
TCTCCAGCTGCTTGATGTCCGCATTCTTGCGCACCATGTCCATCAGTTGCAGGATCATGGCCTGCGCCGGGTTCAGGTCGCGGGAATAATTGTTCGGCCGCGGCGTCAGGTGCAGATGACCGACGAACGCGCATAGACCGAGCTGGGCACAGGTATCGTAGGCCTGCCAGCTGCCGAGCTGTCGCGCAATCATGCGCATCGATGTCGGATGGAGCGAGCGATGCAGCCGGACCTGCGCTGCAAAGTCGGGCGCGCCGATCGGCACCTCGATATAGGAAACATGCGACAGCAGGTTCTTGTCGACCGTTGCCAGGTCAGCATCCCGCAAGGAGATCCCGCATCCGAAGGCGCGCGCGGCCTGCACCGCCGATACCGCCTCGGGAGACGCGACATCCGAGCCGCGCAGCGAAAATACGGTTCCTTTCGGCGGCAGCGCGCCGAGCGCCTCGTGCCCAAGCAGTCCCGGCGACGCCTCGATGAACAACAGCTGGTCACCCAGCAATGCACCGGTTTCGGCATCGCTGAGGTGGTCGGCGACGAAACGCGCCAGCCCGACCACTTCCGCATCGCTGGGCTTGCGTCCGGTCGCGGCAATCTTGTGCCAGGAAAGCTCGTAGCCAAGAACGCGCTCCTGCGCATTGACCAATGGCTCTCGAACGATGAAGAAATCTTCTTGCATTTATGCTATCCGGTGTGTGGATCGCCGCCGTTTCCGGCGCCGGGCCTGGCAAGCAATCAGAATCCCAGGCTCTCCAGCAGGTCGTCCACCTGCCCCTGGTTGGCGACGACGTCGGCATTGTTGGAGGGATTGATCTGCGGTCCGTTCAGCAAACCCTGCCCCGTCTCGCGCCGCGCCTCCGGCGGCGCATAATCGATGAGCAACTGAACAAGCTGCTGCTCGATGTTGTGTGCAAGCTCGGTGACCTTTTTGATCACTTGTCCGGTCAGGTCCTGGAAGTCCTGCGCCATCATGATGTCCATCAGCTGCTGCCTGGTCGCGTTCGCGTTGTCGTGCGATTGGCTTAGCCAGGCAATGGTGCGCTCCGCCATGTCGCGGACATGTTGCTCGGAAAACGGAGACTGGATGAGGGACTGCCATTCTTGCGCCAGACCGTCGGCACCCGTAGCGATCTGTTCCTGCAGCGGACTGGCGGTTTCGGTGGCAGTCAATACGCGCTGCGCGGCCTGCTCGGTCATTTTCGCGACGTAATCGAGCCTGTCCCGAGCATCCGGAATATCGTGCGCGGCCTTTGCGAGCAGCTTGTCGAAGCCCAATCCCCGCAGATTTTCATGCAGCATCCGCGTCATCTGGCCAACGCGGGCGAACACTTCCTCTTGTGCGGAATCGGTCGACTCGGGCTGGCTGACCGCCTTGTCCAAGTCAGGCTCCTACCTTTTCAAGCTTCTCAAAGATCTTGGAGAGTTTTTCATCGAGCGTGGCGGCGGTAAAAGGCTTCACCACGTAGCCGTTCGCACCGGCCTGCGCGGCCGCGATGATGTTTTCCTTCTTCGCCTCGGCGGTCACCATCAGCACCGGCAGCTTGGACAATGCCGCATCTGCGCGGATTTGCTGGAGCATGGTCAGTCCGTCCATCACCGGCATATTCCAGTCGGAGATCACGAAATCGAACTGCTCGCTCCTGAGTTTCGAAAGCGCCATGGCACCATCTTCCGCCTCGTCGACGTTTGTGTAGCCCAATTCTTTCAGCAGATTGCGAACGATACGACGCATGGTCGAAAAATCGTCAACCACCAAGAATTTCGTATTTGGACCAGCCATGTAATGCTCCGTTGATTCTATAAGACGTTATAGATCGGCCGCCCACCTGCGGAATTGAACGGCGTACTAAGTATAATCCTTCCCCTGTTCATTTTGCACCAAAAGAGCTCCTTCAGTGGCGCGTCATATACAGGCTGCCCGCGGCCGATATGATCGTTCTGACAAGGTATCAAACGCGCAGCGCGCGGCTGCTGTGCGCCGCAAGATAGCCCAGCACCATGCCGGGCAGCGCCTGCAGCGGACCGACCTCGTGCGCCGCTCCGATCGCGATTGCCTCGCGCGGCATGCCGAACACGACGCAGCTGGCTTCATCCTGCGCGAAGTTGTACGCGCCGGCATTCCGCATCGCCAGCATGCCGGCGGCGCCATCCTTGCCCATTCCGGTGAGGATGACGCCCACGGCGTTCTTGCCCGCGAAGCGCGCCGCGGAGTCGAACAATACATCGACCGATGGCCGGTGTCGGTTGACTGGCGGGCCCTGATCGAGCTGGGTAACGTAATTGGCGCCGCTGCGTGCGAGCTGCAGGTGCGAATGCCCGGGCGCGATGAAGGCATGCCCCGGCAGCACGCGCTCGCCCCCTTCGGCTTCCTGCACGGTGATCTTGCACAGGCTGTCGAGGCGCTTGGCGAACGAGCGCGTAAACCCTTCCGGCATGTGCTGCGTGATCAGGATGCCGGGGCAATCGGAAGGCATCTGCATCAGGAAATCCTTGATCGCCTCGGTGCCGCCGGTAGATGCGCCGATAATGATGAGCTTTTCGCTACTGGTGAGCGGATTGCGGATCAGCGGCAGGCCTTCGATTGGCGCCTTGTGCGGATCGGCGTGCGCGATGGTGCGCGGCTTGACCCGTGCCTTGGCCGCCGCGCGGATCTTGTCCGTGATCAGTTCTGCGTATTCCAGCATGCCGCTCTGGATCGACAGCTTCGGCTTCGTAACGAAGTCGACCGCGCCCAGCTCCAGCGCGCGCAAGGTGATTTCTGACCCGCGCTCGGTCAGCGACGACACCATCACAACCGGCATCGGCCGCAGACGCATCAGCTTCTCCAGGAAGTCCAGGCCATCCATGCGCGGCATTTCCACGTCCAGCGTGAGCACGTCCGGATTGGTCTGCTTGATCAGCTCGCGCGCGACGATCGGGTCCGGCGCCACGCCGACGACTTCCATGTCCGGCTGCTGGCGAATGATTTCATTCATCACGCTGCGAATCAGCGCGGAGTCGTCGACAATCAAGACTTTAATTTTCATGACACATGCTTTCCATTGCGGGCGTCATCTCCTGCGCCGCCATCCTGCAAGCCGTCGTACAAGGCGGCTTACCCAAACAGTTCGATATCGCCCACCACCGGAGTCGTCTGGAGCCGGCTTGCGTAATCCTGCTCCCGATTCACCAGGGTGTTGTTGTTCAATTGCCTGAGTTTCTTGACCAGCACCTTGCCGGTCCGTGGGAAAAAATAAACCTTGCGCGGATAAATATCGTTCAGATCCTCAGCGACCATCCTGATGTTTTCGGCGCGCAGATAGTCGCGCACGAATTGTGCATTGCGCTCGCCGACATTGATGGCGACGAACCCTCGCAGCACATTGCCGCCGCCGAACACCTTGGCTTCAAGATTTTCTCGTCTGGCGCCGGCCTTCAGGAGGTCGTTGATCAGCACTTCCATGGCATAGGTACCGTAGCGCATCGATGCCGACACCGGGCTGTCGGCTTCTCCGCCGCCGTCGGGCAGCATGAAGTGGTTCATTCCTCCAATACCGGTGACCCGATCCCTGATGCAGGCCGACACGCATGAGCCGAGCACCGTCACGATCATCATGTCCTTGCACGTGAAGTAATACTCGCCCGGAAGAATCTTGGCCGCATCACAATCGAACGTTCGATCGTAATAGACGTTGGTCGCAAAGTGCTCTTCGATTCCGTAGCTCATAAATTATTTCTCAATCGGGCGCGCGACCAGCCGATGCGTCCCCACTCGGCTCGGGTCCAGCTCATAGACTGTCTTGCCTCGCAGCTTGAATGCATCGGAAACATACAAAAAATTCTCGGAATGACCGGCAAACAGCAGTGCATTCGGCTTCATCAACGGCGCGAACCTTGCAAGAATTTTACCCTGCGTTGGCTTGTCGAAATAGATCATGACATTGCGGCAGAAGATGGCATCGAACGGGCCCGAGACAGGCCAGTCGTCGGACAGCAGGTTGAGCTGCTTGAACGTCACCATCTGGCGCAGCTCGGGCCGCACCCGCACGAGTCCTTCCTGCGCCCCCTTCCCGCGCAGGAAGAAACGCCTCGCGCGTTCGGGCTCCATCTTGTCGAGCCGGTCCAGCGCATAGATGCCGTTGGAGGCAGTCGTCAGCACATTGGTGTCGATATCCGTCGCGATCACATGGGCCTGCGGCGTCATCGTGCCCAGCGCCTCGCACAGCGTCATGGCAATCGAATAGGGTTCCTCGCCCGTGGAGCTTGCGGCGCACCAGATCGTGATCGGCTCCGACAGCTTGCGAACGTGGTCGGCCAGGATCGGAAAGTGGTGCGCCTCGCGAAAGAAGGACGTCAGGTTGGTCGTCAGCGCATTCGTGAAGGCTTCCCACTCCTCGCTGTCCGGTCTGTTTTCCAGGCTGTCGAGATAGGCTTCGAACGAACGGATGCCGGTGGCACGCAGCCTGCGCGCGAGGCGGCTGTAGACCATCTCGTGCTTGCTGTCGGCGAGTGCGATGCCGGCCCGTTTGTATATGAGCGTGCGTACGCGCTCGAAATCTCGGGCCGTGAACTCGAATTCCTTGATCGTTTCCGGCTTGGCCTGCCGTGCCGGGGCCGCCGCGCCAGCTTTCTTTCCGCTATCGATCGTTTTCAACAAACTCGTCAAACCTGTTCCCCGTGCGTCTGTCGTCGAATGTCAAGTCTTCTTGCTCGGAAGCCGGGCGCGTGCCGCACCGCCGCCTGGTGCCAATTCGCGCGCCGCCGGCCGGGCCGCTTTCACAGGCGCCAACGCCGGCGCCGCAGGCCCCGCGGGTGCGGCGCCGGAGCGATAACCGACACGGAACCCGCCCCAGTGGCGGCCATTCACGTAGATCGGCACGGACAGGTCATGCATCACCTCGCCGGTATCGCGCTTGTAGGTCTGCAACAGGAAGGGCTTGGTATTCGTGCCGCAACGCGCGCCGGTACGATCGTTGAAGATGCGTTTGGTGCGGTTGTTCACCAGGTCAGTCTCGTAGTCGCCGGTCAGCGGTCTGGAAAACTTCTTGTTGTGCGTCGGGAAGTAGCCGTTGTTGTCCACCGCGCCCGCATAGATCAGCTGCGGCATCGCATCCAGGATCCGCTCCTGGATCGACGGCAGCGTGCGGTCGGTGAAGCTGTCGAATGTCGTGGTGTGCTTCGGCGGATTGGTATTTGGAATCGGCTTGTAGGTGCGGTCAAACAGCTGCGCCTCGCTGATCTGGCCGCTCGCGATCGACTGCTCGAACAGCTTCCCGATTTCCCTGGCGCCCTGCTCCGCCACGGCCCGAATGGCATCGTGCGACGTGCGTGCATTGGAATGCGACAGCGCATCAAACAGCTGCTCCCCACGCTCCGACAGCATCAAGGCGGAATTTGCTGCGCGCGGCAATTCGTCCTCCGTCGCCAGCATCCCGTCACGGATACGCGATATCGCGCCCGCGATCAGCTGGGTGGTCTCCACATGCTCCTGCGATGCGGCGGAAATCAGCAGGACTTCGTTTTCCGATGTGCCGGCGGAGCGCTCGATGCTGGTCAGCAGTCCGTGCACCTTCTCCACGTTGGCAGCCGCGTCCATCACCTTGCCGGTCAAGGCCGTCATCCCTGCGGCGGCGCGTTCGGCTTCCTCATTGATCTCGCGCACCATCACGCCGATGTCGTCCGTCGCCGATTTCGTACGTTGCGCCAGCTGCCGCACTTCGCCGGCCACAACGGCGAAACCGCGCCCGTGCTCGCCGGCACGGGCCGCTTCGATCGCTGCATTCAGGGCAAGCAGGTTGGTGCGCGCCGCGATTTCGTTGATCACCTCGGTAATCACGTGGATGCGGCGGGACTTTTCCTGCAGCGCGCTCATCATTTCCGAGGCGGTTTGCGCATCCTGACGGGCATTGTTGATACGGCGCAGTCCTTCATCGACTTCGGCGCGCCCGACGACGCTTTCCGTCCGCACATCGGCGGCAACCTTCGAGGCGCGCTGCGCATTGGCGGCGATCTGTTCGGTGGTCTGCGCGGTCTGTTCGGCTTTGCCGACGATTTCTTCAGTCGTCTGCAGGTCGGCGTCGACCTTTTTCTTGATGAGATCGACGAAGTACGACGTTTCGGCGGCGCCGATCATGATGTGATCCAGCTCGGCGCCCATTCGTTCGATGACCTGCGACAGGCCGCTGTTGCTGCTGCGCCGCATTGCCATTGCGACAATACCAGCCACACCCGACGCCATTGCGGCAAGCACGATCGTGCCGAGCGAGCCGCTCGCAATCCAGTCGACCAGCGCCGCCACCACCGTCCCGACCCCCAGGGCGACTAGCCATATTGCCGCAAATCGCAGCGATTTCGGTTTACGCGTTTTCATTCGGCCTCCCCCATTATCTCGATCCCGCCACCACAAGCGGGACCACGGCCGCATCACGGCTCAACCATCTCATTTAACGACATCTCTTCAATCGAACTTGAGCCGCTTCGAGATACGACCGGTCAAGCCTACACTGATTATGCGTACTTGCCACCGTCGGCAATTGCAGAAACAGAGCGCGATTCCCTTGTCATTTGCTAAAACGAAAAGGCGCGCCTGGGCGCGCCTCCGCTTGTCATTCGACCTCTGGCGCACGCGGCTTCACGACGCAATCTCGGAACTCCTCCCAATCGTCGTCCGAACCCGAAGGCAGGCTTTGCCGCGCCTTGTCCGCGACTGGCAAGGAGGCGGAACGTTTTGGCGCAATCGCCTTCAATGGCGCAGCGGCCTTTGCCGCCGGCCTGGGCATGTCCGCAGCGGCCAGCGGCATGAAGCCTCCGCCCTGCACCTTGAATACCGCCACCGCCTCGGCCAGCGTCGTCGCCTGCCTCTGCATGCTCTCCGCCGTGGCAGCCGCCTCCTCCACCAGTGCAGCGTTCTGCTGCGTCATTTCATCCATCTGGTTGATGGCAAGGTTGACCTGCTCGATGCCGGCACTCTGCTCCTGGCTCGCCGCGCTGATCTCGTTCATGATGTCGGCCACATGCTTGACCGAGGTCACGATCTCGTCCATCGTCTTGCCCGCCTCGTCCACCAGCTTGCTGCCCGCGTCCACCTTCTCCACCGAGTCGCTGATCAGCGCCTTGATCTCCTTGGCCGCCCCCGCAGAACGTTGCGCCAGGTTGCGCACTTCGGCTGCCACCACC
>JAKACN010000390.1 GCA_021821365.1 Pseudomonadota bacterium | reverse complement strand
TTCAATGTGGAGACTCCCCCCCCCGCCCTGACCTCCTCCTGCAAGGGAGAGGAAACAGGGAGGCGAGCAAAAATACTGAAGGAACATCATGGGAAAAGTAACCGGCTTTCTGGAATACCAACGCCTGCAAGAGGCGAGTGAAGCACCTCAACTGCGCAAGAAGCATTACAAGGAATTCGTGATGCATCTGAGCGACGAAGACGCGAAGATCCAGGGGGCGCGTTGCATGGACTGCGGCATCCCCTTCTGCAACAACGGCTGCCCGGTCAACAACATCATTCCGGACTGGAACGACCTGGTCTATCACGGCAATTTCAAGGAAGCGCTGGATAATCTGCTGTCCACCAACAACTTCCCGGAGTTTACCGGCCGCATCTGCCCGGCGCCCTGCGAAGCCGCCTGCACGCTGGGCATCAACAGTGATCCGGTGGGCATCAAGTCGATCGAGCACTTCATCATCGACAAGGGATGGGAAAACGGCTGGGTCCTGCCGCAGATTCCGGCAACCAGGACCGGCAAGAAGGTGGCCGTGGTCGGCTCCGGTCCTGCCGGCATGGCAGCTGCGCAGCAGCTCGCGCGCGCCGGACATGACGTGACCGTGTTCGAAAAGAACGACCGCATCGGTGGCCTGCTGCGCTATGGCATTCCCGACTTCAAACTGGAAAAGTCGAACATCGACCGCCGCGTCGAGCAGATGAAGGCAGAAGGCGTCACCTTCCGCACTGGCGTCTTCATCGGCAAGGATTTCGCTCCGAACGTCTACAACTGGGCGAAGGAAACGATTTCCCCCGACCAGCTGAAGAAGGATTTCGATGCCGTTGTCATCGCCGGTGGCGCCGAGCAGCCGCGCGACCTGCCGGTTCCCGGCCGCGAGCTGAAGGGCGTGCACTTCGCGATGGAATTCCTGCCGCTGCAGAACAAGGTCAATGCCGGCGACAAGGTGAAGGACCAGATTCTCGCGACCGGCAAGCACGTTGTCGTGATCGGCGGCGGCGATACCGGTTCCGACTGCGTGGGTACGTCGAATCGGCACGGCGCGGCTTCGGTCACGCAGTTCGAGCTGCTCCCGATGCCGCCCGAGCAGGAAAACAAGCCGCTCGTCTGGCCGTACTGGCCGACCAAGCTGCGCACCTCGTCTTCCCATGAAGAAGGTTGCGGTCGCGACTGGTCGGTCGCGACCAAGCGCCTCGAAGGCAAGAACGGCAAGGTCGAGAAGCTGATCGCCGCGCGCGTCGAATGGAAGGACGGCAAGATGGTCGAAGTGCCGAATTCCGAATTCGAACTGAAGGCTGATCTGGTGTTGCTGGCGATGGGCTTCGTGTCGCCAGTGCAACAGGTGCTAGATGCTTTCGGCGTTGACAAGGATGCCCGTGGCAACGCCAAGGCAACGACGGACGGCGACGGTTGCTACAAGACGTCCGTGGACAAGGTGTTTGCAGCCGGCGACATGCGCCGCGGCCAATCGCTGGTGGTCTGGGCAATACGCGAAGGACGCCAGTGCGCACGCGCCGTGGACGAGTTCCTGATGGGATCGACCGTTCTGCCGCGCTAATTTGTAACAAAGTTTGTGCAAAAACCGCCGCGTCGAAAGATCCGGCGGTTTTTTGTCACATTTCGGCGCGCTGTTGGGGAAGCCCAAAAGTCCGATTGCCATTTCTGCACTACAATCTCATCTTTGCGATGAAGATGAATCACGTGCACAACCTCCTCGAAATCCGCGACCTGCATTTTGCCTACGGCGAGCGCCCGATTCTCTCGGGATTGGCGATGGATTTCCCGCGTCGCAAGGTCGTGGCGGTCATGGGCGGTTCCGGCTCCGGCAAGACGACCATCCTGCGCCTGATCGGCGGCCAGCTGCGTGCGCAAAGCGGCAGTATCATGCTTGACGGCCAGGCGGTCGATTCCAGCAATACCAAGGCGCTGTATGCGATGCGCCGCAAGATGGGCATGCTGTTCCAGCACGGCGCGTTGTTTACGGACCTGACCGTTTTCGAGAACGTGGCGTTTCCCTTGCGGGAACATACCACGCTGCCGGAAGAGCTGATCCGCGATCTCGTGCTGATGAAGCTTCATGCGGTGGGTTTGCGCAACGCCGCGCAGTTGAAGCCGGCAGAGATTTCCGGCGGCATGGCGCGCCGCGTGGCGCTGGCGCGCGCGGTGGCGCTGGATCCGCAGCTCATCATGTACGATGAACCCTTTGCGGGGCTGGACCCGATTTCGATGGGCGTCACGGCCAACCTGATCCGGCGCCTGAACGACGCGCTGGGCTCGACGTCGATCATCGTGTCGCACGATGTGCATGAGACTTTCCTGATTGCCGATTACGTGTATTTCCTCTCGCAGGGGAGGATCGTCGCGCACGGCACGCCGCAACAGATGAGCGAATCGACGGATCCCTACGTCAAGCAGTTCGTGCACGCGGAGGCGGACGGACCTGTGCCCTTCCATTATCCGGGGCGTTCGCTGGCGGAAGACTTGCATCTGGAGGCCAAGCAATGATCCTCGACATGGTTGGCGGGCTCGGACGATGGGTGCGCGAATTCATCGGCAACGTAGGCTTTGCGATGCGCATGTTCCTGTCTATGCTGCTTGCGCCGGCAGCCTTGCTGAAGCGGCCGCGGCTCGTGACGGACCAGATCCACTTCATCGGCAATTATTCGCTCGTGATCATCGCGGTGTCCGGCCTGTTCGTCGGCTTCGTGCTCGGGTTGCAGGGCTACTACACGCTGAACAAGTACGGTTCGGAACAGGCGCTGGGCTTGCTGGTCGCCCTGTCGCTCACGCGTGAACTGGGGCCGGTGGTGACGGCGCTGCTGTTTGCGGGCCGTGCCGGGACATCGCTGACCGCCGAGATCGGGCTGATGAAGGCCGGCGAGCAGTTGTCGGCCATGGAAATGATGGCCGTGGACCCGTTGAAACGGGTGGTTGCGCCGCGCTTCTGGGCCGGCGTTATCGCCATGCCGGTGCTGGCCGCGATTTTCAGCGCAGTCGGCGTCATTGGCGGCTACATCGTCGGCGTGCGGCTGATCGGCGTGGACGAGGGCGCGTTCT
>JAKACN010000118.1 GCA_021821365.1 Pseudomonadota bacterium | reverse complement strand
ATCCGCATCCGTTCATCCAGCAATTTTTCCTCGGCGAGCGAGGCAGGCGCGCGCTGGAAGTCTTAAGGAGCTGAGACACCATCATGGAAAACAAGTCGCATGCACTGATGGCCGGTTTGTTCACCATCGTGCTGTTGATCGCCGCGGTACTGATCGGCCTCTGGCTCAACCGCGACCGCGTCGAATGGGTGCCGTACCAGATCGCGACCAAGCTCTCGATTCCCGGCCTCAATCCGCAGGCGGACGTGCGCTATCGCGGCCTGGATGTGGGCAAGGTGGACGACATTACTTTCGACCCGCAGGTGGTCGGCCAGATCCTGGTGCACATCAGCGTACGGCCCGACACACCGATCACGCAATCGACCTTCGCCACGCTCGGCTACCAGGGCGTGACGGGCATCGCCTACGTGCAGCTCGACGACGACGGTAGCCGGCCGGTGCGCGTGCAAAGCAGCAAGCAGCGCATCGCGCGCATCGAAATGCGTCCCAGCGTATTCGACCAGCTGCAAAGCCGGGGACTGGCGATCCTGAAGCAGACCGAGGAAGTCACCAGGCGCATCAACAGCATGCTCGATCCGGAAAACCGCAAGGCCATCATGGCGGCCTTCGACAACGTCAGCAAGGCCGCGACGGAAATCGAGACCATCCCGCGCCGCCTGGAGCCGGCGCTGGCGAAACTGCCCGCACTGGAGACGCAGGCGCAGCAGACGCTGAATTCGCTCGATACGCTGTCACGGAACGCCAGCGCGCTGACCGGCAGCCTGAACGGACTGAGCACGAAGCTGCAGACACCCGGCGGTCCGATCGACACCTTCACCGCCAGCGCCGACCGGCTCGGTTCCGTCGCCGACAAGCTGGAACACGACACGCTGCCGCTGGCCAGCGACGTGCGCTCCTCGATACGCGCGCTCAACCGGACGCTGAACACACTGAACGAGCGCCCGCAGAGCGTGCTGTTCGGCGCGCCGCCGACTGCGCCCGGACCGGGCGAGCCCGGCTTTGCCGCGCCTTCCAGGTAAAGGAAAACCCCATGAAAAAAATGACCTCGCTGCTGCTTTCCCTGCTGCTCGCCGTCCAGGTCGTGCTGCTCGCGGGTTGTGCAACGCGGCCTTCCGAATCCGCCACGCTCTACGACCTCGGTCCGCTGCATGCCAAACAAACCGGCACGCTGCCGTCCCTGCCGCCGCTCAGCATCGCCGACATCCAGTCGCCGGCCTGGATGGACAGCACAACGTTTTATTTCCGCCTGAACTACGCGAACGACCAGCAACCGCGGCCCTATGCGCACGCACGCTGGATCGAACCGCCGGCACAACTGCTCCTGCAGCATCTGAAGTCGCGCATCGCGCAGGCCGGCGGCGTCGTGCTGCCCGCTTCCGACGGTGCGCTCAACATCCCGGTGTTGCGCCTCGAGGCCGACGACTTCACGCAGTCTTTCGATGCGCCCGCCCGCAGCACTGCGCACGTCGGCCTGCGCGCCTCGCTGTACAAGGGACGAACGCTGATCGCACAGAAATCCTTTCTGCGCGAGGCGCCCGCGCCAAGTGCCGACGCGGCCGGCGGCGCGAAAGCGCTGGCCACGGCGGGCGATGCGGCGATCGCGGACCTGATCATGTGGCTCGGCACGCTTAACCTGAAATAATTTCGCTTGCTACGGCAGGCACATGTATCGAGAATAAGGGACTTATTTCGGCATCTTCCCAAGCATCTTGCGCGCCTTGCAAGGCCGCGTTGTTCACCCAGCCAATCATCCATGCCGCCCAACGAGGACAACCCGCGCACCGTTTCGACGGCGATATTGCCGCCCGCGCATGCATCGACCTTCGCGCGCGTCGGCCTCCTGATGTACACCTTCCTGATCGTGTACGCGAGCCTGTATCCGTTCTCCAACTGGCGCAGCATGGGCCTGCCGTTCTGGAGTTTCCTGTTCGCGCCCATGCCGCATTACTGGACGGGCTTCGACGTCATTACCAACGTGATCGGCTATCTGCCGTTCGGCACGCTGATGGTGTTTGCCTTGTATCCCAATGTGCGGGGGATCTCGGCGGCGGTGCTGGCGGTTTTTTGCGGGATGCTACTGTCGGGTTCGATGGAAGCCGTACAGACTTACCTGCCGAACCGCGTATCGTCCAACCTCGATTTCCTGACCAACCTGGCGGGTGCCGCGATCGGGGCGATCGCGGGCGTGCTGCTGAGCCCCGCCTTCCTGACGCAGAGCCGCCTGCTGCAACTGCGCCACGAATGGTTCGCGCCCGAGGCAGGGCGCGGCCTGATCATTGTCGGCCTGTGGCCGCTGGCGCAAATCTATCCGCAGGGTTATCTCTTCGGCCATGGTCAGATCGTGCCAATCCTGTCGGACTGGCTGTCCGACTGGCTGGAAACGCCGGTCGACCTGCTCGGCCTGCTGATGCAGGATTTCCAGTTGACTGTCCAGGAATACTGGCTGGCCGAGACGATGATCACTGCCTGCGGGTTCACCGGCGCGCTGCTTGCCTTGTCGTGCATGTTGCGCAAGCACGCCCCGAAAGCGCAGTTGCTGCTGATGCTCGCCCTGGTCGCGCTGGCAACCAAGCTCATGGCCAATGCCTTGCTGTTTGCGCCTGCCAATGCGCTGGCATGGCTGACGCCCGGCGCCAGGGGCGGCCTCCTGATCGGTGCGATGATGACGACAGGCCTCGTCTATGCGCCGCCGCTCGTCCAGCGGCGGCTTGCCGTCACCAGCCTGGTCTTCAGTTTCATCGTCATCAACCTGGTGCCCGCCAATCCGTATTTCGTGGCGACGCTCCAGACATGGACGCAGGGCAAATTCCTGAATTTCAATGGTGCCGCCCACTTCCTGTCGGTGTCCTGGCCGTTCATTGCACTGTGGTTCCTGCTGCATCCGGCGCACCGCCTGAGGAAGCCCGAAGCTTCGCCCGCTTCGCGGTAGGACCGGGTGTATCATTGCGCCTTCGACGCACCACACCAAGAACCCTGACATGTCTGACAAGCCGTACTATCAACATCACGTCTTCTTTTGCCTCAATCAGCGCGATGACGGACGTCCCTGCTGCTATGACAAGGGCGCAACCGCCGCGCAGGAGCATGCGAAAAAGCGCATCAAGGAACTGGGCCTGAGCGGCCAGGGAAAAGTCCGCATCAACAAGTCCGGCTGCCTTGACCGTTGCGAGGAAGGCCCGGTCGTCGTGGTTTATCCGGAAGGCACCTGGTACACCTATGTCGACACGCATGACATCGATGAAATCATCGACTCCCACCTGGTCGGCGGCAAAGTGGTCGAACGCTTGAAGATCTGACATGAACTCCCGCACACAACGCTTCATGCTGCGCGGCGCAGCAGGCGCGCTTGAATGCGCGCTCGACCTGCCGCACGATGGTTCGCACACCGGTCCGCGCGGCATCGCCCTGATCGCCCACCCTCATCCGCTGTACGGCGGCACCATGGACAACAAGGTGGCGCAGACGCTGGCACGCACCTTTGTCGCGCTCGGCTATGCCGCCGCGCGCATGAATTTCCGCGGTGTCGGCAAGTCGGAAGGCGAGCACGACGCCGGCCGCGGCGAGACCGACGACATGGCGCTCTTGCTGTCGCATATGCAAGAACAGTATCCCGGCCTGCCGGTCGCACTGTGCGGATTCTCCTTCGGCACCTTCGTGCAGGCGCATCTGCAACAACGCCTGACGGAGCAGGGCAAGCCGGCCGAGCGCCTGGTGCTGGTCGGCACCGCCGCCGGCAAGTGGGAGGTCCCACCCGTTCCCGCCAACACCATCGTGATTCACGGCGAACTCGACGAGACCATTCCGCTGGCGGACGTGTTCGATTGGGCAAGACCGCAAGACCTGCCCGTCATCGTGATTCCCGGCGCGGATCATTTTTTTCATCGCAAGTTGCAACATATAAAGAATTTCGTGGTCGAAATGTGGCATCGCTGATCGTGGCATGAAAGCCATGCCGCCAGCAATGCCGGAGCGGAGCAAGTCCGGCTGAATCCGCTCTATAATTTGCAGCCTGTTTCTTCTTGTCACCCGCCCTGGCCGGGGCGGCTACCGTACTTTACATCCATGAAAAAGTTCCTCGCGGCAATAGCTGCTTCCGTGCTCTCGTTTTCCTGCGCATTCGCGCAATCCGTTCCTCCTCCGACCATTGACGCCAAATCCTGGCTGCTGCTGGATGCCACCAGCGGGCAGGTGCTCGCATCGCAAAATGCGGACATGCGCGTCGAGCCGGCATCGCTTGCCAAACTGATGACTGCCTATGTGGTGTCGTCGGCTCTGAAGGAAAAACGGCTCGATCCGAACCAGATGGTGAATGTCTCGGTGCGCGCCTGGAAAGTCGACAAGAGCAGCTCGAAGATGTTCATCGATCCGGCCACGCCGGTGAAGGTCAACGACCTGCTGTATGGCCTGATCATCCAGTCCGGCAACGACGCGGCGGTGGCGCTGGCCGAAGCGACGGCGGGCACCGAAGAAACGTTCGTGAACCTGATGAACCGCGAAGCGGAACGCATGGGATTGAAGTCCACCCACTTCGCCAACGCACACGGCCTGCCCGACCCCGGCAACTACACCACCGCGTCGGATCTGGCGACGCTGGCCACGCACGTGATCTACGATCACCCGGAAGACTACAAGATCTATTCGATCAAGGAATACACCTATAACAGGATCAAGCAGCAGAACCGCAATCGCCTGCTGTGGCTCGACCCGACGGTCGACGGCCTGAAGACCGGCCACACCTCCAGCGCCGGCTACTGCCTGATCTCGACCGCGCACCGCCCGGCCGGCAACAGCGACCGCCGCCTCGTTGCCGTCGTGCTCGGCACGATTTCCGACCAGGTGCGCAGCCAGGAGAGCCAGAAGCTGCTGAATTGGGGCTTCCAGAACTTCGACACGGTGAAGCTGTACGCGAAGAACCAGCCGGTGGCCACGCCGGAAGTCTGGAAAGGTTCGCAAGGCCAGGTGAAGATCGGCTTCACGAAAGACATCTATGTCACCGTGCCGAAGGGCGTGGCTGACAAGATGAAGCCGGTGCTGGAACGCAAGGATCCGCTGATCGCACCGGTCGTGCAGAACAGCAAGGTCGGCATCATGAAGGTCATGGTCGACGGCAAGGCCCTCACCGAACTGCCGGTCGTATCGCTGGAGCAGGTCAACCAGGCCACCATCTTCGGCCGCGCCTGGGACTCCATGCGTCTCTGGATGAAGTAACAGCCTGTGCATTCGGCGGGTGGGCAGGCATTGCCCACCCTGCATTCTCTCGGGCGGCTGGCGTGGCCGCCTCTCCGTAAGTCCATCCCCTTTTTCCATACCGATTTTGCATCATCATCCTTCTATGATTATGCAAGAATGGTTCGCTCTCATTCCAGGAACCTGTCATGCTCGATCCGCTCGTTTATCTCAATGGCGAAATGACGCCGCTGTCCGAAGCAAAAATTCCCGTGCTCGATCGCGGCTTCATCTTCGGCGACGGCGTGTACGAAGTCATCCCGATGTATGCGCGCCGCCTGTTTCGCGCGAAGCAGCACATGGCGCGCCTGTTCCGCAGCCTGAACGCGGTCGGTATCCACAATCCGCATACGGAGGCGGAATGGATGGCGCTGATCGGCAAGGTTGCGTCGGCACACCCCGCCGATGACCAGTTGATCTACATGCAGGTGACGCGGGGCGTCGCCAAGCGCGCGCACGCATTCCCCGAGGGCGTGGCGCCGACCGTATTCATCATGACCAATCCCTTCGTGCCGCCCGCTGCCGAGTTATGCGAAAACGGCATCGCCTGCGCAACGATGGAAGACAAGCGCTGGCTGCGCTGCGACATCAAGTCGATCTCCCTGCTCGGCAATGTGCTGGCCGCGCAATACGCTGTGGAGCACAACGCCATGGAAACCATCCAGTTCCGCGACGGCTACCTGACCGAAGGCTCGTCGTCGAATGTGTGGGTATGCAAGGACGGCACGCTGATGGCGCCGCCAAAGGACGCGCTGATCCTGGAAGGCATCCGCTACGGCCTGATCGAGGAACTGTGCGAAACCGCCGGCATCCCTTTCCAAGCGCGCAGGATGACGCGCGAGGAAGTGCTGGCCGCCGATGAAGTATTGATATCGTCCGCAGGCCGGGAACTGCTGCCGGTCGTGCGCATCGATGACAGGCCGATCGGCAACGGCAAGCCCGGCCCGGTATTCCACAAGCTGCATGCCGGCTACCAGGAGGCCAAGAAGGCTTAAAATGGCGGCATTGAAATGCGCGATTTCGTTCTTATCTGAATGAAATCCTGTCAGTGAGCACGCCATGCCCCAACCCACCGATTCACTCATCGAGTATCCAAGCGACTTTCCCATCAAGGTCATGGGCGTGATGCACGATACCTTCGCACAGACCATGGTTGAAGTCGTTCAACTGCACGACCCGACCTTCCATGCCGGCAAGATGGAAATGCGCGCCTCGTCCAAGGGCACCTACCTGTCGCTCACCATCACTGTGCGCGCCACCAGCCGCGAACAGCTCGACAACCTGTATCGCGCGCTGTCGTCGCATCCGATGGTGAAGGTCGTTTTGTAGCAGCCGGCGGTGCCGCGCCGAGCACGGACCTCAGGCCTGCGGCATCCTGCCCACCTCGTCGAACAGCCAGTCGCGGAACGCCCGCACCTGCGGCTTCTGCATCGCTTCCGGCGGGCAGACCAGGTAATACGAATGTGGACACTTGATCGAAATATCGAACAGGCGCACCAGCTCCCCCGACTCGATATCCATCCTGGCCATGGAATGCCGCGCAAGCGCGATGCCATGCCCTTCCGCCGCTGCCCGCACCATCATCGATGAATCCTGGAACACCAGGCCGCCGGTCGGCTCCAGCAAATCGACGCCGGCCGCATGGAACCACGGCGTCCATGGTTCCATCACGCATCGCAGCAAGGGATGCTGCGCGAGCTTCTGCGGCGTACGCGGCAGCTTCCCGCGATTGAACCGTGGGCTGGCGACCGGATAGTAATAATCATCCATGATCTTCTCGGTCAGCAGACCGGGATAATTGCCACTCCCGAACCGAATCCCGAGGTCGACCGACTCGCGCACGAAATCGGTCAACTGGTTGCTCGCCTGCAGCATCACCTCCAGGCCCGGATGCTGCTCGATGAAGCGGCCAAGACGCGGCGACAGCCAGCGTGCGGCGAACGAGGTCAGCGCGGTCACGGTCAGTCGCGCCTGCTTCGCATTGGCCTGCAAGGCATCGGCCGCGCCGGCGATCTCGGTCAGCGCCTTGCGCAACACAGCGGCGAAATGCTCGCCGTCCGGCGTGATGGCAATCCGCTTGCCGTGCCGCGCAAACAGCGGGACACCCAACTCCTCTTCCAGCGCCCGCACCTGATGGCTGATCGCACCGTGCGTGACGTGGATCTCTTCCGCCGCACGGGAAAAGTTGCCATGCCGCGCGGCCGCCTCGAACGCCCGCAATGCCGCCAGGTTCGGCAGTTTCCTGAAGTCCGCCATATGTGAATGCCATTGACAAGGAAATCAAAAATATATCGTTTAGACAAGCGGCAGGCAAGCACTAGAATGACTTTGCACGGCAGGAAATCGTCCCGAATCCGCAGGATGACGCGAGCCCGGCCGTTATTTCAGGAGCGAACCATCATGAGAGGGTTATTCACAAAGCAGGTACTTACCATCCCGCCCGGCCAGGCTGTATCCGGCGCCGCCGGACGCGCCCACACCCTGCGCGTGACGCAGGGCCGCGTCTGGATCACCGTCGAAGGCATTTCGCACGACTACTGGCTGCACGCCGGCGATACCTTCACCACGATCCCCGGCCGCGTCACCGTGGTCGAGGCGGACCAGCACGAGAGCCGCATCGAATGCGCACCGGCGATCCATTGGATCAAGACGCTGAAATTGCTGCTGGCGGATGTCGCAGCGCGTTTCGCTCGCGGACGCACCGTCCGCACCTCGCTGAAACGTCATCGCACGTGCAATTGCGGCGAGACGACATGATGCCGACCGGGAGCATATTCATGAAGCGTCCCTGCCATATCGCGCAAGTCAACGTCGCGCGCGCTCTCGCGCCGATCGAATCGCCGGCAATGGCCGGCTTCGTCGCGCGCCTCGACGAGATCAATGCCCTTGCCGAGGCCAGCCCGGGCTTCGTCTGGCGCCTCAAAACGGAACAAGGCGATGCAACCTCACTGCATCCTTTCGAGGATGAACGCATCATGATCAACCTCTCGGTGTGGCAGTCGCCCGAGCACCTGAAGCATTACGTCTATCACACGGCACATGCAGAAGTGATGCGTCTGCGCCGGCAATGGTTCGAGCGCTTCGCCGATGCCCACATGGCACTGTGGTGGATCGAGCCCGGCCACGTTCCCACCATGGGCGAAGCGAAGGAGCGGCTCGCTTACCTGCAACTCCATGGCGAGTCGCCATTCGCATTTTCGTTTGCGTCCCTCCTGGGCAGGAATGGCGTGGCCGCTGCACAGCCGGCGCTGCATGCAGCCCATTGCGCGGAAACACATCAACGGAGCATCGATTGAAGGTCATTCGCAGCCGCGGATTCACCGCGGACAATCCTTGGGGCGCGCTGGATATCGTCAGCATGAACGGCATCAGCGTCCGCCTGCACTGGACCGACTCGCCTTACAGGTGGCACATCAACGACGGCGAGGAGGTTTTCGTCGTGCTGGACGGCGTCGTCGACATGCACTATCGCGAGAACGGCGAGGAGAAGACTGCGGAGCTGCAGGCAGGCGATATCTTTTTTGCGGAAATCGGCTGCGAACATGTCGCGCATCCGCGCGGCGCGGCACGCATCCTCGTGGTCGAAAAGGAAGGAAGTATTTAATTTACGGAACCAGGAGCCATCCATTGAAGGTCACGGTAAATATAGTGAATGCATTCACTGACGACGGCAGAGGCGGCAACCCGGCCGGCGTCGTTCTGGATGCGGAACAACTTGGGTTCGAACAAAAGCAAGGCATTGCGGCGCGTGTCGGATTATCGGAAACCGCGTTCATTTTGCCTTCGCGCTCGGCCGACTTCAAACTTGAATTTTTCACTCCAGTCCGGCAAATTGCCCATTGCGGCCACGCGACGATCGCCAGCTTTTCGTTTCTGCAGCAAACAGGCAGGCTCCGCCATCCACGCACATCAAAAGAAACCATCGACGGTACGCGAGCGATTCACCTGGAAGGCGAATCGGCGTTCATGGAACAACTTGCGCCTCAATACTTTGCATTGTCCGAAGTGTCGTCCGGAATCGATACGGAGAATGTCCTGCATTCGATCGGGCTGACGTCGAGCGATTTGCTCGACAACCTGGAACCTGTGATTGTCGCCACGGGCAACCGGTTTCTCGTTGTTCCATTGAGGAACAAGAGGGCGCTCCGCAAGGCCTCGCCTCGCCATGATTTGATCGAAGCCATCAGCGAAAAACTGGATCTGGTTGGCTATTATCCGTTTTCGCCCGATCCAGACGTGCCAGGGCGGCACGCAAGCACACGGATGTTTGCTCCGCGCTACGGAATTCCGGAAGAAGCCGCGACAGGTATGGCAGCAGGGCCGCTCGCCTGTTTCCTGGTGGAGCGCCTGAATGCCGCCGAAGGGAATATACTCATCGAGCAGGGTCGCCTGATGTCGCCCGAATCGCCGAGCCTGATCCAGGTTCGTCTCGGCCTCGTCAATGGCAAGGTTCTGGGGCTGAAGGCGGGTGGCAGCGCCAGGCTGATGGAACGCAGGACCATCCACCTATGAGTCAGGACTGCAGACGCATTTCGGTGCCTCGATCCCGCTCGTCACGCTGGTCCGGACCACGTCATTCCGTCTGCTTCAATCCTTCACCGACGACCTGATCGGTCTCCGGTCGCCGCGCTCTGCCGGCTGGCGCCGCATGACGCGGCAGGTGGCGCAGTTATCATGCTTGCAGTGGTTCCGGGCGAGACCGACAGCGCGTCCGGCAAGGAGGATAAATGACAATACCCGCTCTCTCCGGCGTCGAGATCCGGCCGGTCGCGCATTGCGCGCAACTGGAGCAGTTGCTTGCCTCGTGCGACCTGCCCGTCGCTGATCTGACCACCTCGCAGGCACTGCAGCTCTTCGGCGCATTCGCCGATGCCGAACTCGTCGGCGTGGTCGGATTGGAGATGTATCCTTCGGTCGCCCTGCTGCGCTCCCTTGCGGTTGCGCCCGCGCTGCGAGGCAAGGGCCTGGGCGACCGCCTGGTCCGCTTTGCGGAACAGCGCGCGGAGGCGCAAGGCGTTGCATCGGTCTATCTGCTGACCACGACCGCGGCATCGTATTTCGAGAAGCGCGGCTACGCTGTCGCAACGAGGTCCGACGCGCCGGAGGCGATTCGTGCCACCACGCAGTTTTCCGGCATGTGCCCGGCGTCATCAATTCTGATGGTCAGGCACCGCGCGAGCTGACTTCTTAGTCCGTCAGCTCGCCACTCAGATTGCACAGGAATTTCTTTCGCACCACATCCGCCGGCATGCCAAGCGCGAACAGGTGATGCAGCTTGGCGAAAATCGCCTCGAAGCCCATATCGCTCGCACCAATCACGCCGGCGGCCGTCATTCCCGCCCCGGCGGCGTAGGTGCCTATCGACACTTTCCCCTGCGGCGACTGGCTGCACGCCACCAGCACCACACCGCCGGCATGCGCGCGCCCGAGAAGTTCCAGAAAGCCAGGATCCCGGTCGGGGATATTGCCGGCGCCGTAGCATTGCAGAATCACCGCTTGCGGACCGAGGTCGAGCAGGGCCTGCACGGCGCGCACCGGCAGGCCCGGCACGAAGCGCAGGGGCACGACAAGCGCATCGTCGTAATCCGGCAGTTCGAATCGTTCCTTGTCCGCGCGTGGAAGCAGGGCCTGCATGTCGAAGCGCATCTGCGTGCCTGCCTCGGCCAGCCATGGATAGTTCGGGCTATCGAACGCGTCGAGCGCGGTGATGCTGACCTTGGTCGCGCGATTTCCGCGCAACAGCCGGCCATTGAAATAGATGGTAACTTCGTTGACCTCTTCCGACGCCGCCAGTTGCAGCGCAGTGACGAGGTTATGCGGAGCGTCCGAATTCGGTGCGCTCAAGGGGATCTGCGAGCCGGTCATGATCACCGGCTTGCGCACTCCCTGCAGCATGAAGGACAGTGCCGCCGCGGTATAGGCCATGGTGTCGGTGCCATGCAGGATGACGAAACCATCGTAATCGTTGTAGCGCGCCGCGATGTCGCGCCCGATCCGCTGCCAGTCCTGCGGCGTTGCATTGGAACTGTCGATCGGCGATTCGTAGGCGTGCAGCGTGTAGCGCGGCAGGCTCGCATCCTGGCTTTCCAGCAGCCTGGCCAGGAAGGACTCGAAATCCGGCATCGGTGCGTAGCCTTGCGCGGTCCGGGTCATGCCGACCGTGCCGCCGGTGTAGATCAGGCCGATGTGTTTTCTGCTCATTGTTTCTCGACATTCTCAAAGGTATTTGCCAGTCGCGCCAGCTTGTGCGCAACAAGATCTGTCACGTCAACGGTCCGCTTGTGCCCAGGCACCTGCGCGATCAGGGGCAGTTCGGTGCAGGCGAGGAGCACGGTGTCCGAATCGAGCGTGTCGAGGATCGCAGCGAAGCGTTCCCGCGTGCCCGGCGCATCCTCGCCGTAGGTCTTTACGTCGTAAATCAATTGATGCAGCCGCGCTGCGACCGCAGGATCCGGAAGTTCCAGGTCGACATGCGCGGCCAGTCTCCGGTAATGCGACCACGGGCCGAGCTCGATGACAGGCCGCGCACCGAGCAGCGCAACGCGTTCGATGCCCTCGCCCTGCAAAAACTCCAGCGTTGCATCGGCGAAGGAAACCAGTTTGGCCGGCAACCGCAATGCCTCCAGCTGCGGCTGGTAATAATTCAGGGTATTGCAGGCGATCGCGTAGTAATCGACCCGTTGCGCCATGGTCTGCGCCGTCTCCTTCATGCAAGCCCACACCTCGGTATCGTTGGCCGCCAGTTCCATCGACAGGCCAAGCACGGGCTCGGAAAAGATCGTCACATTCGGCGCGTCGAGATCGCCCCGAAAACGCGTACCGAGCAGCGCACGGTTGGCGCGCAGCACCTTGCGCCACAAGTCGAGGCCGGCATCCGGCCCCGAGCCGGTGATGATGCCGATCTTCGGAAGAGCGTTGACGTTGTTGGGCATGGCCGGTCCCTTTCCTCGCGTCGCCGCGGAAAGCATGGGGAGCAGGTAGTTTGCCAGCAGATTGCCAGGCCGTCACGGCGGATGGCGGCGAGGTAAAAAAAGCGGTTGGCCGCGAGGCCAACCGCATCGACGGAGACTACTGATTGCTACCTGTATTTCATCCCTTACTTCACGACGGCGATCTGCGTGCGCTTGCCGTCCTTGTAGGTGTACAGCGTCAGGGTGCCGTCCTTGATGTCGCCCTTGGGGTCGAAGGCGATGTCGCCGGTCACGCCCTTGTAATGGATCTTTGCCAGCTCCGGCAAATACTTCTGCGGCTCGGCCGAGCCTGCCTTCTTCATGGCTTCGACCATCACCATCACGGCGTCATAGACATACGGTGCGTAAATCTGCACGTCGGTGCCGAACTTCTGCTTGTACCTGGCGCGGAAATCTTCCATGCCCTTCTTCTGCGATTCCTGCACGCCGCCTGCCTCGGCGCAGACCACGTGGTTGTCGCCCAGCGCATCGCCAGCCAGTTGCGCCAGCGCTTCGGAGCAGATGCCGTCGCCGCCCATGAACTTGGCATTGATGCCCAGCGCCTTCATCTGGCGCAGCATCGGGCCGGCCACGGCGTCCATGCCGCCAAAGAAGATGACATCCGGACTCTTGGCCTTGATGGCGGTCAGAATCGCGTTGAAGTCGGTGGCCTTGTCGTTGGTGTACTGCTGCGCCACGACCTGCACGCCCTTGGATTTCGCGCCCTTCATGAACTCTTCCGCCACGCCCTGGCCGTAAGCGGTCCGGTCATCGATGACGGCAACCTTCTTGGCCTTGAGCTTGTCGGCCGCGTAGCGTCCGAGCGTGCCGCCCAGCTGGCCGTCGTTGGCCACCACGCGGAAGGTGGTCTTGAAGCCCTGCTGCGTGTATTTCGGGTTGGTGGCGGACGGGGAGATCTGCGGGATGCCGGCGTCAGCATAAATCTTGGAAGCCGGAATGGTGGTGCCGGAGTTCAGGTGACCGATCACGCCGTTGACCTTGGCGTCGACCAGTTTCTGTGCGGCTGCAGTACCTTGCTTCGGATCGGCACCATCGTCTTCCGCCAGCAGTTCGAACTTGGCTTTCTTGCCACCGATGGTCACGCCCTTGGCATTGAGGTCGTCGATGGCCATGCGCGCGCCATTTTCGTTGTCCTTGCCAAGATGGGCAATGGGGCCGGAGATCGGACCGACGTGGCCGATCTTGACCACCATTTCCTGTGCCCCTGCGACACCTGCAAAGGCGAATGCGAGCGCGCCGGCCAATGGAATCATTTTTGTTTTGAACGACATGAGATGTCTCCTGATCGTGAATGGAATGAACTTGCTGCCCTGGTACTGCAATAAAGTCCGCCTACGCCGGGACGTGCGCAGGCGAATCATGATTTGCTTCATGGTCCGGGATCGCCAGATCGAAGCTGTCGTCCAGGCACGCCTCGCGGAGCGGATTCCTGCGGGGCGGGAACATGCCCGTGGCGCTGATCTTCAGCCGGTCGAGAGAAAACTGTCGCAGATGCTTGAACACGCTCTGGTTGATGGCGATCATCGCCTGCATGACCAGCAGGTCGACATCGCTGGACGAACGCTCCTGCACACCGCTTTTGACGGCGGTTTTTGAACGGGCCGGCTGTGCTGACAGCACGCAGCGGAATACATCCTCCAGCGTCACCATGCCCGGGTGGCATGTCAGCAGCCACTTGTCGGGGGCCGCCGGATCATGCCGCAGCAGGTTGGCGCGGGCCAGGTTATTGCACAATCTTGCGAGCTCGCGGGCCGGACGCCCGGTGGCATCCTCCAGTTGGGTCATGCTCACCGCGCGCGGCGAACTGGACACAAGCTTGGCGAGGATTTCGGTGGTGGCAAAAAAGCGGTCGTGCAACGCGCTATTGCCGAGAATGCAGTCTTCAACGGTCACCATCAATGTCTCCTTTGTGGGGTCTGGCTGCGCTTGGCGCAGGCCGGTTTCTGGCCGGTTGCGCCGCCCGCAGTCACTTCCTTGCAGCGGTCTTGTTCTTGTCTTTTTGCCCGCCCGCAGCATCGCTTTGTGGATTGAAGCGATGACAACGTGGAACGCAACTTTAGGGACAAAGTGAGACAAATACCATTTCGCTACTTGGCGCTACCAGATACTACTTGCTGCTAAAATAGCACCATCTAGCACCATGCATTGCCACCAAGACAAGCAGGCCTCCCATGACCTACCACCTGGAAACAACCAGGGCTGTTCACCCGGCCCAGCGCGAGTTCTGCACCAACTTGCGCATGCTCTGCAGCTATTACCGCTCGGTAGCGGATGTCTGCCGCAAGCTCAATCTCAACCGCGCGCAGTTCAACCGCTACCTGAACGGCACCAGCAAGCCATCCAGCCACACCCTGGAGCGCATCTGCGACTTCTTCGGCGTGGAGCCGTCGGAGATCTATCTGCCGCACGAGCATTTCCACCAGATCGTGCAGGTACGCCCGAGGCAGCGCACCGAACGCGCGGTGTATGCCGACCATGTCGCGCGCCTGCAGCATCAGTCGACCGGCAAGTTCGACAAGTACCTCGGCTACTACTACGAGTACTACTACTCGATGAGCTCGCCGGGCAAGGTCCTGCGCGGGCTGGTGCACATCTTCATGCACGAGGGCGCGGTCTACCATGAGCGCCTCGAGCGCTTCCCGCAGCATGCCAACCTCGACCAGACCTACAAGTGCAAGTACATGGGCTGCACGTTTTACCTGAACGACCGCATTTTCCTGACCGATTACGAATCCCTGACGGGCAACGAAGTCGCGCAAACCATCCTCTTCCCGACCTACAAGAACAAGGTCGCCCGCCTCTCGGGGCTGATGCTGGGCGTTGCGTCGAGCAACCAGCGCTCGATCGCCTGCGCACGCGTGGTGTTCGAGTTCCTCGGCAAGAGCATCGACATCCGCAAGGCAATGCGCCTGTGCGGCCTGTTCGACCCGAAGCGCGGCGGCATCGATCCCACGATCCTGAAGGTGATCGACAACTCGCCGCACAAGGATCAGCACCACTTCTACACCATCCCCCTGTAGACATGCGCCATGTTGTTTCGCGGAGCGAGCCGGGAAGCAGACATCTTCCCGGCAGGTGTCTTTCCGATAAAAACACCTGTATCTTTTTGCAATAACCGTTGCTAAAATTTTCATTCAGATATAT
>JAKACN010000389.1 GCA_021821365.1 Pseudomonadota bacterium | reverse complement strand
ACCTGCATCAAGGCTTCTTCATCCGCCTGCATCAAGTCATCGAGCCTGCCGAAATACCGCGCCAGGTCCTTGGCGGTGGTCTCGCCGACATTGCGGATGCCGAGCGAGAAAATGAAACGCGCGAGCGTGGTGTGTTTGCTTTTCTCGATGGCGGCGAGGAGGTTGGCGGCGGACTTCTCCGCCATGCGCTCGAGGTTGGCGACCTTGGCCATGCCGAGTTTGTAAAGGTCGGCCGGCGTATGCACGAAACCCTGGTCCACCAGCTGATCGACCAGTTTCTCGCCCAGGCCTTCGATATCCATGGCGCGGCGCGAGGCGAAATGCAACAGCGCCTGCTTGCGCTGGGCCGGGCAATACAGCCCGCCGCTGCAGCGGATGGCGGCTTCGCCCGGCTGGCGCATGACATGCGAACCGCACACCGGGCAGGTCGGGAAGCGCTGCAGAATCTCGAAGCGTAGCGGCTCAGGCTGCGGACGGCGATCCTTGATCACCGACACCACCTCGGGGATGACGTCGCCCGCACGGCGCACGATGACGCTGTCGCCTTCGCGCACGTCGAGGCGGTCGATCTCGTCCTGGTTGTGCAGCGTGGCGTTGGACACCGTGACGCCGCCGACGAACACCGGTTTCAGGCGCGCGACCGGCGTCAGCGCGCCGGTGCGGCCGACCTGCACCTCGATGGCCTCGACCACGGTGAGTTCTTCCTCGGGCGGAAACTTGTGCGCCACCGCCCAGCGCGGCTCGCGCGATACGAAGCCGAGCCGCGCCTGCAATGCCAGGCTGTTGACCTTGTACACCACGCCGTCGATGTCGAACGGCAGGCTGTCGCGGCGGCGGCCGATGTCGTCGTGGAAGCGGACCAGGCCCTGCGGCCCCTGCACCACGGCACGCTCGCCGCTCACCGGCAGACCCAGTTCGCGCAGTTCATCCAGTATCTGTCCGTGGGTCGCAGGCAAAGGCCAGCCGGCCACCTCGCCCACGCCATAGGCATAGAACGACAGCGGCCGCTGTGCGGCGATGGCGGGATCGAGCTGGCGTATGCTGCCGGCGGCGCCGTTGCGCGGATTGACCAGCGGCGTGCCGCCGCTTTCGCGCTGCTTCTCGTTGTAGCGTTCGAAATCCGGCCGCGGAATGAATACTTCGCCGCGCACTTCCAGCACCGCCGGCGGCGTGGCCGTATTGAGCCGCAACGGAATGCAGTGGATGGTGCGCACGTTCTGGGTCACGTCCTCGCCGGTTTCGCCGTCGCCGCGCGTGGCCGCCTGCGCCAGCACACCCTGCTCGTAGCGCAGATTGATGGCGAGACCGTCGAACTTGAGTTCGCAGGCATACTCGATGGGCGGGTCACTGCCCTTGAGCTTGAGCTCGCGGCGGACGCGCGCGTCGAAATTCAGCGCGCCGGCAGCCTCGATGTCGGTCTCGGTGCGGATCGACAGCATCGGCACGCGATGCGACACCGGTGCAAAGCCTTCCAGCGGCCGGCCGCCCACGCGCTGGGTGGGCGAGTCGGGCGTGATCAGTTCGGGATGCGCCGCCTCCAACGCCTCCAGCTCGCGATACAGGCGGTCGTATTCGGCATCCGGGATTACCGGATTGTCGAGCACGTAGTAGCGATGATTGTGGTAGTTGATCTGCTCGCGCAGCGAACGCGCGCGTTCGGCAACACTCTGCGACATGGCTGTCAGGAGAACAGCCTGAGCGCCAGACGGCTGCCTGCAGCCACGCCGCGCGCTTCCATCCTGGCGTAGATCTGGGCGAGCTGGGCACGGATTTTCTCGATGCCGGTATCGGTCAACGGGCGCAGGTTGTCGTCGACCAGCAGGCCGCCGGCTTCATGCGCGAGCTTGCGGCCCAGCGTCACCATGCTGTCGAAATTCTTTACGCCGTCCGGCACCCTCGGCACATCGAACAACAGGGTAACGCCCTTGGTTTCCGGCTCGTGCGGATTGTCCTTGGCGAAAGCGCCGGGTTCCCTGTTGCCCAGCATGAACAGCACCTCGCCGCGGCTGTCCAGCAATTGGTATACGCCGCCATCGGACAGGCGCATGCCCGCCGCCTCGGCTTCGCGGCGCATTCTGGCAATGGGCAGCATGGCAGTGCCGCGTGCGATGATGTTGAGGCCGATCTGCACGTCGACGTCGGCGCAAAATTTGTCGAGCGACAAAGCCCGTGCGGCGGCGTCTGCCGTGTCATCGCAGCGCACCTGCCAGCCATGAAGCCGTGCAAGCTCCTGGGTCAACTCGCAAAGCGCGCTCAGCCCCTCCTTGTCGGCCGGGCCGTCACGGTCGGCGAGTTGCATGACAACCTGAACTTCGAGGTAGCGCTTCCCGCTTGGCGGCGACAATTCTTCCCATGCAGGGCTGCCCAGCGGCAAGGCCAGCCAGCGCACGGGCTTGCCCAGCGCAGCGGAATGGGCCGCAACCGTATCGAAAGCCTCGGCCGCCATGCCGTCCAGACTCTTCAGTACCGACCTGAATTCGATCGCCTCGTCATAAGCCGCTACCGTGGGGGATTGTGACCGTACCGAGGCTGCTTGAAGATCCGACGGCTCTTCGGCTGCCAAAACCGCTTGCGGATAGCTTTCTTCCGACAATGCCGCATCCAAAAGAATTTCGGTATCGCCGAAATGGGGTTCCAGGACGTCGCGCCCATGGAACATGCCATGGCCGGCATCGTCGTCGCCTTCATCAAGCGGCGCGAAGAAGGCAGTGTCCGGCCTGTCGCTGACAGCGCGGCCCTCAGCATTGTCCAGCAGCACATCGCGGCCCGGCCGGGCAAAGCCTGCTTCGGTCTGGCGGCGAATTTTCCGCTCCTGCAGGCGGTTGTATACCAGTACGCCGATGACAGCGAGGACACCAATCAGTGCAAGAGCGATCTGCAGTTCGTTCATGGACACCTCTAAGAGCCAAAATGGGCTCAACAGATTACGACCTAATTGCTTTCCGGCTCGGGCGGCACCTGGGCTGGCACCACGCGAACGAATACTTCATCCGACCTGATCATGCCAAGTTCGCCGCGTGCGCGCTCCTCGATGGCATCACGTGCTTCCTTGAGGTCG
>JAKACN010000117.1 GCA_021821365.1 Pseudomonadota bacterium | reverse complement strand
GCGCCAGCGCGCCGGCACATTCCGGCGTGCCGTCCTGCGGCAGCAGTTGCGTGCGCCATTGCCAGGCGCGCAGGTCGCTGTCCGGCGGCACGATGAGCACGGGGCGCGTGATCCGTTCCAGGATTTCCTGGCCGAATGCATCGCCGTCCGGCGCGTGGGCATCGCCATGAAATCGCGTCGCCAGGATGACCATGGCGTGCCGCGCGGCTCCTGCGGCGCGCAGGGTGGCCGCAGCCAGTTCTCCGGCGGCCTGTACGCGAACGATGGCATCGCGCTCTTCCGGCGAAATCCTTGCGCGCTGCAGGGCCGCTTCGGCTTGCGGCATGCGCGCCGCATCGGCCATGATGCGCAATTCCGCGCGCAGGGTTCTTGCCGCCACCAGCGCCACCGGCAGGGCGGCATCGAAGCGGTGCGTTTCCACGAACGGCAGGATGATCTTCATCCTCTCAGCAGTTGCGGCATTCACTTGCCATCTCCTTCCATGTTCCGTCGCCGGACGTCCAGCGATAGGTGCGGCCGGCCTGAAGCTGGATCGCCGATGCCCCACCGACTGCGACAGGTACCGGCACGCCATCGCCGAGCGCGATTTCCAGCATCGCCGGCACGATGTGGAATGCGAGCCGCTGGCCGCGCCACAGCAGAGTGAAGCGCAGCGCGGTCCAGCCGCCGGGGCAGTGCGGCGCGAGCGACAGGCCGGCATCGTTCAGGCGCAGCCCGGCAAAGCCGAACACGATCGATTGCCAGAGCCCGCCGAGGGCGGCGATGTGCACGCCCGCCGAGGCGTTGCCCATGTTGTCCGCCAGGTCGATGTCGCGCGCCTGGCGAAAGTAGCGCAGGGCGAGCGCGGTGTCGCCGAGGCGCGCGGCGAGCAGGGCGTGGATCGCGGGGCTGAGCGAACTGCCGTGCTCGGTGCGCGGTTCGTAATGGCGGAAGCAGGATTTTTGCATCGCCGGGTCGATGCGATGGCCCAGCAGCGCGAGCAGCAGTACGACATCGGCCTGCTTGACGATGGTCGAACCTCGCGTCCGCTCGCTGCCCAGAATGACGTCCAGCGGCAGGCTGCGTTGCGCGTACTGCGCGAGGTCGATGTCCTCCAGCCCGAAATAGCCCTTGAACTGCTCGATCATGCCGCGCGCCGGATCGACGCCGTCGTACATCGCCGCACCGATCGTGCGCCAGCGATCGGCATCCGCTTCGTCGAAGCCGATGCGTTCCGCAAGGCCGCGCCACCGTTCCGGATAGCGTTCCTTCAGCAGGCCCATGGCGGCGTCGGCGCATTCCAGGTTCCAGCGTGCCATCCAGTTGGTATAGGCATTGTCGTCGACGCCGTCATGGTATTCGTCCGGCCCGACCACGCCGCGTATGTGATACAGCCCGTCGCCTTCGAAGCGTCCCCGGCTGGCCCAGAAGCGCGCCGTCTCGACCAGGATCTCGGCGCCGGCATCGCACAGGAAGCCGTCATCTCCCGTCGCCTGCCAGTATTGCCAGACGGCATAGGCGATGTCGGCGCTGATATGGTGGGCCTGCTCGCCGGTGCGCACCGGAATGACCTTGCCGACCGGCGTGGTCGCGAACGGCGGCGTGACGTCGTCGCCGGTATCGGCCGACTCCCAGGCGTACAGGGCGCCGCGATAGCCGAGACGCCGCGCCTTGCGGCGGGCGGCGTCGAGCGTGTGGAAGCGGTACATCAGCAGGGCGCGCGCGCAGGGCGGATCGGTCAGGGTGTAGAACGGCAGCAGATAGGTTTCGGTGTCCCAGAATACGTGACCCTTGTAGCCGTTGCCGGTGAGCGCACGCGCGCCGACGGAGACGCGCTCGTCGGCGGGATTGACGGCCGAGATCAGGTGGTAGCAGGCAAAGCGGATCGCGCGTTGCGCGTCCTCATCGCCGTCGATGCGCACGTCGGCGGAATCCCAGCGCCGCTTCCAGGCTTCCACGTGACGCTGTATGGCCGGCATGACGCCGCCCGCCAGCAGCGTATCCAGCCGTTCCGTCGCAGCCTCCGCAGGATCCGCAAGTTCGCGCGTCGTGCAGCATGCCTCCACCCAGTCGTAGCGCCAGGTTTGTCCCGCCTCCATTTCGACCTCGACGGTACTGTCCATCGTTCCCGGCGTCGGCGCGATCGGCGCCGCTGCCTTGCCGCCTGCCAGCGACACCAGCCGCGGCGCCACGGCAACGGCGATGCGGGTGCCGGTCTGCGTGCTGCCTTCAAGCACGTGCACCGCTCCGAAGTGCGTCGCACGGCAGGCCGCATCGCGCGAAAACGTCTTTGCCATTGCGCCGGAAGGCGGCATGAAGCCCGAACGGGCCACCAGTCGCCCCGTCAGCGTTTCCGACAGGCAGAGTGCGCTTTGCAATAGAACATGCCGATCCGCGAGCGAGGCGAGGCGCAGGAAGAGCACGTGGATGACGCCGCCGTTCTTGTCGCGCAGCCGGAACTCGCGGCGGAACACGCCTTGCCGCATGTCGAGCATGCGGCGATGCTCCAGGAGGGTGAATCCTTGCCCGCCCGGCGCATCCGACGCCGTGCCCGCCCATAGCAAGGTCCAGCCCGGCACCGCGACCAGTTCCGGCAAGGAGGAGGGCGGGACGACGTCGAATACGCCGGCGATGAAGACGGTCGGTGTCGAGGTGGCGGCACCGAACGGCAGCGAGCCGCGCTGGCCGAGATAGCCGTTGGCGACGCAGAACATCGATTGGAATTCATGCTCGCGCGCCGGCGTGAATTCGTTGTCGATCATCAGCCAGAGTGGGTCGTCGGTCGGCTGGAACGGCGCTTCAGCCGCCGGCTGCGGCATCCCGGACGAAAGGTGGTTCATGGTTCGGCCCGGCCCGAATCGCAGTCCGTACCTGCCGCGATCTGCGACAGGTCTTCGACCACCACGGTGGCGCCGGCCCGCGCGAGCGCGTCGGGGCGTCCCAGGCGATCCACGCCGATCACCGCGCCGAAGTGGCCGGCGCGTCCCGCCTCGATACCGGCAGCGGCATCTTCCACGACTACCGCACGCGCCGGCGTCGCGCCAAGGCGGCGTGCTGCTTCGAGAAAGGTATCCGGCGCCGGCTTGCCGCGCAATTCGCCGCGCGCGAGGTCGATGCCATCGACGCGCGCATCGAACAGTGCCAGCAATCCGACGGATGCCAGGATCTCGCGGCAGTTGGCGCTGGAGGAAACGACCGCAATCCGAAAGCCGCGGTCGCGCAAGGCGTGGATCAGATCCACCGTCGAGGGATATACCTCGACGCCCTGGCTATGGATCAGATCGAGAAGCAACCTGTTTTTCCGCGTGGCCAGGGCGAAGACCGTCTGCGCATCCGGCGGATCGGAAGCCTGCCCTTGCGGAAGGGAAATCCCGCGCGAGGCAAGGAAGCGGCGCACGCCTTCCTCGCGCGGCAGGCCATCGACGTAACGGCTGTAATCCTGTACGACGTCGAATGGCGCCTGCTCGCCGCCGTTCTGCTTCCCCCATGCGCGCAGGAAATCGTCGAACATGGCTTTCCACGCGCGCGCGTGCACCGTGGCCGTTCTCGTGACGACGCCGTCGAGGTCGAACAGCACGCCGTCGAAGCGTGAGCGGTCGAGCGTGAAGGCGGTGGCGTGGGCAGTGGCGTGCTGCGACGCGACAGACATGGACATGGAGCAATCCCCGAAATGGACAGGTCTGGCGGTAAGACCTGAAATCCGCCAAACAATTTCCTCCTGCGCTGCAGCGGCACTCCATGCTTCCGGCGCGGCAAGCGGCCGTTGGCGCGAATGGCCGGCCTATCCGCTTTTGATGCCGATCAATAGCGCGACGTCCGCCGGCGGGACAATGGTTTAGAGCAAGGTACGAGAGGAAGGGCAGCATGGAACGCGCCTCCGTCATCCGCAAGACCGCATCCGATTTCGGCGTGGCGCCGAACTGGGTCGATTACGCCGAAGCTCGGCGCGAGTTCTCCTGGGAAAAAGCGCGATCAGGACTGGCCGGCTTGCCGGGCGGCGGCATCAATATGGCGTATGAAGCGGTCGACCGTCACGTTGCCGGCGGAGCAGGGGACTGTGTCGCGTTCCGCTTCCTGGGAACGGACGCCGAGCGCACCATGACCTACGGCGAACTGGCACGGCAGACGAACCGCTTTGCCAATCTCCTCGGAGCGCTCGGCGTTGGCAAGGGAGAGCGCGTCTTCATCCTGGCAGGCCGCATACCGGAACTGTATATCGCCGTGCTGGGGAGTCTGAAATATGGCGCAGTGGCGTGCCCGCTGTTTTCCGCCTTCGGACCGGAACCCATCGCCACGCGCATGACGCTTGGCGATGCCAGGGTCCTGGTGACCACCGAGTCGCTGTATCGCCGCAAGGTGGAGAAGATCCGCGAGCGGCTGCCGGGCCTGCGGCATGTCCTGCTGGCGCAGGCGTCGGGCGACATTCCCGGTACGGCCGACCTGCAGCGCCTGATGGAGCAGGCTGGCGACACAGCCAATGTTGCGCCGACGCAGCCCGAGGACATGGCGCTGCTGCACTTCACCAGCGGCACCACCGGCGCGCCGAAGGGCGCGGTCCATGTGCACGAGGCGGCGGTCACGCACTGGGCCACCGGCAGGTTTGCGCTCGACCTGCATCCAGACGATATTTTCTGGTGCACCGCCGACCCGGGCTGGGTGACGGGCACATCGTACGGCATCATCGCGCCGCTGCTGCATGGCGTGACGTCGGTCGTGGATGAAGCCGATTTCGACGCTGAGCGCTGGTACCGCATCCTGCAGGAGCAGACGGTGGCAGTATGGTACACGGCACCCACGGCGATCCGTATGCTGATGAAGGCGGGCGACGACATTCCGCGCAAGTATGTCTTCCCGCAGCTGCGCTTCATCGCCAGCGTGGGCGAACCGCTCAATCCGGAAGCGGTCTGGTGGGGCCAGGAAGTGCTCGGCCTGCCGATCCACGACAACTGGTGGCAGACCGAGACCGGCGGCATCATGATCGCCAACACGCCGGCCTTCGACATCAAGCCCGGCTCGATGGGCAGGCCGCTTCCCGGCATCGATGCCTGCATCGTCGAGCGCGATGCGCAGGGCCGGGTGCGCATCATCGATACGCCCGACACGCAGGGCGAACTGGCCCTGAAGCGCGGCTGGCCGTCGATGTTCCGCGGCTATCTCAACAATGAGGAGCGCTACCGCAAATCCTTCGCGGGCGAACTCTATCTGACCGGCGACCTGGCGAAGCGCGATGCCGACGGCTATTTCTGGTTCGTGGGCCGCGCGGATGACGTGATCAAATCCGCCGGCCACCTGATCGGCCCCTTCGAAGTCGAAAGCGCGTTGATGGAACATCCCGCGGTCGCCGAAGCCGGCGTGATCGGCAAGCCGGATGAAACCGTGGGCGAAATGGTCAAGGCATTCGTGTCGCTGAAAAGCGGCTTCGAGGCGAGCGACGCTCTGCGCATGGAATTGCTCGGCCATGCCCGCAAGCGCCTCGGCGCCGCCGTCGCGCCGAAGGAAATCGACTTCCTGCCGTCACTGCCGCGCACGCGCAGCGGCAAGATCATGCGCCGCCTGCTGAAGGCACGCGAACTCGGCCTGCCGGAGGGCGACACTTCTACGCTGGAAGGCGACACGTCCACGCTCGAAGGGCAATCATGAATGCCGTGCTCGACAAGGCGCTATCGCTGGCCTTCCTCACCGACATGCTGCGCATCCGCCGCATGGAAGAGAAAGCGGCGGAACTGTATGGAAGCGGCCAGATTCGCGGATTTCTGCATCTCTATATCGGCGAGGAAGCGGTCGCGGTGGGTGCGTTGCATGCGCTCGATGCCGGTGACAACATTGTTGCAACCTATCGCGAACACGGCCATGCGCTGGTGCGTGGCGTGTCGATGAACGCGATCATGGCGGAAATGTTCGGCAAGCGCGATGGCTGTTCGCGCGGACGCGGCGGCTCGATGCATCTGTTCGACCGCGCAACGCACTTCTTCGGCGGCAATGCGATTGTCGGCGGCGGCCTGCCGCTCACTGTCGGCCTCGCGCTGGCCGACAGGATGCAGGGCATCCGGCGCGTGAATGCCTGCTTCTTTGGCGAAGGCGCGATGGCGGAGGGCGCTTTCCATGAATCGATGAATCTCGCCGCGCTGTGGAAGCTGCCGGTGCTCTTTCTGTGCGAGAACAATTTCTACGCGATGGGCACGGCGCTCGCCCGTTCGGAATCGCAGACCGACCTCTGCGTCAAGGCGGCCAGCTACCGGGTTCCGGTGATCAAGGTGGACGGCATGGACGTGCGCGCGGTGTACGAGGCGGTGCGGCAGGCGGCGCAGCAGGTGCGCGCCGGCGAGGGGCCGTTCTTCGTCGAGCTGCAGACCTATCGTTTCCGTCCGCATTCCATGTTCGACCCCGACCTGTACCGGGACAAGGCGGAGATCGAGGAATGGAAGAAGCGCGACCCGATCGACGGTTTTGCCGCGCTGCTGAAGCAGGAACACCTGCTGACGGACGCGGAACTGCAGTCCATCGATGCACAGGCATGGCGCGAAGTGGAGGCGGCGATCGCCTTCGCCGAGGCATCGCCGTGGGAGCCGGTCGAAGCATTGACGCAGGATGTCTATTCGCCGGAGGTGCGGCCATGAAGATGAGCTATCGCGAAGCCATGCGCCAGGCCTTGCGCGAGGCGCTCACCACCGACCCGCGCGTGTTCCTGATGGGCGAGGATGTCGGCAAGTATGGCGGCACCTATGCGGTGTCGAAAGGCTTTCTGGAGGAATTCGGCCCGGAACGCATCCGCGACACGCCGCTGTCCGAACTTGGATTCGTCGGCGCGGGCATCGGCGCCGCGCTGGGCGGCATGCGCCCCATCGTCGAGGTGATGACCGTCAATTTCAGCATGCTGGCGCTGGACCAGATCGTCAACACCGCGGCTGCGATGCGGCACATGTCGGGCGGCCAGTTCCATGTGCCGCTGGTGATCCGCATGGCGACCGGCGCCGGCCGGCAGGTCGCGGCGCAGCATTCGCACAGCCTGGAAGGCTGGTATGCGCACATTCCCGGCATCAAGGTGCTCGCGCCGGGAACGGTGGCGGACGCGCGCGGCATGCTCGCGCCGGCGCTGGCCGACCCCGACCCCGTCATCATCTTCGAGCATGCGCAGCTCTACAACATGGAAGAGGACATCGTCCCCGCAGCCTGCGACATCCGCTCGGCCGTCGCGCGGCGCACCGGCGCCGACGTGAGCATCGTCGCCTGGAGCGGCTGCCTGCCGAAAGCGCTGGAGGCGGCGCAACACCTGGCCGAGGAGGGAATCGACGCCGAAGTGATCGACCTGCGCGTGCTGCGCCCGCTGGACTCCGCCACGATCCTCGCCTCGGTGCGCAAGACGCATCGCGCTGTGGTAGTGGACGAGGGCTGGCGAACGGGCAGCCTCGCGGCTGAAATCGTCGCACGCATCGCCGAAGAGGCGTTCTACGAACTCGATGCGCCGCCGGCGCGGGTGTGCAGCGCGGAAGTGCCGATCCCGTACCCGCGCCATCTCGAGGAAGCCGCCTTGCCGCAGGCGCTGACGATTGCGGCGGCAGCCCGACAAGTGGTAGGCAAGACATGATCGAATTCAAGCTGCCATTCCTCGGCGCCGACGTCGACGAGGGAAAACTGCTCCAGTGGCAGATCAAGCCCGGCGACACGGTGCGGCGCGGGCAGGTGATCGCTGTAGTCGATACCTCAAAGGCGGCGGTCGACGTGGAGAGCTGGCAGGAGGGCACGGTGTTCGAGCTGCTGGCGCAGCCGGGCGCTACCCTGCCGGTCGGTGCCGTGCTGTTCACTCTGCTGGAGTCCGGCGAGTCTCCCGAAACGGCGCAACGTCATGCAGGTGCGGAGCCGGCAGCAGCACCGTCCGCCGCGCGGCGCAGGATCTCGCCTGCGGCACGCAGGCACGCGGAGGAGCACGGCATTGCCCTCGACAGCGTGGTTGGCACCGGCCCGGATGGCGCGGTCACGTTGCAGGACGTGCAACGGCTTGAAGGGAAGGCGCCGGCAGCCGCGCCCGACAGGCAGGCCGAGATGCGCAGGGCAATCGCGGCGGCCATGAGCCGTTCGAAGAAAGAGATTCCGCACTACTACCTGAGCGATACCGTGCCGATGCGCACGGCGCAGCAATGGCTCGCGGCGGCAAACGAGAAGCGCGCCATCACGGAACGCCTCCTGATGGCGGTGCTGCAGCTGAAAGCCGTCGCGCTGGCGCTGCGCAAGTATCCCGACCTGAACGGCTTTTATATCGACGGCACCTATCGACACTCGACGGCCATCCATGTCGGCGTGGCGATCTCGCTGCGGCAGGGTGGACTCATCGCTCCCGCCATCCATGACGTCGCCGACAAAACACCGGAGCAGTTGATGCAGGACCTGACCGACCTGGTGAAGCGCGCCCGCGCCGGCTCGCTGCGCAGTTCCGAGATGACCGATCCGACCATCACGGTAACCAATCTCGGCGAGCAGGGCGTGGATGCGGTATACGGGATCATCTATCCGCCGCAGGTGGCGCTGG
Source organism: Pseudomonadota bacterium (assembly GCA_021821365.1). GTDB lineage: Bacteria > Pseudomonadota > Gammaproteobacteria > Burkholderiales > Burkholderiaceae_D > Noviherbaspirillum. The sequence continues at coordinate 6,919 of JAKACN010000117.1, read as the reverse complement.
TCGGTTTCGGCAGGATTCGCGACATCCCCTGGGCCGTCGATGGCACGCTGTGCGCGATGCCAGCCATGACGGCCAGCCTGGCCGCCGATCATCGCGTTTCCGACGGCCATCGCGGCGCGCTGTTCCTCGCGGAAGTGCGCGAATGGCTACAGCGGCCGGAACAACTCTGAAGGGATGGCCATGGACCAACAGGAGCTTCTCTCCACGGTACTGTCCACGCTCACCGCCATCGCGCCGGAAGTCGAGGCGGATTCCCTCGTCGCGGACGAGCCGTTGCGCGAACAGGTGGACCTCGATTCGATGGACTGGCTCAACTTCCTGATCGGCCTGCACCAGAAACTGAAGGTGGACATCCCGGAGGCGGATTACGCGAAGCTGCGGACCTTGAATGATGTGCTGGGGTATCTGCGGGCGAAGGTGGGATGAAAGCGATACGGGTTATCGTCCGGCGTGTCCAGGAAAAACGCGGATGGTAAATGAGTTTGTCCACGGAAAACACGGAAGACACGGAAAAAAAACAATTTGTCCACGAAAGACACGAAAGGCACGAAACAATCCAGGCATTTATTTCCAATACCGTTCACTTAGCGTTATTTTTTTCTTGTGTCGTCCCCGTGAAGATGGGGTCCCATGCTGAGTTCCTGGAGCGGCCTCACGATGGATCCCCGCAGAGATGACCGTCTTGCGCAAGCAGGCATAGCCGAACGGCATTAGAAATATATCCTGAATTTTATTATGTCTTTCATGTTTTTCGTGAGGCACGACGAGCGTATTTCGTGTATTTCGTGTCTTTCGTGGACAAATTGTTTTTCTTTCCGTGTTTTCCATGGACACCGATAGATCTTAATCCGAACGTGCCACCGGCCTTCGTCAACCCACATCCTTGCCGTCCTTCGACCTGCTCCCCTCGCGTTTCGAGAATGCCTTCATCAACTCGGCGAATTCCGCGATCTGGATCGCCACCCTGGCATTGATGCTGCCATCCGGATAACGGCCATCCTGCGCGACGCCGGCCTCCACGCCGGTCAGCAGCGAGATGGCCTGGTCCACATCGTCGTAGGCGTAGACATGGAAGCTGTCGGATTCGACCGCGTCCACCACGTCGTGGCGCAGCATCAGGTGCTTGACGTTGGCGGCGGGTATCAGCACGCCGTGTTCGCCGTTCAGGCCGCGCGCCTTGCAGATGTCGAAGAAGTCTTCGATCTTTTCGTTGACCGCGCCGATGGCCTGCGCCTGCCCGAGCTGGTTGACCGAGCCGGTCATCGCCAGCGACTGCCTGATTGGCACGTCGGCCAGCCGCGACAGCAGTGCGCACAGCTCGGCCATGGAGGCGCTGTCGCCGTCGACCATGCCGTAGGACTGTTCGAACACCAGGCTGGCGGATAGGGCCATGGGCTGGTTCTTCGCATAGCGCGACGCAAGGAACGACGACAGGATCAGCACGCCCTTGGAATGGATCGCGCCGGACAGCTTGACCTCGCGCTCGATGTTGAGCAGCTCACCCTCGCCGAGCCGTGCCGTGGCCGTGATGCGCGTCGGCTGCGCGAAGGCGAAGCCGCCGAGTTCGAGCACGGACAAGCCGTTGACCTGGCCGGTGACCGCGCCGTCGGTGCTGATCATCAAGGTGTTGCGCAGGATTTCCTCGTGCAGCCGGTCGCGCAGGCGGTCCTGCCGGCGGATCTGCGTGTCGATCGAACGCTGCACGTCGACCGCCTTCACCACGTTCCGGCCTTCCTCGCGTGCCCAGTAGTCGGCTTCGCGCAGCAGATCCTTCACGCTGCCCATATGGGTGGACAGCCGCTCGCCGTCGCCAATCCGGCGCGCGCCATGCTCGATGACGCGCGCCACCGCGCCGCGGTCGAAGGGCAGCAGGGATTCCTGGCGCACCAGCGTGGCGACCATGCGCGCGTAGAGCAGATGGGTATCGGCATTGCGCTCGATGCGCTCCTCGAAGTCTGCCGCGACCTTGAACAGTTCGCCGAATTCGGGATCGTATTCCTGCAGCAAGTAGTAGAACATGCGGTCGCCGAACAGCACGATCTTGGCATTGAGCGGGATCGGCTCCGGTTCCAGCGAGACGGTGCTGATCAGGCTGTAGGCCTGGCCCAGCGATTCGATGTGGATCTCGCGCGACTTCAGCGCCCGCTTCAATCCCTCCCAGGCGAAAGGCTGCATCAGCACCTTGCGCACGTCCAGCAGCAGGTAGCCGCCGTTGGCGCGGTGCAGCGCGCCCGGCTTGATCAGGGTGAAGTCGGTGACCAGCGCGCCGAGCTGGGACATGTGCTCGACGCGTCCGACGAGATTGCTGTAGGTCGGGTTGTCCTCGCTGACGATAGGCGCGCCGCCGTGTCTGCCGTTCGACACCAGCACGTTCACCTGGTAGCGCCGGAAGTCTTCGTGCGCCGTGAGGACGGCGATGCCGGGTGCCACCTGTTCTTCCTGCTTGCGGAAATCGTCCGCATGGTCGATCACGTCCAGCTGTACCACGTCGAGATAGGACAGCACTTGCGGCAGGTCGCTGAAGGCCATGCGCACTTCGTTCATCGCATGCTCGACGGCGGACAGGATGGTGTCGCGGTTGAGCTGCTTGATGTGCTCCGTGCGCTCCTTGTGCCATTGCGGCAGGCGGCGCAGGATTTTTTCCAGTTGCTCCTGCAGGCCGGCGATTTTTTCCTCGATCTGCTTCCTTTCCTTTTCCGGCAACTTGTCGTACTCGTCCGGCGGCATGATTTCGTGGAAACGAGTCGGTGCGAACGCGAAGCCGCCCGGCGTGCGCATCAGGACCGTTTCCTGCTCATGCGCCTGCTTTTCCAGTTCGCCCAACGCCTGTTCCTGCTGCTTGCTGAATTCTTCCTGGATCGCGCCGATCTTGTCGCGGTATTCGTCGCTCTCGAACAGCGCCGGAATGGCGGATTCCAGGTAATCGATCAACTGGTCCATCTGCGCCCGCAGTGCGGTGCCTCGTCCGGACGGCAACCGGAGCGCGCGCGGAATATGCGGCTGTGCGAAGTTGTTGACGTAGCACCAGTCGTCGGGGCCGGGTTCGCCGCTCGCCTTCTTTTCGAGGAACTGATGCACCATGGTGCGCTTGCCGAGGCCGGAAGGCCCGAGCGCGAAGATGTTGTAGCCTTCGTGGCGGATGCCGGCGCCGAAGCGCACCGCGTCCATGGCGCGCATCTGTCCGATCATTTCGCCGAGGTCGGCGAGATCGGCGGTGGTGAGGAAGGGAAGCTTCTCGGAATCGCAAGGCTGGTAGAGCTGCGATGCCGGCAGGGCGGAGGACATGGTCATTTTTCGTCAGCGGAGAGCGTTGCCTTTCCCCATCCTAGGATTGAACGGCGATGCCATCATTGCGCCAGATCATCGGATGTTGCCTGCCGCTATGCCGCGGTTGCATCCCGTGCCCGCGGCGATGGCCAAACCGGAATGCATCGCGTTTCCGCTACGCGGCGATAGGGACCGTCCTCGGCATTGAGCGATCTCAATGCTACCCCGGGCGAGGCGCCTAATCTGGATTTGATTCTCCAGCGCAGATTGGGGACGCGATGCCGCACGATGCAGCCGCCGCAGAAACCTGGGAGCATTTCCGCCATGGTGCGGATATCGGCATTCGCGGTAGCGGCGCGACCATGGTGCAGGCATTCGAGCAGGCCGCGCTGGCCCTGACTGCCGTCGTCACCGAGCCGGATACCGTGCGCGCCTTGCAGGCCGTCGACATTCATTGCAGCAGCCCGGACAACGACTTCCTCTTCCTTGACTGGATCAATGCGCTGATTTACGAGATGGCCACGCGCGGCATGCTGTTCAGGCGATTTGTACTGACCCGGGAGGGTGCGGCGCTCCATGGCACCGCATGGGGCGAGCCGGTCGACGTGGAACGCCACCGCCCCGCCGTGGAGCCGAAGGGCGCGACGCTCACCGAGCTGAAGGTGGAGCAGGCTTCGGACGGGCGCTGGATCGCGCAATGCGTGGTGGATGTCTGATTCGCGACATGGATACTTCCGCTTTTATCCGTCAGACGGCAACGATGTGGGAATTGCCTCCGCAAGACGGTATGCGTGTCCCGGCCATCATCTTCGCCACCGAGGCATTGATGCAAGCGATGGACGAAAAGGTCCGCGAGCAGATCTGCAACGTGGCGATGCTGCCGGGGATCGTGAAGGCGGCCTATGCGATGCCGGACGCGCATTGGGGCTACGGTTTCCCGATCGGCGGCGTGGCGGCTTTTGATCCGGAACAGGGAGGCGTGGTATCCGCCGGCGGCGTCGGCTTCGACATCTCCTGCGGCGTGCGCCTGTTGCAGACCGGCCTGAAGGACAGCGACCTTGAACCGCGCAAGGAGGCGCTCGCCGAGGCCTTGTTCCGCGATATTCCCGCCGGCGTGGGCAGCCACGGCACGATACGGCTCAACCCTTCCGAGATGGACGCCATGCTGTCCGGCGGTGCGCAATGGGCGGTTGCGCGCGGCTACGGCACGCGGGACGACCTGCACGTCATCGAGGAAGGTGGCCGCATGGAAGGCGCCGATCCGGGCGCGGTTTCCGACGCGGCGAAGCACCGGCAGCGCGACGAAATGGGCACGCTCGGTTCGGGCAACCATTATCTCGAAGTGCAGCGGGTCGCGGATATTCTCGACGAGCGCATTGCCGAAGGATTCGGACTCCATGTCGGCGATGTCGTGGTCAGCGTCCATTGCGGCTCGCGCGGGCTGGGCCATCAGATCGGCACCGAATTCCTGCGCGAGATGGCCTGGGTCGCGCAGCAGCACGGCATCGTGCTGCCGGACCGCGAGCTGGCTTGCGCACCGATCCATTCCGAACTCGGGCGGCGCTACCTGGGCGCGATGCGCGCTGCCATCAATTGCGCGCTGGCCAATCGCCAGATCCTGACGCACATCACGCGCGGCGTCTTTGCCCGCATTTTCCCGCAGGCGGACCTGTCGCTGCTGTATGACGTCTCGCACAACACCTGCAAGGTGGAAGAGCACATGGTGGATGGCGCGACGCGGCAACTCTTCGTCCATCGCAAGGGCGCGACGCGCGCCTTCGGCCCCGGTCATCCGTCGCTGCCGCCGCACCTGCGGCCGCACGGCCAGCCGGTGCTGATCGGCGGCAGCATGGGCACCGCATCCTATGTGCTTGCAGGAACGGCGCGGTCGATGGACATGTCCTTCGGCTCCGCCTGCCACGGCGCGGGCCGCAGCATGAGCCGGCACGAGGCGCTTCGCCGCTTCGGTGGAAGGCGCATTGCGGATACGCTGGAACAGCACGGCATCCTGATCCGCAGTCCGTCGATGCGCGGCGTCGCGGAGGAAGCGCCCGACGCCTACAAGGACGTAAGCGAAGTGGTCGAGGCCGCCGGCGAGGCCGGACTGGCGCACATCGTGGCGCGGCTGGAGCCGAGGGTCTGCATCAAGGGATGAATACGCACAATGACAATCCGCTTTCCGCGCGACGCGAGGCTCGTGCAGCGCGCGAGGCAGTCGGGCATGGCCTCGGCAGTCTCGCGGGTCCGGGCATCGACGCCGTCCGTCCGTCGCTACTGATCCGGCAGGTTGGTGGCACCTACGCGGACGAACTCGGCATCGACCTGTCGGGCGCCGCCCCGATCGAGATTTACAAGTGGTTCATCGCGGCGATCCTGTTCGGAGCACGAATCTCGGAGTCGATTGCCGTACGCACCTGGCAGGAATTCGAGCAGGCCGGCGTGCTCGTGCCGCGCAAGATGCTGGACGCCGGCTGGGACCGGCTGGTCGAACTGCTCGACCGCGGCGGCTACACGCGCTACGACTTCAAGACCGCGACAAAACTGCTCGACCTCAACGAGAACCTGGTGCGGCAGTACAAGGGCAATCTCAATGCCCTGCATGACAGCGCCGGGAGTGAAATCGACCTGGAACGGCGCGTCATGGATCTCGGCAAGGGCATTGGCGAGGTCACCACCAATATCTTCCTGCGTGAACTGCGCGGCATCTGGCCGAAGGCGAACTCGCTGCCATCCGACCGCGTGATTCAGGCGGCGAAAGCGCTCGGCTACGTCAACAAGAGCGTGGACGATCCGGCACGCATCCTGCAGCGCCTGAAAGAGGTCTATCGCAAGGACCGCCCGAGATCGAAAGATTTCGCCGCATTCGAAGCCGCGCTCGTGCGCTACGGCATCGCACTGCGCAGACATCGTGCGCGACGACGAGCGGGCGGTGGGTGAATGCTCGGGGGCCGCACAATAGCCTCGGAAAAATTGAAGAGCGCTTTATGTGCCTTGCCGTGGACGGTGTTTACCAATGAATGTCGATCTCCGGACCTGCAAACACATTGTCCACGAAAACACTCGGCGTGTCCCACGAAAAACACGAAAATTTCTTATCGATTTTTTTTGTGTTTTTTGTGTATTTTGTGGGCAAAATATCTACCTCACCGAACCGGCAGAAATCAACGCGCCGGCAGCGAATGCAGTATTCCCTTGAAGCTGTTCCAGTCGGTGGCGCCCCAGATTTCAGAGTGTGCGCGGCCGAAGGTGCGGATCATGGCGGAAACCTTGAGCGCGGCGTTCATGTCGGGCGCGGTGAAGATGTCCAGGTAATCGTATGGCCCCAGCAAGGCATAGCTTTGCACCCATTTCACGTCAGGGCATTCCTGCTCGATGTGCTGGACAGCACGTTTTTCGAAGTCCTCCATGGCGCTGGGCGATTTCAGTGCTTCGGGGGAAAGGCGGGTCAGAAGAATGAAGGTTTGCATGGTGGTTCCTCCTCGTGCGGGAAGCGGTGGCTTCACGTTAGCAGTGCGAGGAGGGACGGATTTGCGGCTGCGCAAACGCGGCCTTCATCACGAACGGAAGATACGGTACGCAGTTTTGCAGTCGCGTCTGTGCCGAATTGTACAGCTTCGTCGCCGGTTGCCGACGCAGGCAATTGCCCGATGTC
>JAKACN010000388.1 GCA_021821365.1 Pseudomonadota bacterium | reverse complement strand
TATTCTGAATACTTCAAGGACACGCGACACTTACGCGGCGCTCGCCAGGCTGGCCAGGCAGGTGATGCGGAGCGGATATCGCGTCATCGTCGACGCTACCTTCCTGCGGCACGAACAGCGCGTGCACTTCCGGCAGTTGGCGGAAGAACTCGACGTCCCGTTCCTGATTCTGGATGTGCTGGCGTCCGAAGGCACCATGCGCGCGCGCATCGTCGAACGCATGCGCCTGAACAAGGATGCGTCGGATGCGGGGCTGGCAGTGCTGGAGTCGCAGCTTGCCGGTCATGAACCGCTACTGCAGGAGGAATACCAGCACGTCATCGAGGTGGACAGCGGCGCGGGGACGACGGGCGCGACGCTGGAGAAAATAGGCGCCGCGCTGGTGGGGCAATACTCAGCGTAGGGGGGGCGTCCGCAGCGGCGGCAGCGCCGAGGAATGTCCTGCAACACGACGATGGCCGGCAACGGTGAACCTTGTTCGGCGCAGTCGCTTCAGCGGACGACGGTCACCGGGACGGGCGAGGCGGCGATCACCTTTTGCGTGACGCTGCCCGCGAACAGCTTGCTCAAGCCCTTGCGTCCATGCGTACCCATGAAGATCGCATCGCAATGGAGTCTTTGTGCCGTGTCGACGATTTCCTCGTGCGGATTCGCCGACTGCGCCACGATCGTCTCGCAAGGCACGCCGACGGCCGTCGCGGCGGACGCGATCAGGGAGACATGCCCTTTGGCGACGTCGAGCGATCTTTGCTCGAAGGCTTCCGATCCGCCGAGGTACGCATTCTCGGCAATCGGGGAAAAGGGATAGGGTTCCGCGACGGCGAGACCGATCAGTTTTCCGCCGACCTGCCGGGCGAATTCGACTGCGGTCTTGATCGCCCTCTCCGAATTGGGCGAGCCGTCCGTGGGAACAAGAATCGTCTTGAACATGGTGTTCTCCCTTCACTGACGAAACGCTGGCGTATGCCATCACCATACATCACCATACGATACACCCGGGGCAAATCGGGGACACTTGGCTTTCCTTGACTCAGATCAAATCAATCATTGCAAAGCAGAACGCGCAACGACGCAACCCGCTTGAACGGACCCTGAATTTACCTAAAATGACCATAGGCTAATCAGGGATTCTGCGAAGCTGGATTTTTCACGGGGCCGGCCACTGCGAAAGCGACTATGTTCAGGAAAATTCTCGTGCCCACCGATGGATCGCCGCTATCGGACAAGGCCATCAATGCCGCGGTCGAATTCGCCGGGGCTTACGGCGGAAGTATCGTCGGCATCTGCGTCAGCGAGCCGTATCCGCTCTCGCCGATGTCGGAGATGGCGTTCTCGGACGAACGTGAAGTTTACGAGGAACGCTCGCGCGCGGTCGCAAGGAAGAACGTCGACAAGATCGCGGCCGCCGCCGGCGCGGCTGGCGTAAAGTGCGAGACCGTGGTCGCGGAATCCTTCGCGCCGTACGAAGAAATCGTCAAGGCCGCCAACCGGTTCAATTGCGACGTCGTCTTCATGGCATCGCATGGACGCAAGGGGCTGAGCAAGTTGTTTCTCGGCAGCGAGACGCAGAAGGTGCTCGTCAATTCGGCGATCCCCGTTCTGGTTTTCCGTTAAGGCGAGGCTCGAGATGGACTCAGTGAGATGGTCGCCGGACATGTCCCTGGGTGTCCCCGCACTGGACGCCGCCCACCGGGAATTTCTCCAGGACCTGATGCGGCTCGACGGCGTGGGTGATGAGAACTTCGGCGCGGCCTTCCAGGAACTGGTGGCGCGGATCGAGGCCGACTTCCACGAGGAGGAATCCCTGATGGAAGCGCTCGACTACCCCGGGTTGCGCAGCCATCGCGAGCAGCATGCGCGCGTGCTGAGCGCGCTGCATCATATCGAGCCGAGGGTGGTGGAGGGCGATGTCGCGTTAGGCCGCGATGCGGTCGAGCTGCTGCCGCAATGGTTCGTGGTGCATCTGTCGACCATGGACACCGCGCTGGCATTTGCCCTGGAACTGAACAACGAGGAGAAGAAGCGGGTCGCCGGCACGGCCTGATGGCGGGATGCCGCGGAGTTAGTTGATCCCCGGGGCGGATGCGCGGAACGCTGCCATCCACCTCAATTCGAAAAGGAAAGGAATACATGAATCTGAAGTCATCTCGCGCGTCGCACGCATGCAAATCCGGCGCGTCGCGCCGCGGCATGCGCGCGCTGGCGCAGTTTAGCCTGATGCTCGCCGGCGCCGCGCCGGCGGCACAGTCGCTCGCGTCGGACGAAGCGGTCTATGTTGCCGGCCGTGGCACCTCGGTCGAGCAGGCGTTCAACCAGGCGCTGGCCAATACGGCGCACGGGCCGAACGACCGCTTCTGGGTGGTCGTGTCGGGTGGCGATGTACGGCGCGTCACCCGGGGCCGCGCCGACAAGGATGTCCTGGCATGGGTGCAGCGCGTGCGCGAGCAGGGCGGCATGGTGTATGTCTGCCGAGGTGACCTGGCGCGAGAGGGCATCAGGGAAGACGAGTTGCTCGATGGCGTTGCGGAAATCTACAGTTATGACAAGAAGGACTGGTCCGGACTCCTGCCTGCCCGCAAGGAAGGCATCATTCTTCCGGAGAGCATGCGGCAGAGCCAGTTGATCCTGAAAACCTGCGCGGGGGAGGAACTGCCGGAGTCGTAGCGGGTGCACAAGGGACTCGCCTCCGCGCGAGTCCTAAACCGGAGCAAAGTACTCCGGGTCCATGATCGAAGAGGGAAGGAGCGAGAAATGTTCAAGCATATTTTGTTGCCGACCGACGGATCCGAAGCATCGGAAATCGCGATCAAGAAATGCATTCAGTTTGCCAGGGACACCGGCGCCAAGGTCACCGGGTTTCATGTGACGCCGGAATTTCATTTGATCACCTATCAGACTGAAATGCTGGAGGACACCAAAGAACAGTTCATCCAGGCCGGCAATGTCCACGCCGCGACCTACCTGGCATCGATTGAAAACGCGGCGCGCGAAGCCGGCGTGCCGTGTTCGGTCGCATACACTTCCAGCGACCATCCGTATGAAGCGATCATCGAAGCGGCGAAGGAGCATCATTGCGACCTG
>JAKACN010000387.1 GCA_021821365.1 Pseudomonadota bacterium | reverse complement strand
ACACCTGTGAGGCGATGAGCGAGCGCGGCAGCACTTCGCCCTGACGGCGCATCAGTAATTCCAGCAACGCGAACTCCTTGGCCGTCAGGTCGATGCGCTTGCCACCGCGCGTCACGCGCCGGCGCAGCAGGTCCAGCTCAAGGTCGGCGACCTGCAACCGCTCGGCGATCTTCCCTTTCGCGCTACGCCGCAGTAAGGTGCGCACCCTGGCCAGCAGCTCCGCAAATACGAATGGCTTGACCAGGTAATCATCTGCGCCGAGCTCCAGTCCCTTGACGCGGTGCTCCACATGGTCCCGCGCCGTCAGGAACATTACCGGCATTTCCTTGCCGGCCTTGCGCAGTGCGCTTAGCACCTGCCAGCCGTCCATGATCGGCAACATAACGTCAAGGACGACCAAGTCATACTCCGCCGTCATTGCCTGATGCAGACCATCGGCACCGTCGCGCGCCAGGTCGACGACGAAACCGGCTTCGTCCAGCCCCCGTTTTAGGTAGTCGCCTGTTTTATGCTCATCTTCGACCACAAGAATTTTCACGAGACCTCCTTTTCATCCGCTTGAACTTGCCCGTGCTTCATCATGCAGATCCTCCGACTCTCCCAGATGCCAAAATGGCATCTGGCGGCGATGTTCGCAATGCCCGTATCGACCATGGCGACATTGATAATCGCCCTATGATAGCCGGCACGAGCTGTACGAGCCGGTTTCTCAAGTTGCGCCGACTTATTTGCGCCTTTCGTTGGCGTCCCATGGGCTCGACGATTCGAAACAGCACGATAAAGCTGTTCGCGACTGCAACCGAAAGCGTTGTAGCCGGGCAGGCACGTCAACTACGCAACACCGTCAAGTCATCATTACCATCACTCTCTTGGCGATGACTGTTAATGCGAATGGGAGTGGCGACCATACCCGCCACCGCTCTGGGACCCGTTCTCGCCAAGCGTGTCGCATCCCGCCAGCGCCAGCAATGAAATTGCCAATACGACACCGATCATCGATTTTATCCAACCCATCATAAATACTCCTGTTTAGAATTTTGGCCAAATATTGGCCACCAAGCACAAGATCCCCGCCACGCAAATCATGACTAATGCAATCATGATTTGCGTGGCCGCAGCCACAAGAACCTTCTTGTGGCTAGTGACAACTTCAGTGCTCCCACCCCTTGTTGAGCCGCCATTGCTTGACCAGCGCATACAGCGCCGGAATGACCGCCAGCGTGAGCACCGTCGAGGAAATCATGCCGCCCACCATCGGCGCGGCAATGCGGCTCATGACTTCCGAGCCGGTGCCGGTGCCCCACAGGATCGGCAACAGGCCCGCCATGATCGCGACGACCGTCATCATCTTCGGCCGCACGCGTTCCACCGCGCCTTCCATCACCGCCTCGTACAGGTCCGACACCTTGGGCGGCCGGCCTTCTTCCTTGCAGCGCACGCGCGTTTCCACCCATGCCTGGTCGAGGTAGATCAGCATCACGACGCCCGTTTCCGCCGCCACGCCCGCCAGCGCGATGAAGCCGACCGCGACCGCGACCGAGAGGTTGTATCCCAGCAGCCACATCAGCCACACGCCGCCCACCAGCGCGAACGGCACCGACAGCATCACGATCAGGGTCTCGGTCAGGCGCCGGAAGTTCAGGTACAGCAGCACGAAGATCGACAGCAGCGTCACGGGGATCACGATCTTCATCTTCGCGATCGCGCGCTCCATGTACTCGAACTGGCCGCTCCAGGTCGCGTAGTAGCCGGGCGGGAACTTCACCTGCTCGCCGACCGCCTTGCGCGCGTCGGCCACGTAGCTGCCGATGTCACGGTCGCGGATGTCCACATAGATGTAAGCCGACAGCAAGGCGTTTTCCGTGCGGATGCCCGGCGCCCCCTTGGCCACCCCGATCTTCGCCAGCTGGCCGAGCGGAATCATGCCGGCGTCCATGGTGGGCACCAGCACCTCGCGCCCGATCTGCTCGGGGTCGCTGCGCAGTTCGCGCGGATAGCGCACGGTCACGCCGAAGCGCTCGCGCCCTTCGACGGTCGTGGTCACCATTTCGCCGCCCAGCGCGCTGCTGATCACGTCCTGCACCTCGCCGACCGACAGGCCGTAGCGCGCCAGCTGCGCGCGATCCGGTTCGATGTCGAGGTAGAAGCCGCCGGTGATGCGTTCCGCGAAGGCCGAGGTGGTGCCCGGCACCTTCTTGACGACCGCTTCGATCTCCTTGGCGACGCGCTCCATCTCCTCGAGATCCTTGCCGAACACCTTGATGCCGATCGGCGTGCGGATGCCGGTCGACAGCATGTCGATGCGCGCCTTGATCGGCATGGTCCACGCATTCGAGACGCCCGGGAACTGCAGCGCCTTGTCCATTTCGGCGATCAGCTTGTCGACCGTCATGCCGGGCCGCCACTCGGATTGCGGCTTCAGGTTGATCACCGTCTCGAACATCTCGGTCGGCGCCGGATCGGTCGCGGTGTTGGCGCGGCCCGCCTTGCCGTACACCGATTCCACCTCGGGGAAGCTCTTGATGATCTTGTTCTGCGTCTGCATCACCTCGGCCGCCTTGGTGATCGACATGCCCGGCAGGCTGGCCGGCATGTAGAGCAGCGTGCCTTCATTGAGCGTCGGCATGAATTCGCTGCCCAGCTTCATTGCTGGGTACACCGAGACGATCAGCGTGACGAGCGCGGCGAGGATGGTCAGTTTTTTCCAGCGCATCACGGCCTGGATCATCGGCCGATAGGCCCAGATCAGGAAGCGGTTCACCGGGTTCTTCGCCTCCGGCATGATCTTGCCGCGGATGAACAGCATCATCAGCACCGGCACCAGCGTGATCGACAGCAGTGCCGCACCAGCCATTGCAAAAGTCTTGGTGTAGGCCAGCGGCGAGAACAAGCGGCCTTCCTGCGACTCCAGCGTGAACACCGGCAGGAACGACACGGTGATGATCAGCAGCGAGAAGAAGAGGGCGGGCCCGACCTCCTTGCAGGCGTCGATCATCGCTTCGGCGCGCTCCTTGACCGTGTGTCCGGCCGGCAGCCGCTCCAGGTGCTTGTGGGCGTTCTCGATCATCACGATGGCCGCGTCCA
>JAKACN010000116.1 GCA_021821365.1 Pseudomonadota bacterium | reverse complement strand
TCCGATCTCCTGCCGCTGGCCACCGGTGCGTCACCGGAGGCCAAGCGTGCGCAGGAAGAGCGCATTCTTGAAATCGTGAAGGCCAACGAAATCGACCTGGTCGTGCTGGCACGCTACATGCAGATCCTGTCGCCCGCGATGTGCGAAGGTCTGAAGGGAAGGGCGATCAACATCCATCATTCCTTCCTGCCCAGCTTCAAGGGGGCGAAGCCGTATTACCAGGCGCACGAGCGCGGTGTGAAGCTGATTGGCGCCACGGCGCACTTCGTGACCGGCGACCTGGATGAAGGTCCGATCATCGAGCAGGACGTGGAGCGCGTGGATCACGCCATGGAGCCCGATACCCTGACGGCGATCGGCCGCGATGTCGAATGCGTGGTGCTGGCGCGGGCAGTGAAATGCTTCGTCGAGCATCGCATCCTGCTCAACGGTCACAAGACCGTGGTGTTCAAATAAGATCAAGTGCCCGAACGGCGCCGCTCAAGCGAGCGTGCGCCTGAGCCAGGCACTGATGTCTTCCAGTTCTTCATCACATACCGCATGCTGCATCGGGTACGCGTGCCACTCGAGGCGATATCCCAGCGAAAGCAGAATGTCGCGCGACTTTTCCGCGCGGTCGATCGGCACGATCGGATCGTCGCGGCCGTGGGCCATGAATATGGGCGTGTCGTGATTGGCGCCGTGGCGTTCGGTGGGCAGCGTGGCGTGCAGAGGCAGGTAACCGGAGAGGCATAGCAATCCCGCGAGCCGTTCGGGATGCCGCAGGCCGGTCTGCAGCGTCATCGCGCTCCCCTGCGAAAAACCGGCGAGGATGATGTGGCGTGAGTCGATGCCGCGCGCCTTTTCCTGCGCGATCAGGTGTTCCACCATGGTCTGCGAGCGGCGCAGCCCGACTTCATCCTCCCGTTGCACCAGGTCGACGCCGAGAATGTCGTACCACGCGCGCATCATGTAGCCGGCGTTGATCGTCACCGGCATGACCGGCGCGTGCGGGAAAATGAAGCGGATCGGCGGGCAGCCGGCGAGGTAGAGTTCGTGCACGATCGGCACGAAGTCATTGCCGTCGGCGCCCAGTCCGTGCAGCCAGATGATCGACACCGCCGGATTGGGCGCTGTTTCGATTTCGATGGTTTCCAGCGGTACGTGTGTCATGTGCCTTCCTCGGCTATGCGCCGATTACTTCTGGCGAATGGCCGACTTGGGCCGGAATGCCTTGCACACCGCGTCATGGGTCTCGATGTACGGCCCGCCGATCAGGTCGATGCAGTAAGGTACCGCCGCGAAAATGCCCGATACGACCTGCTTGCCGTCCGCATCTTTCAAGCCTTCCAGCGTCTCCTTGATCGATTTCGGCTGGCCCGGCAGGTTCATGATGAGCGCCGCATGGTCTGCCGTTTCACGGATCACCGCGACCTGGCGCGAAAGGATCGCCGTCGGCACGAATTTCAGGCTGATCTGGCGCATCTGTTCGCCGAAGCCGGGCATTTCCCTGGTGCCGACTGCGAGCGTCGCCTCCGGCGTGACATCGCGTCGCGCGGGACCGGTGCCGCCGGTCGTGAGTACCAGGTCGCAGCCGACGTTGTCGACGAGGTCGATCAGGGTCTTTTCGATCGCGGAACGTTCGTCCGGGATCAGGCGCGATTCCATTTTCCATGGGCTGGCGAGGGCGGAGGTGAACCAGTCGCGCAGGGCGGGGATACCCTGGTCCTCGTAGACGCCGCTCGATGCGCGGTCCGAGATCGAAATCAGCCCGATCAGGAGCTCGTCCGGATTAGTCTTCGTCTGCTTCGCCATGCTGTTCTTCCGTGGACGTGGTGGGCTGCCCCTGCAACTGCTTCAGGATCTGGAAGATCTCGCGATACGCCTTGGGCGGCTTGTTTTCCGCCTGCTCCTTGCGCGCGTTGCGGATCAGGGTGCGCAACTGCTGGATATCGATTTCCGGATGCTGCGCTTTCAGGTCGGTGAGCGCCTGATCGTTGGCCAGCAGGTTCTCGCGCTGGCGTTCGAGTGCATGCATGGCCGCCGTTTCGGACTTGGACGCGCCCTTCCAGCCATCGAGGACTCTCTGGATGGCGGCGACTTCGTCGTCTTCGAGCGAGCGCATCTTCTTGCCGACAAACTGCAGCTGGCGGCGGCGTCCTTCGTGATCCTTGATTTTCTGGCAATCAAGTATGACTTCACGTACGTCTTCCGGCATCGGCACGCGCATCACGCGGTCCTTCGGTTGAGAAACCAGCTCTTCGCCCAGTTCCTGCAGGGCAGTCATTTCGCGCTTGAGCTGGGATTTGGATGGGCGGTCGTACTTCTGTTCGAACTCGCTCGACTGAAAACCGACCGCGCCTCTGTTGGGATTAACCATAATGAATCAAAGCCATTCTGTGAACGACTGTTATGATAACTGTTTTGATCGACTTCCCAAAAAAACAAGCCCATGAGCAACCCCGTATTTACCCATAGCCAGGACCAGCTGAGACAACTTGCGCAGGATGTGCTGCGTTTTGCCAAGGAAAAGGGCGCCACCGATGCCGCAGTCGAAATCAGCGAGGGCAACGGCCTGGCCGTGACGGTGCGCAAAGGCAATATCGAAACCATCGAGCAGAACAAGGACAAGGGCATCGGCGTGACCGTCTATCTGGGCGAGGAACGGCACATCCGGCGCGGCGATGCCAGCACTTCGGATTTTTCGCAAAAGTCCTTGCAGGATACGGTCGAGGCAGCCTACAACATCGCGCGCTTCACCGCGGAAGACGATTGCGCCGGGCTGCCGGACGCCGATACGCTGGAGATGCATCCGCGCGACCTGCAGCTGTGCTATCCATGGCTGATTTCCACGGAGGACGCAGTCGATATTGCGCAGCGTTGCGAAGCGGCGGCATTTGCCGTCGACAAACGCATCACCAACAGCGAAGGCGCGAGCGTGTACGCGCAGCAATCGCATTTCGTGGCCGCCAACACCCGCGGTTTCATGGGCGGCTATCCCTATTCGCGGCATACGATATCGGTGGCTCCGATTGCCGGCAAGGGCGCCAACATGCAGCGTGACGACTGGTATTCTTCCACGCGCGATCCGGAAAAACTCGCCAGACCGGAAGACATCGGCCGTTACGCCGCTGAACGTGCGCTGGCGAGGCTGAACGGCCGCAAGCTGGATACGCGCAAATGCCCGGTGCTGTTCGAGGCGCCGCTGGCCGCCGGACTGCTCGGTTCCTTTGTGCAGGCGGTATCGGGCGGCGCGCTGTACCGGAAATCGAGTTTTCTGCTCGGCGCGCTGGGCAAGCAGGTCTTTGCGCCGCACATTCAGGTCGTGGAAGATCCGCATATCATCGGTGCCGTCGGCTCTTCGCCCTTCGACGAGGAGGGCGTCAAGACAAGTCGCCGCGATGTCGTGACCGATGGCGTGGTGCAAGGCTATTTCCTTTCCACGTATTCCTCCCGCAAGCTCGGCATGAAGACCACCGGCAACGCCGGCGGCTCGCACAACCTGTCGCTTGTCTCGTCCCTGACGCAAGAAGGCGACAGCTTCGCGGAAATGCTGAAGAAGCTGGATACCGGCTTGCTGGTGACGGAACTGATGGGTCAGGGCGTCAACTACGTGACTGGCGATTATTCACGGGGCGCCTCGGGCTACTGGGTGGAAAAGGGTGTGATCCAGTATCCGGTGGAGGAAATCACGATTGCCGGCAATCTGAAGGACATGTTCATGCAGATCGTTGCCGTCGGCGCGGATACCCTCATCCGCGGCACCAAGCGGACCGGTTCGATCCTGATCGAGAACATGACCGTCGCCGGCAACTGACACCTCTTGCACGCCCGTCGCCTGGGCCTGTGCGCAACAGCAAGACAGCCCGCAAGCGGGCTGTCTTCACAGGGGGGGATGGGGAAGATGCGTTCAGGCCGCCTTGCCGTTGACCGGCGCATGGGGATCGGCCGGCTGCAGGAATCCTTCCGGCGATTCGGCTTCTTCCTCTGTTTCGTTCGTCAGGTGCTGGCGCAGCCTCGCCATGTCGACATCTCCCGTCCATTTGCCGACCACCACGGCGGCGACACCGTTGCCGATCAGATTGGTCAGCGCGCGTGCTTCGGACATGAAGCGGTCAATACCAAGGATCAGCGCCAAGCCGGCAACCGGCAGGCCCCCCACGGCGGATAGCGTGGCTGCAAGCACGATGAAGCCGCTGCCGGTAACGCCGGCGGCGCCTTTCGAGGTGAGCAACAGCACGGCAAGCAAGGTGAGTTGCTGCATCAACGTCATCGGGGTATCGGTGGCCTGTGCGATGAAGACGGCTGCCATTGTCAGGTAGATCGACGTGCCGTCCAGGTTGAACGAGTAACCGGTCGGGATCACCAGGCCGACGACCGACTTCTTCACGCCGAGGTTTTCCAGCTTGGCCATCATGCGCGGCAAAACCGACTCGGACGAGGACGTGCCGAGCACGATGAACAGTTCTTCCTTGATGTATTTGATGAATTTCCAGATGCTGAACCCATGGGCCAGCGCGATCGTGCCGAGCACGATGAAGATGAACACCAGGCAGGTCAGGTAGAAGGTCGCCATCAGCTTGCCGAGCGACAGGAGACTGGCGACGCCGTATTTCCCGATGGTGAAGGCCATCGCGCCGAAGGCGCCGATCGGCGCAAGCTTCATGATGATGCCGACGATGCCGAACAGGACGTGCGAAAGTTTCTCGACGAAGTCGAACACCAGCGTGCCGCGCCCGCCGAACTTGTGCAGCGCGAAACCGAACATCACGGAGAACAGGAGCACCTGGAGGATATCGCCTTTCGCGAAGGCATCCACGACGCTGTTCGGGATGACGTTCATCAGGAATTCCGTGGTCGACGCCATCTTGCCTGGGCCGGTATAGGCGGCGATGCTCCTGGTGTCCAGCGAGCTCGGATCGACGTGCATGCCGGCGCCGGGCTGGACGAGGTTGACGATCATCAGGCCGACGAGCAGGGCAATCGAGCTGACGACTTCAAAGTAGAGTAGCGCCAGTCCGCCGGTCTTGCCGACTTTCTTCATATCTTCCATGCCCGCAATGCCGATTACGACAGTGCAGAAGATGATCGGAGCAATGATCATCTTGATGAGCTTGATGAAGCCGTCGCCCAAGGGCTTCATTTGGGCGCCGAGCGCCGGATAGAAATGTCCAAGCAGGACGCCGATGATGATTGCGGCGAGAACCTGCACGTAAAGTGATTTGTAGATCGGCTTGTGTGCCATGAGGCGTCTCCAGAAGATGAAAGCTGCTTGCACGCGCGGCCGTAATGCGGCGGCGATGGCGTCTTGCGCGAATGGATGAGCAGGACTCATGCATCGATAGCGAGAGCGGTCGGGCGGCATTGTGCGTTTGCCCGCCGCCACGCTCAATTGTGGACATCCGCATGACGTGCGGCGGCCTGTCTTGCCAAACCTTGATCCCGGATATGGATCTGCGCATTGATGATGGCTTTCCCTGCAGCAGCGCAGTACCTTTGAACGAACGGCCGCGCGGCCGGCACTGCCTGGTTGCGCGCATCCGTGCGGATGCTGAAGCAAGTTCATCGCGTCATAACGAATCGCGTCCAATTGAATGACGGTATTATTCCTACGTAAAACTACCTAAGCATTTATACGCAAAATCGGAATTCATATTGCTAGAAAGAACAGCAGGCTTCTAGAATCATGAAATATTGCACGCTCGTTCTATATTGAAGGAGCGCGAATTCATCCATGCTTCACCCAGGAGGAGACATAGTGGGACGGGGTTCGTTCATCATGAGTGCGCCGGCCGGCATATTGATCGCCGTGTTGACGATGATGAAGCGATCCCTGCATTCCGGCGACAGCCGCGTTGGCCGCGCAGGAGCCTCACGCCTTGGTGATGACTGCGCCCGCACGGGTCGGCGAGTCGCTGTACTTCCTGGTGATTGATTTTGCCCGCAGCGCGCAAGCGATGCGGGTTTTTTTACGGCCGCGATGAGACTAGCGGCCGGAAACGGCAGGGACTGCATCGTTGTCCAAGCACAAACTGCCGTTGTCCTTCTCATGCCTCGGGGCAGGCAACCGGGTCGGGTTAACGCTGCGCATGGCAACACGCTGTGCTTGCGGTGCGTTGGCTTGCGTGTGAGTTTTGGTGCTTCATTTCAACAGGAGAAAAAATGGAACGTCGTTCCTTTCTAAAAAAAGCGGCTGTGGGTGCATCTGTCGGAGCTATTGCCGCACCAGCGTTGGCGCAATCGCAGCCCACCATCAACTGGCGCCTGGCGTCGAGTTTCCCCAAATCGCTCGATACCCTGTTCGGCACTGCCGAAGTATTCAGCAAGCGCGTGTCCCAGCTTACGAACGGCAAGATGAACATCCGCGTTTTCGCGGGCGGTGAAATCGTGCCGGCGTTGCAGGTGGTCGACGCCGTCCAGAACGGCACCGTCGAGATGGGCCATACTGCACCGTACTACTTCTTCGGCAAGGACCCGACCTTCGCATTCGATTGCGCGGTGCCCTTCGGCATGAACTCCCGCCAGCAGACCGCGTGGTATGAACAGGGCGGCGGCAAGCAGTTGCTGCGCGAGTTCTACAAGGACTACGGCATGATCAACTTCCTCGGCGGTAATACCGGCGCGCAAATGGGCGGATGGTTCCGCAAGGAGATCAAGACCGTCAACGACCTCAAGGGCCTCAAGATGCGCATCAGCGCATTCGCAGGCAAAGTCCTGCAGCCGCTCGGCCTCGTGCCGCAGCAATTGGCCGGCGCCGATATTTATCCCGCGCTGGAAAAAGGCTCGCTCGACGCGGTCGAGTGGACGGCACCCTATGATGACGAGAAACTCGGTTTCTACAAGGTTGCTCCTTACTATTACGCACCGGGCTGGTGGGAGGCGGGCGCGCAGTTGTCGTTCTATGTCGGCCAGAAGGAATGGGATAAGCTGCCGAAGGAATACCAGTATGCGATCGAGACGGCTTCCTACGAGGCGCATGTCTACATGCAGGCCGAGTACGACGCGAAGAATCCCGCCGCGCTGGCACGCTTGATCAAGAATGGCGCCAAGCTTCGTTTCTTCTCGAAGGAAATCATGGAAGCGTCCTATAAGGCTGCCGTGGCGACGATGGAAGAAGAGGCTTCGAAGAACGCTAAGTTCAAGAAGATCTACGAGCCTTACAAACGGTTCCAGCACGATCAGAACCAATGGTTCTCGGTCGCCGAGGCGCCGATGCAGAACTTCATGTCCAGCCACAAGTAAGACATGGATTGCGGCAATTCCCGCGATGCACCTGCGTCGCAGATTGCCGCATGCGGGCGAAGCTTGTTCTGCGCGCCAGGATGCTTGAATTATTTTCAGCACCGTCCGGTGTCGCGCGAGCCCGGCAGATTTGCGGAGGCTGTCTTTTCCGCATGAACCGGGGAACTGCATGATCGAGGAACGTGGCACGGATCAATAATTTTCACCTGTGCCGCTTGATTCGAATATTTGTGCAGAGACTCGGTAGTTTCCCGCATTGCACGGGAATCGGTCGCCTCATACAATTCGCAACAGTGCACGATCGCGTAGGTGAATCGCGCGAAAGATCTCAAAAGGATTTTTGATGTGTTCAACCCGGAGGAGGCAACATGGAACGTCGTTCGTTTCTTAAAAAAGCAGCAGTAGGCGCGTCGGTAGGCGCAATCGCAGCACCCGCACTGGCCCAGGCGCAGCCGACCATCAACTGGCGCCTCGCGTCCAGTTTCCCGAAGACGCTCGATACGGTTTTCGGCGCAGCGGAAGTATTCAGCAAACGCGTGGCGCAGCTGACCAGCGGCAAATTCAATATCCGCGTATTCGCAGGCGGCGAGATCGTGCCTGCGCTTCAAGTGATGGATGCGGTACAGGCAGGCACCATCGAAATGGGCCATACCGCACCGTACTACTTCTTCGGCAAGGACCCGACTTTCGCATTCGATTGCGCGGTTCCGTTCGGCATGAATTCGCGCCAGCAGACTGCCTGGTACGAGCAAGGCGGCGGCAAGCAGTTGCTGCGCGATTTCTACAAGGATTACGGCATCGTCAATTTCATCGGCGGCAATAGCGGCGCGCAGATGGGCGGTTGGTTCCGTCGTGAAATCAAGAGCCTGAACGACATCAAGGGCCTCAAGATGCGCATCGGCGGCTACGGTGGCCGCGTGATGCAGAAGCTTGGTCTCGTTCCGCAGCAGATCGCCGCTGGCGACATTTATCCGTCACTGGAAAAGGGCACCATCGACGCGGCCGAGTGGATCGGCCCGTACGACGACGAGCGTCTCGGCCTGTACAAGGTTGCGCCGCACTATTACGCTCCGGGTTGGTGGGAGCCCAGCACCCAGTTCTCCTTCTACGTCGGCGTCAAGGAATGGGAAAAGCTGCCCAAGGATTACCAGGCTGCGATCGAGGCCGCATCTTACGAAGCGCATGTCTACATGCAGGCGGAGTACGATGCCAAGAATCCGGCAGCGCTGGCGCGCCTGCTGCGCAACGGCGTAAAGCTGCATAGCTTCTCGAAAGAGATCATGGAAGCCTGCTACAAGGCGGCGAATGAAGTGAACGAGGAAGAAGCCAGCAAGAATCCGAAGTTCAAGAAGATCTACGAACCGTGGAAGCGCTTCCGTCAGGATCAGAACCAATGGTTCTCGGTCGCGGAAGCATCGATGCAGAACTTCATGATCACCCACAAGTAATTGCAGTCCTTGTAGAGTCGTCGATCCGCAGTGTGCGAGCACTGCGGATTTTTTTTGCCCGCAGACGCCGTGTCGCGCCGGCTCCCGACCATCTTCAGTGGCCGCCTTAAGCCGGCAACAGCGCTTCCCTCAGTCTTTCCTGTGCCCCGGGCACGCGGTGTCTTTGACACAAACATGTTTTGTGCGCAACATCATTTCACGTTGCAATAAATGTATTCCGGAAATACAATTTGTCCAGCGTCAGCCATCCTGTTACACGACGATAGGGTGGATTTTCGCAAAGTCTTACAGACTTTCCATATGTACATCCAGGAGACAATTACATGCAACGTCGTTCCTTTATCAAAAAGGCAGTAGCCGGCGCATCTGTCACCGCGATTGCCGCACCTGCACTCGCTCAATCGCAGCCAACCATCAACTGGCGCCTGGCATCGAGCTTCCCGAAATCCCTCGATACCATTTTTGGCGCTGCGGAAACCTTCAGTCATCGCCTTTCCGCCATGACCAACGGCAAGTTCAATGTTCGCGTATTTGCCGGCGGCGAAATCGTCCCTGCGCTGCAGGTGATGGACGCGGTGCAGGCAGGCACCGTGGAAATGGGCCATACGGCGTCTTACTACTACTTTGGCAAGGATCCGACCTTCGCATTCGATTGCGCAGTTCCGTTCGGCCTCAACTCGCGCCAGCAGACCGCCTGGTTCGCGCAGGGCGGCGGCCGCGAACTGTTGCGCGCCTACTTCAAGGATTACGGCATCGTGAACTTCATGGGTGGCAATACCGGCACCCAGATGGGCGGCTGGTTCCGCAAGGAAGTCAAATCGGTGCAGGACCTCAATGGCCTCAAGATGCGCATCGGCGGTTTTGCAGGCAAGGTCATGCAGCGCCTTGGACTGGTCCCGCAGCAGATTGCCGGCGGCGATATCTACCCGGCACTCGAAAAAGGCACGATCGACGCAGCGGAATGGGTCGGCCCGTATGACGACGAAAAGCTCGGCTTCTACAAGGTCGCGCCCTACTACTACTCTCCGGGTTGGTGGGAAGCCGGCCCGCAGCTGTCCTTCTATGTCGGACAGAAGGAATGGGACAAGCTGCCGAAGGATTACCAGAACGCGCTGGAAGCGGCCACTTTCGAGGCGCACGTTGTGATGCAGGCGGAATACGATGCGCGCAACCCTGCTGCGCTGGCGCGTCTCCTGAAGAACGGCGTGAAGCTCCAGACCTTCTCGAAGGACATTATGGATGCCTGCTACAAGGCGGCGCACGACGTGATGGAAGAGGAAGCCTCGAAGAATGCCAAGTTCAAGAAGATCTACGAACCCTGGAAGCGTTTCCGCCAGGACCAGACGCAGTGGTTCTCGGTCGCGGAAGCCTCGATGCAAAACTACATGATCACCCGCAGCAGGTCCGGCGCTTGATCAAAAAACCATTGAAGTGACGAACCCGCAGCGCGCAAGCCTGCGGGTTTTTTGTTGCATGTCATTTCACCTGCACGGGCCGATTCAATCCGGCGATGCAAGAAAAAACCCCGCAGGGCGAACCATGCGGGGTTTTGCATCAAAGGAAGCAGTCTATTTCTTGTCCGCATCCGAGGAGAAGTTCAATTGCGGAGCATCGCTGCTCTGCGTATTGCCGTCCGTCGAGAAGTTCAGCTGCGGCGCGTCTCCGCCCTGGTCGCTCGAAGGTGTCGGGACATCGATCTTCAGCTCGAGCTGTTCTTTCATGTCGGTCTTCTTGCCGATCGACACCACCTGCGGGAAGAGGATGATCAGCGCCACCATGATGACCTGGATCAGCACGAATGGAATCGCGCCCCAGTAGATGTCGGATGTCTTGACGTCTTTCGGTGCGACCGAGCGCAGGTAGAACAGGGCGAAACCGAAAGGCGGATGCATGAACGAGGTCTGCATGTTCACGCCCAGCAGCACGCCGAACCAGATCAGGTCGATGCCGAGCTTGTCCGCCACCGGGCCGACCAGCGGCACCAGGATGAATGCCAGTTCGAAGAAGTCCAGGAAGAAGGCCAGGCCGAAGAACAGCAGGTTCACCACGATCAGGAAGCCGGTGGTGCCGCCGGGCAGCGAGGTCAGCAGGTGTTCGACCCACAGGTCACCGTTCACCGCGCGGAACACCAGGCTGAACACGCTGGAGCCGATCAGGATGAACACCACGAAGCACGACAGGCGCGTGGTGGAATCCATGGCCTGCTTCATCAGCGACCAGGAAAGGCGGCGGTTCATCAGGGCAAGCAGCAGCGCGCCGGATGCACCCATGCCGCCACCTTCGGTCGGCGTTGCAATACCGACAAAGATCGTACCGAGCACCAGAAAGATCAGTGCCAGCGGCGGGATCAGGACAAACACCACCTGTTCCGCCATCCGGGACAGCATTCCCAGCTTGAGCTTTCGATTGAGCAGTGCGAGGATGAAGGCGCCAGCGATGCCTGCGCCGGCCGCAAAAATGCCGACTTCGTCGGAAGGGGCATTCGGGTGGGTAGACCCGTAATAGGACGCGAAGGCATACGACCCGCCGACTGCAAGTGCCAGTAGCGCCATCAGGGAAATCACACCGCTCCTGCCGTTCGGCTCGCGCAGGTTACGTGCTTCTGGCGGCAGCGCCGGCACCGCTTTCGGCCTGAAGATCGAGACAGCGAGCACGTAACCGGCGTACATCGCAGTCAGCAGCAGGCCGGGTACAAAGGCTGCCTTGTACATGTCGCCCACCGAACGGCCGAGCTGGTCGGCCATCACGATCAGCACCAGTGACGGCGGAATGATCTGTGCAAGCGTGCCGGACGCGGCAATGATGCCTGTCGCGATTCTCTTGTCATAGCCATAACGCAGCATGACCGGCAGGGAAATCAGACCCATCGAAATCACCGATGCCGCCACGACGCCCGTGGTTGCCGCGAGCAGCGCACCCACGAACACGACCGCATAGGCGACGCCGCCGCGGATCGGGCCGAACAACTGGCCGATCGTATCCAGCAGGTCTTCGGCCATGCCGGAGCGCTCCAGGATCAGGCCCATGAAGGTGAAAAACGGAATTGCCAGCAGGGTGTCGTTGGCCATGATGCCGAACACACGATTCGGCAGTGCCTGCAGCAGTTCAGGCTTCAGCAGGCCGAACTCGATGCCGAGGAAACCGAAAAACAGGCCGTTGGCCGCGAGTGAAAACGCTACCGGGAAACCGGATAGCAGAAATACCACTAGCGCGGCGAACATCACCGGCGCCATATTCGCAATCAGGAATTGCTCCATTATCTTGTCTCCGACGATCAGTTGATTTTATTGGCAGCTTTGATCGCCTCGATTTCTTCTTCCGGCGTCGTGGCGTGCTTTTCGAATGCGCTGGCGTCAACTTTGCCTTGCAGGTAGCCAATGCGCTTGATGAGTTCGGAGAAGCCTTGCATGGTCAGCTGCAGGAAGCCGACCGGAATCAGGAGCTTCGCGGGCCAGACAATCAGGCCGCCGGCGTTGCTCGAGACTTCCTGCTCCTGGAAGGAGACAATGAAGTACGGGACGGCGTAGTAGAGGATGAGGAGCGCCATCGGCAGCAGGAAGAATGCAAAGCCGAAGATGTCGATCCAGACCTGGGTGCGCTTGGAAAGATGGCCGGCGATCACGTCGATACGGACGTGTTCGTTGCGGCGCAATGTATACGAAGTCGCGAGCAGGAAGATCGCGGCAAACAGATACCACTGGATTTCAAGCCATGCGTTCGAGCTGGTATTGAGGGAATAGCGAATGATCGCGTTGCCCGTACAGATTAGTACGGAGAGAAGCAAAGCCCAGCTGACGCCGAGTCCGATTTTCTCATTGATTGTGTCAATGAGCCTCGATAACGAGAGTAAGAAAGACATGGTTGTGTCTCCAGTGATGAAAAAGAATCAGTGGTTTCGACCGCTTGTTTTTTATGTGCGACCGACATGCCCGCAGAGGGGCCGTTCATGGTTCGGGGCGAGTATATGTCATTTCAACTTGCGTGCGAACCATTAGCCCGACAGCATAATATTCTTTTCATGCTGCGACGCAAAAGTCACAGGTTTTTTTCATCAATCAGGCGAATTTCGGTGTCACTGCGTACGTACAAACACGTATCGCTTGGGCCTGCGGTTGCAGGCTGCTGCGAAGTGTGCAGCGTGATGTGAGGAGAAGGGGCGGTGAATGCGCGCCATCGAGTGTACGCGCTTCCGGAAAATCTTGCTGGGACCGACTCTTGTGCTGCCGGCGGCGCGAACTCCGACGGCAGCACTGTGCAGCCATGTCAGGCGAGCTGCGCGCGCCAGTTTGCAATCGCCGCGCGCACCTGGTTCGGCGCAGTGCCGCCGATGTGGTTCCGTGCCGCGACCGATCCTTCGAGGGTCAGGACATTGAAGACATCTGCCTCAATCAATGGCGAGAAGGTGCGCATTTCGTCGAGCGAGAGGTCGGTCAGGTCGCCGCCGCGCTGTTCGCAGGCGCGTACTGCACGCGCGACCGCTTCATGCGCATCGCGGAAGGGCAATCCTTTCTTGACCAGGTAATCCGCCAGGTCCGTCGCGGTGGCGTAGCCCTGCAGTGCCGCTGCGCGCATCGCCTCCGGCTTCACCGTAATGCCACGTGCCATGTCGGCGAATATGCGCAGCGTGTCGGTTACCGTGTCGACGGTATCGAACAGCGGCTCCTTGTCTTCCTGGTTGTCCTTGTTGTAAGCGAGCGGCTGGCCTTTCATCAGCGTCAGCAGGCCGATCAGGTGGCCGTTCACCCTTCCGGTCTTGCCGCGCGCAAGTTCGGGCACGTCAGGGTTCTTCTTCTGCGGCATGATCGACGAGCCGGTGCAGAAGCGGTCGGCGATGTCGATGAAGCCGACGCGCGGGCTCATCCAGATCACGAGCTCTTCCGACATGCGCGAGATATGCGTCATCACCAGCGCGGCTGCCGCGCAGAATTCGATGGCGAAGTCGCGGTCGGAGACGGCGTCCAGCGAGTTGCGGCACACTTCCTCGAAGCCGAGTGTTTTCGCGACGCGTTCGCGGTCGATCGGGAAGGTCGTCCCAGCCAGCGCGGCGGCACCGAGCGGAAGCCGGTTCACGCGCTTGCGGCAATCGGTCATGCGCTCGGCGTCGCGGCTGAACATTTCGACATAGGCCAGCATGTGGTGGCCGAACGTGATCGGCTGCGCCACCTGCATGTGGGTGAAACCGGGCAGGATGGTGTCCGCGTGCTGCTCCGCCAGGTCGAGCAGGGCGAGGCGCAGGTCGCGCAGCAGGCCGGCGATGCCGTCGATCGCGGCGCGCATGTAGAGGCGGATGTCTGTCGCGACCTGGTCGTTGCGGGAGCGTCCGGTATGCAGACGCTTGCCGGCATCGCCGACCAGCTCCGTCAGGCGCTTTTCTATGTTCAGGTGGACGTCTTCCAGGTCCAGCATCCATTCGAACTTGCCGGCGGCGATCTCGGCCTGGATCTGCGCCATGCCGCGCTGGATGTCGGCATGATCCTGTGTGCTGATGATGCCCTGATGCGCCAGCATTTCGGCATGCGCCAGCGAGCCCTGAATATCGGCATCAGCCATGCGCTTGTCGAAGAATACCGAGGCTGTGTAACGTTTGACAAGATCGGAGACGGGTTCGGAAAAGCGGGCCGACCAGGCCTCGCTTTTTTTGGAGAGTTGTGCTGTCATAATCGGATTCCGGTGAATATGTGATTATAAAACAAGCCTTGCCTATGCCGTTATCCATTGCGCCCGCCAAGGCCGACCGCCCGACCGAAATTCTTATCCCGGACTGTTGCAACATCGGTGTCGTGTTCCGGACGCTGCTCGCAGTCAATGCCGTGGTGCTGGCTGGGGTACTCATCCAGGCCAGCGACTGGAAGCGCGGCCTGCTGGAGTTTGTCGAAGCATCAATGATGGTCGAATTGTCATGCCTCTGGTCCCTGTTCGCGCTGTGCGGGCTGCGCCGGCTGTTGCCGCGCGCGGGCGCTTCCGAGGCCATGGGGCGCTGGGCGCAGCGTGTATCCTGTGGCGCGATACCCGCCGCAGTTGCGGCGACTGTCATTTATCTTTTCTCGACGGTGGATTGGCTGGCCGGCAGTTTTGCCCACCTGACCGTGCTCAAGGGGGCAGTCGCGGCAGCGCTTCTTGGCACACTGATGCAACACTATTTCGAATTGCGGACCAGGGCGTATTCGCCAGCCCTGGTCGAGGCACGCCTGCAGGCGCTTCAGGCCCGTATCCGTCCGCATTTCCTGTTCAACAGTCTGAATGCGGTGTTATCGCTGATTCGCACCGAACCGCGTCGCGCGGAAACAACGCTGGAGGACCTGGCGGACCTGTTCCGGGTGCTGATGAGCGATCCGCGCAACATGACGACACTCGAAAACGAGATTCGGCTTTGCCGGCAATACTTGTCGATCGAAAAGATCCGGCTCGGGGAGCGCCTGCAGGTTGCGTGGGAAACCGACGGTGTCGGCGAGGACGTGCTGCGCAAGGCGCAGATTCCGGTCCTGCTGCTGCAGCCCCTGCTGGAAAATGCGGTGCATTACGGCGTGGAACCCGCGGCGCAAGCCTCGCCGGTCAGGATCCAGATCAGCCGCTCCATCGATCGCATCGACATCCTCGTTGTGAATGCGTACCACGAACAGGCATCCGTTGCCGCCGGCAATCAAATGGCGCTGAACAATATCCGCGAACGCCTCGCGCTACTGTATGACGTGGAGGCGCAACTTGCCACCGGTATCGCGCATGGCTGCTTCGAAGTGCGGCTGCGCTTTCCCTATGTGAAGGGGGCCGCATGAAGC
>JAKACN010000386.1 GCA_021821365.1 Pseudomonadota bacterium | reverse complement strand
GCACGTCAGTAATTCTGGCTGAACGAGTTGCGTTTAGCGTCGTTTTGAACCGCACCTACGGGTGTGCTACGAAGCGGCGTGACCGCACAAGGAAGGGAAGCCATTGCACTGTCGTTCCGCGCGATTTCGCCAGGAGAGAGCATCCGATCAATTTCCAATGGACCTTGAAAGGAACCTAGCAATGAGTAACGAACTGACAGGCGCGGAAATAGTCGCGCGCTGCCTGGCCGAAGAGGGTGTTGAACACGTGTTCGGCTATCCCGGCGGCGCAGTGCTCTACATCTACGACGAAATCTTCAAGCAGAACAAATTCCAGCATATCCTGGTACGCCACGAACAGGCGGCCATCCATGCGGCCGATGCCTATTCGCGCAGCTCGAACAAGGTCGGCGTCGCCCTCGTGACATCCGGCCCCGGCGTGACCAACGCGGTCACCGGCCTGGCAACGGCCTACATGGATTCGATCCCGATGGTCGTGATCACTGGTCAGGTGCCGACCCATGCAATCGGGCAGGACGCATTCCAGGAATGCGATACAGTCGGCATCACGCGTCCCTGCGTCAAGCACAACTTCCTCGTCAAGGACGTCAAAGAACTCGCATCGACGATCAAGAAGGCATTCTACATCGCCACTACCGGCCGCCCGGGCCCGGTGCTGGTTGATATTCCCAAGGACATTACGATCCACAAGTGCGCCTACGAGTATCCGAAGGAGCTCGAGATGCGCTCCTACAAGCCGGTCGACAAGGGGCATTCCGGCCAGATCCGCAAAGCGGTCCAGCTGCTGCTGACGGCGGAACGCCCAATGATCTACACCGGTGGTGGCGTCATCCTGGCCAATGCGGCGCCCGAACTGCACAAGCTGGTCGACAAGCTTGGCTATCCCTGCACAAATACGTTGATGGGCCTTGGCGCCTATCCGGCATCGAGCGACAAGTTCGTGGGCATGCCCGGGATGCACGGCACGTATGAAGCCAACATGGCCATGCAGCACTGCGACGTGCTGATCGCCGTCGGTGCGCGCTTCGACGATCGCGTGATCGGCAACCCGAAGCATTTTTCGACGCATCCGCGCAAGATCATCCACATCGACATCGATCCATCGTCGATTTCCAAGCGCGTGAAGGTCGATATTCCGATCGTCGGCAACGTGAAGGACGTGCTGGTCGAACTGCTGTCGCAGCTCGATGCCGCCGAAACAAAACCAAATGGGCAGGCCCTTGCAGCATGGTGGCGCCAGATCAACGAGTGGCGCGGCCGCGAGTGCCTGAAATTCGCTACCTCCAAGGAGGTCATCAAGCCGCAGGAAGTCGTGCGCAAGCTGTGGGAAGTGACCAAGGGCGACGCCTTCATCACTTCGGACGTCGGCCAGCATCAGATGTGGGCTGCGCAGTACTATGGCTTCGACAAGCCGCGCCGCTGGATCAATTCCGGCGGGCTTGGCACCATGGGTGTCGGGCTGCCGTATGCGATGGGTGTGCAGATGGCCAATCCGGGCGCAACGGTCGCCTGCGTCACCGGTGAGGCATCGATCCAGATGTGCATCCAGGAACTTGCCACGTGCAAGCAGTATCACCTGACTCCGAAGATCATCCTGCTGAACAATCGTTACCTGGGCATGGTGCGCCAGTGGCAGCAGATCGAGTACGGTTCGCGTTATTCCGAGTCGTACATGGAATCGCTGCCGGACTTCAATCTGCTGGCTGAATCCTTCGGCCATGTTGGAATGAAAATCGAGAAGCCGGGCGATGTCGAAGGCGCGCTGAAGGAAGCGTTCGGCATGAAGGACAAACTGGTGTTCATGAATTTCATGACGGATCCAACCGAAAACGTCTGGCCGATGGTGAAAGCCGGAAAGGGCTTGACTGAAATGCTTCTGGGCTCGGAGGATCTGTAATGCGGCACATTATTTCTGTTTTGCTAGAGAATGAAGCAGGCGCTTTGTCGCGCGTGGTCGGCCTGTTTTCCGCGCGCGGCTACAATATCGAAACCCTGACTGTGGCACCGACCGAAGACGCGACCCTGTCGCGCATGACGATCGTCACCACCGGTTCGGATGACGTGATCGAACAGATCACCAAGCATCTGAACCGACTGATCGAAGTCGTGAAAGTCGTCGACTTGACCGAGGGTTCGCACATCGAGCGCGAGCTCATGCTCATCAAGGTGCGCGCCGTCGGCAAGGAGCGCGAGGAGATGAAGCGTACCGCCGATATCTTCCGCGGCCGCATCATCGATGTAACCGAGAAGACTTACACGATCGAACTGACGGGCAACAAGTCGAAGCTCGATGCTTTCATCGAGTCGATCGACCGTACCGCGATCCTCGAAACGGTTCGCACGGGCGGATCGGGCATCGGGCGCGGCGAACGCATTCTCAAGGTTTGAATCCAGTATCAACAACACTATAAATTAGGAAGAGCAATGAAAGTTTTCTACGACAAAGACTGTGACCTGTCCCTCATCAAGGGCAAGAACGTCACGATCATCGGCTACGGCTCCCAGGGCCACGCACATGCCCAGAACCTGAATGATTCCGGCGTCAAGGTAACCGTCGGTCTCCGCAAGGGTGGCGCTTCCTGGGAAAAGGCAAAGAATGCCGGCCTGAACGTCGCGGAAGTCAACGAAGCGGTCAAGGCTGCCGACGTCATCATGATCTTGTTGCCCGACGAGAACATCGCGCAGGTCTACAACGAGAATGTCGCCCCGAACGCGAAGCAGGGCGCAGTGCTCGCGTTTGCTCACGGCTTCAACGTCCATTACGGCCAGGTCGTGCCGCGCGCCGACCTCGACGTCATCATGGTCGCCCCCAAGGCGCCGGGCCACACGGTGCGTAGCACCTACACGCAAGGTGGCGGTGTGCCGCACCTGGTCGCTGTGTACCAGGACAAGTCCGGCAGCGCACGCGACATCGCCCTGTCTTACGCCATGGCAAACGGCGGCGGCCGTGCCGGCATCATCGAGACCAACTTCCGCGAAGAAACCGAGACCGACCTGTTCGGCGAACAGGCCGTGCTGTGCGGCGGTACGGTTGAACTGATCAAGGCCGGTTTCGAAACGCTGGTGGAAGCCGGTTATGCGCCGGAAA
>JAKACN010000385.1 GCA_021821365.1 Pseudomonadota bacterium | reverse complement strand
TGTTCCAGAAGATTTTCCCCTCGCCATTGATCGAGAGCGAAATCGTTTCCGGTTTCTCGAGCGCCGCGCTCGACTGCGCCGCCGGCAGGTCGAGCTTGATCGCATGCGTGAACAGCGGTGCGGTAATGATGAAGATCACCAGCAGCACCAGCATCACGTCCACCATGGGCGTGACGTTGATGTCCGCAATCGGGGCCTGCTTGCCGTTGTCGTCAAATCCGCCGAATGCCATGCCAGCCTCCCGCTATTGCTTGCCGACGCGCGAGCCGGTGGTCAGGAAGGCGTGCAGATCGTGCGCGAAGCCGTCCAGTTCCGCCAGCGTGATGCGATTGACGCGGGTGAAGGCGTTATAGGCGAGCACGGCGGGAATTGCCACTACCAGGCCGAGCGCCGTCATGATCAGCGCTTCGCCGACCGGGCCGGCAACCTTGTCGATCTGCACTGTGCCCGCCGCCGATACGGCCAGCAGCGCATGGTAGATGCCCCAGACCGTGCCGAACAGGCCAACGAAAGGCGCGGTGGAACCGACCGAAGCCAGCAGCGTCAACCCGCTTTCCAGGCGCGACGACACCCGGTTGATTTCCTGGCGCAAGGTGCGCGTGATCAACTCGCTCGGGTCCACGCTGGCATTCAGCGAGCCGGCCTGCGACCCGACGTTGGCTGCTTGCGCGCTTTGCGTGGCTAGCGGCGCATAGACATTTTCGCTGTCGGCAATCTTGACGATGGAAATCGCATCGTTGAGCGTCGGCGCTTTCCAGAACCCTTCCAGTGCGCCGGCGCTGTGGCGGATGCGCCACGAGCTCCACGCCTTGGAAAAAATGTAGTACCAGCTCACGATCGACATCAGGAGCAGCACATAGGCGACGGAATGGGTGATGGCATCGCCCTGTGCCCAGTAATGCGCGAATCCGAGAGTTTGATTCATGGTGTGCGAAGAAAATTAATTGTTCTGAAGTGTAAACGGAATGGCTAGCTGATACCACTCGGAGAGCGGCTTGCCGTCGACCGTCGCGGGCTTGAAACGCCATGTCTGCACGGTGCTTTTCGCCGATTCGTCGAGCAGCGGATAGCCGCTGGAGGTCTTGATCTCCACGGCCCCGGCCGTGCCGTCCGCCTTGACCAGCACCCGCAGCACGACGGTGCCCTGTTCTTCGTTGATGCGCGACAAGCGCGGATAGGGCGGTTTGCGGTTGCTGGCAGCGTAAGCCGCGTCGGACGCGGTTGTCTTGACCGGCGGGGCTGCGGCCGCGGTGGCCGCCGGTGCGGGCGGCGTCGTTGGCGACGGAGCGGCAGGCTGCGTATTTGTGCTGGCGGAAGGCGGTTTTGCTTCGACTGCCGGCGCGGGTACCCGGGCCACCGGCGCCGGTGCTGGAATGTCGCGCGGACGGACCTCCTCGTGTTTTGGCGGCGGACGGTGTTTCGGTTCCAGCTCCTTCTTCGCCTGCTGCACTGGCACGGGTTGTGGTGCCACTGGATGGGGCGCCGGCGGAACCGGTACCGGAGGTTGCATAAGCCGGATTTCCACCGGTGCAGGCCGGGCTTCCTGCCGGTGTTCAGAGGGCAGACCGATGACGATCGTCGCGACCAATGCGGCATGCAGCAGCAAGGTGGCCGCTACTGCGACAACGGGCGACACGGATTTCATGCAGTCGGCCGATCCGGCGTATTGCTTCCGACCCCGATCAGCGCAGGCCCAGCACGTCCTGCATGTCGTACAGGCCGTTTGCCTTGTCCGCCAGGAAGCGCGCCGCGCGCAGGCTGCCGAGCGCGTAGCTGACGCGGCTGGATGATTTGTGCGAAATCTCGATGCGCTCGCCGATGCCGGCGAACAGCAGGGTGTGGTCGCCGACGATGTCGCCGCCGCGAATGGCCGCAAAGCCGATGGAGGAGGGATCGCGTTCGCCGGTGACGCCTTCGCGGGCGAACACCGCGACGTCCTTCAGATTGCGCCCCTGCGCCTGGGCAATCACTTCGCCCATCATCAGGGCGGTGCCCGACGGTGCGTCGACCTTGTGGCGATGGTGCGCCTCGATGATTTCGATGTCATAGCCCTGCGAGAAGCTCTTCGCCGCCATTTCCAGCAGCTTGAGCGTGACGTTGACGCCGACGCTCATGTTGGGCGCAAACATGATCGCGGTCTTCTTCGCCGCGTCGGCGATCGCTGCCTTGCCGGTATCGTCGAAACCGGTCGTGCCGATGATCATCTTGATGCCATGCGCGGCGCAATATGCGAGGTGCTTCAGCGTGCCTTCGGGACGCGTGAAGTCGATCAGGAATTCCGCATTGGCGAGGCCTTTGGCCAGGTCGGATTCGATGTTCACACCGGATGCCTTGCCGAGGAAGGCGGCGGCGTCGGTGCCGATGGACGGCGAGCCGGCGACGTCCAGCGCGCCTGCCAGGACGGCGTCGTCCGTACCGCGCACGGCTTCGATCAACATGTGGCCCATGCGGCCGGAGGCGCCAGCGATGGCGATTTTCAGTGGATTCATGACGATGCTCGACGGTTATTTGTTGGGTGCCGCACCGGGCGCCGCACCGGGCGCGGCTCCGGCGATATAGGCAAGGTATTCCTGTTCGGTCGGCAGGACGCCGCTGTCGATGCTCACCAGGCGGTTGTCCTTGAAGTAGACCGTGACGCGGCTGGAGATGATTTCACCCGAGCCTTTCTTCAGGCGGAAGGCGTAATCCCAGCGGTTGGCATGGAAAAGGTCGGTCAGCAGCGGCGTGCCCAGCACGAAGCGCACCTGTTCCGGCGTGATGGCTTCCTTGCGCTGCATGCCTTCCTTCAGCTGGTTGACCATTTCACGCGAGATGAAATTCCCCTGCTGCACATCGATCCGGTAAGGCGTGAAAATGCCGAGAAAGCGCCGGATGCCGGTCGGCTTGACGTCCGTGACGCCGCTCGCGCCGGGCATTTGCGTCGCGACCTGTGCGCCTTCCGCATTTTGCGCCGGCTTTCCGGCGCTGGCGGCAGCGGGTGCCGGCTCATCGATCAACGGGTTCCTGGAGGCGCATCCTGCCAGGCAGGCGGCGAGGGCCAGGATCAGCGAGCCGACCATGGCGGGCGTACGATCGGTGCGGTAGGATGGCATGCGCGACATTCGAA
>JAKACN010000115.1 GCA_021821365.1 Pseudomonadota bacterium | reverse complement strand
CGCAGCGTGACGAACTCCTCCTCGCTGATGCCGTCGCGAACATGGATGTTCGCCTCGCGTTCATCGGCCACGGTGCTGATGAAGTGCGCGTCCTGTCCATCCGCTTGCAGGTCGTGGCCCATGTACAGCCGCGCATGCGCCGGCAGGCTCAGCACGCGGTTGATCGAGCGGAACAGCGCGCGCGGATTCCCGCCGGGAAAATCGCAGCGCGCGGTGCCGGCATCCGGCATGAGCAGCGTATCGCCGACGAACGCGGCCAGTTCGCTGCCGTCGCTGGCAACGTAGGTCATGCAGGCGGGCGTATGTCCGGGCGTGTGCAGCGCGCGGCATTCCAGTGTGCCGACCTCGAAGCGTTCCTCGTCGACGAATAGATGGTCGAACTGGCTGCCGTCGCGAGCGAAATCAGGGCAGGCATTGAACATCCTGCCGAGCGTTTCCTGGACGGCCCTGATCTCCTGACCGATGCCGATCGTGCCGCCAAGCCGCTGCTTCAGGTAGTACGCCGCCGTCATGTGATCGACATGCACATGCGTCTCCAGGATCCACTGCAGCTCGGCCCCCAACGACTGCACACGCTCGACGACCCTGTCCGCGGAGAAGGTGTCGATGCGTCCCGATTTGTGATCGTAGTCGAGCACGCTGTCGATCACCGCGCACTTGCGCGTGACGGTATCGAGCAGGAGATAGCAGACGGCCCGTGAGGGCGGATCGAAGAAGCCTTCGATATGCATGCGGCGGCGGCTGGCCATGGTCGTTGTTCGCTTTGAATGAATCCTGTGGCGGTGAACCAGCAAGACACATACCAGAAGGAATGTTCGCCAACCTCCATTCCAACCCATTGATTTACATGGATATTTACATGAAAGCCGGGCGAACGGCATGATCATCGGGCGGCAAATCGCTGCCAGTGTCATAATGCGTTGACAGTGCTGGCAGCAGGCGCTGCGGCAAGGACAAGGACACCCGATGAACATCCCATCCCTTCCCCCCGTTTCCGGCTCCGATCTGCGTTCGGCGCCGCAGATACAGGCCCTGATTTCCTTCCTCGAACAGGACGCCCAGCCGGCCATCGTGCTCGATCCGGACTACAACATCCTGGCTGCGAACACCTCCTACCAGCGTCAGTTCGCGACGGCGGACAAGCCGTTCATCGGCCACAAGTGCTACCGCATCTCGCACCACTTCGACGTTCCCTGCGATCGTGCCGGGGAACACTGCCCGATGAAGAAAGCCTTCGAAAAGCGCGGGCCCGACCGCGTGCTGCACATCCATCACACGCCGCGCGGGCCGGAGCATGTCGACGTGGAGCTGCGTCCCATTGTCGACGAGCGGCATGAAGTCATCGCCTATGTGGAGCGAATGGCGGTCGTGCGCAGCGCGTCGGCGCGCCCCAGCGCCGAAGGACTGGTCGGCTCCTCGCCGGCCTTCAACGAAGCCTTGTCCGCTCTGCAACGGGTCGCACCCTCAATGCTGCCGGTGCTGCTGCAAGGCGAATCGGGCACCGGCAAGGAACTGTTCGCGCGCGCCGTGCATGAAAGCAGCGAGCGGCCCGACGGCCCATTCGTCGTGGTGGATTGTTCCGGCCTCACCGAAACCCTGTTCGAAAGCGAACTGTTCGGCCACGAAAAGGGATCGTTCACCGGCGCCAATACGCGCAAGCACGGACTGGTCGAAACCGCGCGCGGCGGCACCCTGTTCCTCGATGAGATCGGCGACGTGCCGCTGGCGATGCAGGTCAAGCTGCTGCGCCTGATCGAAAGCGGCACCTTCCGCCGCGTCGGCGGTCTGGAAACCCTGCGCGCGGACTTCCGCCTCGTCGCGGCCACGCACAAGCCGCTGAAGGAAATGATCAACGACGGACGCTTCCGGCCCGACCTGTATTACCGCATCAGCGCGTTCCCCATCCATCTTCCCGCGCTGCGGGAACGTGTGGACGACATCCCCCTGCTCGTCAATACCATCCTGCAACGCAGCACCGGCGTCCGGAGACGCGCGACCGTGTCGCTAGCCGCCATGAAGCGCCTGCAGGCATACGGTTGGCCGGGCAACGTGCGCGAACTGCGCAATGTCCTCGACCGGGCATTGCTGTTCTGCGATGACGGCGTGATTCGTCCGGAGCACTTGCCGCCTGATCTGAATGCGGATGCGAGCTTGCGGCCGGTGTTCGCGCATGCTGCCGTGGCGCATGCGAAGTCGGATGACGATCTGCTGCGTAAGGCTGTGGCTGCGTTCCAGGGGACACGCAGGGAGCTTGCGGCGCATTTGGGGATGAGCGAGAGGACGTTGTATCGGAGGTTGAAGATGTTGGGGTTGGCGTAGGTTTGGTTTCGGCTTTTTCTTCGGTGATGCGGCTCCGTGGTTTCTTCGTGGGTGCTTGCCGGGTGCGGCCCGGCAGCCGCTCACTTTCTTTGCTTCGCCAAAGAAAGTAAGTGGCCCGCCGGGGCCAGTCCCGGCTAGTTCGTC
The DNA here is from genome assembly GCA_021821365.1 of Pseudomonadota bacterium. GTDB lineage: Bacteria > Pseudomonadota > Gammaproteobacteria > Burkholderiales > Burkholderiaceae_D > Noviherbaspirillum. Next base: position 13,068 of record JAKACN010000115.1, on the reverse strand, counting down.
CGAAGAACAACAGGCACCGAATCTCCGAAGAAACACCACAACACCATCACTCCGAAACACAAACCTGCCCCCTCACCGCCGCCACCCCAGTCCGCACCACCAGCAGCACTACCACGATCGACAGCAAAGCCAGCAACCCCATCGAACACGCCGCAAGCAAGCGGCCACCGATATGGTCATACATCGTAATCGTGGCAATCGTGAACGCCGCCAGCGGAAAACTGTACGCCCATGACGAAACAAAAAACGGCAACCGCAGGAACCGCGGCGCGTTGCTGAACAAGAGCAGCGCCATGAACAGCGCAGCGTAGTACAGCACGCGACCAAAGGCATCGAGATGCCCGGTCAATCCGATCCAGGACAAGAAGCCGACGGAAGGCGGGGCCAGCAGGATGAACATCGTGGGCAGCAGCTTCACCGGCAACGGCTCATGAAAGAACAGGCGATTCATCACGATCGTCAGCAGCACGAACCAGAACACGATGCCGATGCTGAAGAAGAACCACGACACCTCCGGCGACGCAATCTTCACGCCGGCCAGCGGCACGACGATGTTGCCCACCACCGGAATGAACCACGCGGGGTTGACGTGCTTGATGTCGTAATAGGTGTGATGCAACCAACTGCCGAAGGTGCGCAAGGTGAGCACGAGATGCAGCACGACGCCCGCGATCCACAAGGCCGACGCGGTGAACGGCGCATCCTGCAGCCACGCGGTGGCGAGCAGCAGCACGTCGATCGAAATGGCCGGCAGGAAGTTGACGCGGATAGGATGATTGGCCTCGGCGGCAGCCGCCTTCGGAAACTTCACCCACTTCGCGAGATACAGCACCAGCAGCAAGGCGAACAAGAGCGAGGACAGCACGCGCACGCCCTGCCCGACCAGCTCGGGCGCGCCGAATGCGACATGCGCCCGGTGCCAGGCGATAGCGAGACCCGTCATGCCCATCACCATGGAAAACAGCGCGACCGGAAAGTGTTCGAGGCCGCCTGCATGGCGCGCGCCGACAGCCGCCGCCTGAACGTTTGCATTCATGATCCTGTCTCCGGGAACGTTCAGCTGCCGAGGTACGTCGCGTCGTCGCGGTGCGCTTCCTGGCGCGCCTCTTCGTTTTCACCCCACATTGCATTGAGGATCGCAAGCAGCACCGCAAAGCCGATGCCGAGAATCCAGGCGAAATACCACATGGTGTCGCTCCTAATAGGTGGAATGCTTGTCCCTGGTGACGTAATCGGCCGTCACCTTGCCCGCCATGACCTTGTAGGCCCAGCCGGTGTAGGCCAGGACGATCGGCACGAAGATCAGCGCCGCCCAGAACATGATGGACAGGGTCAGATGACTCGACACGCTGTCCCACACCGTCAGGCTGGAGCGCAGGTCGGACGACGACGGCATGACGAACGGGAACATCGACACACCCGCCGTGCCGATCACGCCGAGCTCCGCGAGCGCCGATGCGACGAACGCCGCAAGCGTCTTGCCGCCAAGTGTCAGCAGCAGCGCGGCGATGGCGCCGACGTAGGCAAGCGCCGGCATCAGCATGGTCAGCGGCTGCTGCCGGTAGTTGGCAAGCCATGCGCCAGCTTCGCGTGCCACCGTCTTCGACAGCGGGCTGGCCGCCACGCCCGGGTCGACATGCGACGTGATCACATAGCCGGGAACGCCATACGCCACCCACACGCCCGCCGCGGAAAACGCGACCAGCAGCAGGATGCCGAACAGGATCGCCGCCATGCGCGCCCTCGCCTGCACCTCGCCATCGGTACGATGCGCGAGGTAGATCGCACCATGAAAGGTAATCATGGCGCTCGACACCACGCCGCACAACAGTGCGAACGGATTGAGCAGCGCGAAGAACGACCCGGTGTAGAACGGCAGCATGTTCTCGTCGAAGTGGAACGGCACGCCCTGCAGCAGGTTGCCGAAGGCCACGCCGAAGATCAGCGGCGGCACGGCGCCGCCCGCGAACAGCCCCCAGTCCCACGCGGTACGCCACGCGGGATTGTCGATCTTGCTGCGATAATCGAAGCCGACCGGCCGGAAGAACAGCGCCCACAGCACCGCGAGCATGGCCCAGTAGAAGCCGGAGAAGGCGGTGGCATACACCAGCGGCCAGGCGGCGAAGATGGCTCCGCCGCCGGTGATGAACCAGACCTGGTTGCCGTCCCAGTGCGGGCCGATGGTATTGATGATGACGCGGCGCTCGACGTCATCCTTGCCGACGAAGGGCAGCAAGGTACCCACACCCATGTCGTGGCCGTCCATGATGGCGAACCCGATCAGCAATATACCGACCAGTAGCCACCAGATGATTTTCAGGGTCGCATAGTCCATCATGATGTCGCTCCCAGTCGTGCATCGCCGATGTAGCGTCCGGTGCCGAGGCTGCCCGGCCCCTGCCGCGCGAACCTGACCATGAGGTACACCTCCACGACCAGCAGCAAGGTATAGAAACCGAGGAAGCCGGCCAGCGAGCCATACAGAGATCCCACCGACAGCGTCGACACCGAGAGATGCGTCGGAAGCACACCATAAATCGTCCATGGCTGCCGCCCGTATTCAGCGACGAACCAGCCCAGCTCGCATGCGATCCATGGCAGCGGCAACGACCACAAGGCCGCCTTCAGCAGCCAGCGCTTCTCCACGAAGCGCCCGTCGATCGAATACCACTCTGCCAGCACGAACAGAAGCAGCATCGCGAACGCGATCGCCACCATGAAGCGGAAGGACCAGAACATCGGCGTCACACGCGGCACGGTTTCCTTCACTGCCTTGTCGATAGTGTCCGACGTGACCTGCCCCATGTTCGCCACATATTTCTTCAGCAGCAGCCCGAAGCCGAGGTCGGCCTTGTGCTGTTCGAACTTCGCTTTCGCCGCCGCATTCTTCGGATTGACGCGCAGCGCTTCGAGCGCCTTCACCGCCTCGATGCCCGACACGATGCGCGCGCGGTTCTTCGCCTGGATTTCCTTGATGCCGGGGATCTGCTTGTCGAGCGAGCGCGTGCCGATCACGCCCATGACCCAAGGGATCTGCAGCTGGAAGTCGTTCTTCATCTCCGCTTCATTCGGCACGGCGATCAGGTTGAACGGCGCCGGCGCCGGTTCGGTTTCCCACATCGCCTCTATCGCGGCCAGCTTGGTCTGCTGCGCCTCGCCGACGGTGTAGCCGGATTCGTCGCCCAGCACGATCACGGAACAGGCGGAGGCCAGCCCGAATGCCGCGGCGATGCGGAAGCTGCGCTTGGCGAATTCGACGTCGCGCCCCTTCAACAGGTACCAGGAGGAGATCGCGAGCACGAAGATCGCACCTGTCACATAGCCAGCCGACGCCGCGTGCACGAACTTGGCCTGCGCATCGGGATTGAACAGCACGGTCCAGAAATCGGTCAGCTCCATGCGCATGGTGACGTCATTGAAGTGCGAGCCGACCGGATTCTGCATCCAGCCGTTGGCGACGAGAATCCACAGCGCTGACAGATTGCTGCCGACGGCGAGCAGGATCGTCACCATCAGGTGTTTCTGGCGCGAGAGCCGGTCCCAGCCGAAGAAGAACAGGCCGATGAAGGTCGACTCGAGGAAAAAGGCCATCAGACCTTCGATGGCGAGCGGCGCCCCGAAGATATCGCCCACGTAGTGCGAGTAATAGGCCCAGTTGGTGCCGAACTGGAATTCGAGCGTGATGCCGGTCGTCACGCCGAGCGCGAAGTTGATGCCGAAGAGTTTGCCCCAGAAGCGCGTCATGTCCTTGTAGACCAGTTTGCCGGTCATGACATACACGCTCTCCATGATCACCAGGATCCAGACCATGCCGAGCGTGAGCGGGACGAACAGAAAGTGATACATCGCCGTGGCGGCGAACTGCAGCCGCGAGAGATCGACCAATTGTTCAGTGGCCATGCTGTCCTCCTTCTTCTTTTATTGCGACGGACGCGCCATCGGTGCCGACGATGACCTGCGCGACCTTCGCGGCATCGACATCGATCCGCTCGTCGCGCACGAACGCCCACCACAAGCCGAAGAGCAGGAGCAGCTTCAGGATAAGGACAATGCCGAGTTCGCGGAGCAGGCGTCGATCTGTCATCTCACGTGTTGTCGTCAAGCTTCCGTTGTGCAATTACTCAAGATGCGTGCCAGTCAGCGCATTGGCGTCGAATGTCTTGCGCATCAATCACTTGCCCGCAATGCCGAGGTCATGGCGCGTCTGCCAATGGCTGCCACGCCGCCGCGCCTGACAGCGTGGCAGCGCACATCGAACGACCGCGCCGCGCGGCGGGAGTCTACTTCAGGTACCCGCGCCGCTGCATTGCGCGGCAGGGGTCGCCGCGACCGGGTGCGAAGGGTTTTCCCTGCTCCCTGGCACGCTGCTCCATCAGCTTCCGATGCGCCTCGCGATAGTTCTCGCATTCGGCGACCGTCTTAAAGCTGAGCATCTTGTCGCGATGCGCCGTCCGTTCATCCGGCGTCATGAGCGACCAGCCAGCCGTGTTGTTCCGGTTGAAGCGCATCATGTTGCCGCGTGGTCCGGGCGCGCCGGGACCTGTGCCCGGCCGCACGGTGCTTGCGGCGCTATTGGAAGGGTCCGACGGAGCGGATGCCTGGGAAAAGGCGGTATCGCAGAAGACCGACAACGACAGGGCCGATAACCACAATGCTGCACTTGCATGCTTCATCACACCCTCCTTGTGAGAGTTGTCGCCCTTCCATGTTAGTCATCGAAACAGGCTTGGCAAGTGATCAAGATCAACCAAAGCCGAACGCCGGGCGATTGCACTGCCACGTCTGTCATGGCATGACAGCGGCATATGGCACAAATCCGGGCATGGCTGTCCCGCCCATAAAAATATATAGCAAAAACAATGACTTGCGCGTTTGAATCAGGTGCGAAACCGTATGGCATGCATGTTGCCTTGAGGGTGGTAAGCGAATGTCCGACAGACGCCGGACCGCATCGACAATGGGAGCATGATGAGCATCGAAGCACAACTTGAATCCGCCTGTGATCCTGATGACGCGCGCCGCACGCTGCTGATCGCCACCAGCGTGGCCGCCGCCGTTCCGGCCCTATCGACGTTCACCGCCCTGGTCCGGACTTTCGAGCCTTCGGAACGCGCGAAAGCCGCCGGTGCGCCGGTGGAGGTGGATATCGCGGACCTCGCGCCGGGTCAAATGAAGACGGTCGAATGGCGCGGCAAGCCGGTGTGGATCCTGCGGCGCACGCCCGACATGCTGGCATCGCTGAAAGGCGTGGAAGGCCAGCTGGCCGACCCCGCTTCGGAGCGCAATCGCGATGAAATGACGCCGGCATACGCGCGCAATGCGCATCGCTCGATCCGGCCCGAGTTCCTGGTCGCCATCGGCATCTGCACCCACCTCGGCTGTTCGCCGACCGCGAAATTCGACCACGGCCCGCAACCCTCGCTGCCCGACGACTGGAACGGCGGCTTCTTCTGCCCTTGCCACGGTTCGACCTTCGACCTGGCCGGACGCGTCTTCAAGAACAAGCCCGCGCCGGAGAATCTGCAAATCCCGCGCCACATGTATGCCGGCGATACCCGGCTCGTGATCGGCAAGGACGAACAAGGCGAAGCATAACGACTGACAGGAGAACAGAATGCGTGCGGAAAAGCTGAAAGTCATCCCGATCGCTCCTGCGCCTGCAGCCGAGCCGAAGGAAGTCGAACAGAGCCTGTACCAGGCGCGGAAGAAAATTTATCCGCGCACCGTGAAAGGCTGGTTCGCCAATTGGCGCTGGGTCATGGTGTTTCTGACCCAGGCGATCTTTTACGGCCTGCCCTGGCTGAACTGGAATGGCCGCCAGGCAGTGCTGTTCAACCTGGAGGAACGCAAGTTCCATATCTTCGGCCTGATCCTGTGGCCGCAGGACTTCATCTATCTTTCCGCCCTGCTGGTGGTCTCCGCGCTCTCGCTGTTTCTGTTCACCGCGATCGCCGGACGCCTGTTCTGCGGCTATGCCTGTCCGCAGACGGTATATAGCGAGATCTTCATGTGGATCGAGCGCAAGATCGAAGGCGACCGCGCCGCGCGCCTGCGGCTCGACAAGGAACCGCTCTCGCTGCGCAAGTTCGGCCTGAAAGCGGCCAAGCACGGGTCATGGATCGCGGTTGCGGGCTGGACGGGCTTCTCCTTCGTCGGCTATTTCACGCCGATCCGCTCGCTCGGACAGCAGATCATCGCCACCGGTCTCGGGCCGTGGCAGACGTTCTGGATCTTCTTCTACAGCTTCGCAACCTACGGCCAGGCCGGTTTCATGCGCGAGCAGGTGTGCAAGTACATGTGCCCGTACGCCCGCTTCCAGAGCTCGATGTTCGACACCGATACCCTGATCATCACCTATGACACCGAACGCGGTGAACCGCGCGGTGCGCGCGGCAAGAAGGCCGATCCGAAAGCGCTCGGGCTGGGGGCATGCATCGATTGCGGCCTGTGCGTGGAAGTGTGTCCGACCGGCATCGACATCCGCAATGGCCTGCAGTACGAGTGCATCGCGTGTGCCGCCTGCGTCGACACCTGCAACCAGGTGATGGACAAGATGGGCTATGCCAAGGGCCTGGTGCGCTACACCACGCAATACGCGATCAACAACAAGCTCGACCGGCACGGCATCTGGAAACGCGTGCTGCGCGTTCGCACACTGATCTACGTCACGATCCTGCTGGCGATCATCTTCGGCGTCGCCCTGTCGCCCGCCTTGCGCACCCCGCTCACGGTCGACGTCATCCGCGACTGCGGCATGCCGCGCATGCTCGACGACCGCGCCCTCGAAAACGTCTACCGCCTGCAGGTGATGAACACCGACGAACGTCCGCACCACTACGTCATCGAAGTGAGCGGCGCGAAAGGCATCGCGCTATCGTCCGAAGACGAATTCGACGTGCCGTCGGCAACCACCAGGGCAGTGCCGGCGCGCGTGCGCGTGATGCCGGACCCCGGCCAGTCCGGCTCGGTGCCGATTCGCTTCACCGTGCGCGAGGAGCATGACGCATCGATTGCGGTGAACGAGAAGGCGGTGTTCCTGATTCCGCGCTAGAACAATACCTTCGCCGTCGTGATGCAGGTATCCGGGTGCGCTTGGCAAGCGCATCCTGACGCATCGCAGTCACAATCGACGCATCACATCGATGTCCACAAAAAACACAAAAATCACAAAAAAGATATTCATGAATTTTGTGTATTTTGTGTTTTTTGTGGACGCCCATGTGACGCTTCGGTCGGTACCGCGATGCGTCAAGACCGATCCCGCCAATTCATCCGAATGACGCGGTGTGTCAAAACAAGCGGAAATCGTCCGGGCCTATAATGCAATTCGACATCTCCACGCCTTTTCACGCAGCGCTTGATCCCAGACCGATGCCATGACACAACATCACCTGGCCGTACTCATCTACCCGACCGATTTCGACCCGGCGCCGATTCTCGACGACGCGGTGCGCAAGCTGCTGGCACGCGGGGTGGCAATTGCCGGCGCGCTCCAGCATGCGAGCGGACCCTGCGACATGGAACTGGAGCTGCTGCCCTCCGGCCGCCGCATATCGATCTCCCAGAACCTGGGCAGCGGCGCCATGGGCTGCCGCCTGGATGCGGCGGCGCTGGCTGAAGCGGCATCCATCGTGAGGAAGGCCATCGACAACGGCCCGGATCTTGCCATCTTCAACAAGTACGGGGCGCAGGAAGCGGAAGGCAAAGGGCTGCATGACGAGATCGCGCTCGCGATTACGGCCGGCATCCCGGTTGTGATTCCCGTGCCCGAACGTTTCCTGCCGCAATGGTCCACCTTCACTGCGGGCGAATTCGCCACGCTGGCCTGCTCAACGCCGGCCGTGCTGTCGTGGTGGGATGCATTGGTGAAAGCCTCGCGCGACGCAGCCTGATCAGACAGAGGTCGGAGGCGCATCCTGCGCCTTCGCCTCCTCCACTGCGTGCTGCAGATGCAGGCTCTTGCCCTGCTTCAGGAATCGTTCGAAGGCCCGCGGCGCCAGCGGCCGGCTGAAGTAATAACCCTGGATCTGGTCGCATCCGTGCTGCCACAGATAAGCAAGCTGATCCTCGGATTCGACACCCTCGGCAATGACTTTCAGGCGCAGGTTGTGCGCCAGTGAAATGATCGAATGCACGATCGCGGCATCGTCGCTGTTCACGGTAATGTCGCGCACGAAAGAGCGGTCGATCTTCAGCACGTCGATCGGGAAGCGCTTGAGGTAGGACAGGCTGGAATAACCGGTGCCGAAGTCGTCGATGGACAGATGCACGCCGAGCGCCTTGAGTTCGCGCAGCACGCCGATGGCAAATTCCACATCCGTCATCACCAGGCTCTCGGTCAGCTCGATGTCGAGGAATTGCGCCTCCAGTCCGGTTTCATCCAGGATGGCGCCGATCGATTTCACCAGCCCATGGTCCGCGAATTGCCGCGCCGACAGGTTCACGCCCACCCGCAGGCTGCCCAGCCCCGCGTCCTGCCAGGCCCGGTTCTGCAGGCAGGCGGTACGCATCGCCCACTCGCCGATGGGAACGATCAGCCCGATTTCCTCGGCCAGGCCGATGAACCGCGACGGCGAAACCATTCCGAGCTCCGGATGCTCCCAGCGGATCAGAGCCTCCATCCCGGTCACGCAGCCGGTGTACAGATCCACCTGCGGCTGATAGTGCAATACGAATTCGCCGCGTTCGAGCGCATTGCGCAAATCGCCCTCCAGGCGGAGCCGTTCCAGCGCCTTTTCGTTCAGGGCCGTGGTGTAGAACTGGAAATTGTCGCGCCCGACTTCTTTCGCGCGGTACATCGCAATGTCGGCGTGCTTGATCAGCGTCTCGGCATCCGCGCCGTCGGTCGGATAGACCGCAATGCCGACGCTGCAGGTCAGGAAGAACTCATGGCCTTCGATCACGAAAGGCGGCGCGATCGCATCCATCGCGCGCTGCACCACGCCGGTATCAAGCGCCTCATCGGCATGCTCGGAGAGCACCAGCACGAATTCATCGCCGCCAAGGCGTGCCACCGTATCGGTATGACGCACCGCCGTCAGCAGGCGTTCCGACACCTGCTTGAGCAGCATGTCGCCGGCCTGGTGGCCGAGCGTGTCATTGACGAACTTGAAGCGGTCGAGGTCGACGAACACCACCCATGTCGCGGTGCCGTAACGCGCCGCATGAGCGATCGACTGGTTCAACCGGTCGCGCAGCAGGTTGCGATTGACGAGCGTGGTCAACGGATCGCGGCTTGCCTGGAATTCCAGCTCGGCCTCGTAATGCTTGGTCGTCGTAACGTCATACTTGGCCGCCACGAAATGCGTGACCGTGCCCCGCTCGTCACGCACCGGCGCGAGGTGGATGTCGGTCCAGAACATCGTGCCGTCCTTGCGGTAATTGCGCACGGTCACCTGGCCTTCGCGTTGCTCAAGCAGCATCTTGCGCAGTTCGTCCAGCCCGGGCTGATCCTTGTCGTCGCCATGGAGAATGCGCATGTTCTGTCCGATGATCTCATGCGCCGCGTAACCGGTCATGCGCTCGAAGGCAGGGTTCACATACTCGACCAGATACTCCGGCGCCTTCGCGCTGGCAATCACGATGCCGTTGGTGCAGGCTTCGATGGCGCGCTCGCGCAAGCGGAAAGCCGTCTCGGCGGCCTGTTGCCCGCTGCGATGCCTCAGGAACTGGATGGCCATCGTCACCGCGCCGGCCAGTCCGGTGAGCAGTTCGACCTCTTCCGCATCGAAGGCGTCGGACTCGGTCGCATACACGTTCAGCACGCCGATGGCCTTGTCGTCATGGAACATCGGCAGCGCGATCTTGGAATTGAATCCGCGCTGCAAGGCCTGTTCGCGCCAGGGCGCCATGCGCGGATCGCTGACGACATGATTCTGGATGACGGGGCGCAGCGTTCTCAGCGCCATGCCGATGGTGCCGATATCTTCGCGCTCGTGAAGCCCCTCGTGCAGCGACGCCTCGATGCACTCCAGGTAGCCGCCATGCTCGCCGGCGATGCCCGCCAGCGCCACGCTGCCGTCGCCGTTCAGCAGCCCCGACCATGCCATGCGGTAGCCTTCGCGCACCACGACTTCGCAGATGCCCTTCAGCAGCGCAGCTTCATCGGTTGCCGCGACGATCTCGGCATCGCAGGCGTGGATCGCGCGCAAGGCCCGGTTGCTGCGCCTCAGGGACTTCTCCATGCGGAGCGGCTCGGTGATATCTCGCCCCAGTCCGTCGATGCGGCCCACGCCCGGTTCCGCGCCGGGGACGTAGTGCGCGTCATAGCTCATCCAGCGGACCTCGCCGTCCGGCCGCACGATCCGATAGCGCAGCGTGGCCCAGCCGATATCGACGATCGCGCGCGAAAAGCGGACCACCTGCCTGCGATCTTCCGGGTGCACGCAGTCCAGCCAGAGACGCGGGTTGTCGTAGAAGTCCTGTACCCGATAACCATACAGGCGCTCCACCGCCTTGCTCACATAGGTCAGCCTGCGGTCCGGCATGTCAAAGGCCCACAGCACCTCGTCGATCGATTCCAGGATGCCGTCCAGCTGTTTTTCCTTCGAATGCAGCGACCGGTACGCTTCGCGCTCGCGCCCTTCGGACGCCTGGCGCGCGAAATTCTGCGCACGCATGAAGAAGAAGGCGAGGAAGCTCATCAGCACGCCGGCGAAGGCGGCGATCGGCGGCAGCCAGATTTGCGAGCTCTTCAGGAACTGGGGCCGCGCTGCCAGGTTGAGATGCCATGCGCCGCCGCCGAATCTGAGGTCGATCTCGCGCCGCATCGGCGTGTTGAATTCAGCGTTGCCCGACATGGCGGCGAACTGGAAGGGATTGCTTTCGAAAACCAGCGGGGAGGTGCGCGCATTTGCCGCCGCATGATCCTCATCCTGCGTTTCAACGATCTCGATATCCAGGTCGTCGAGCAGCTTCGGCCCGAACACGTTGCGCAGCATCTCGTCCACGCGGATCGCGAGAAAGGCCACGCCGCGAAACGATGCGCGGCGTCCGGCTTGCGTGTCGGGCACATCGCCGTCATAGACCGGCGCGAACAGCACGATGCCTTCGACATCTCCCGGCGCGACGAACAGGCGCACCCGGCCGCTCGCCGTCCATTCGCCGCTGTCGCGGGCGCGCCGGATGGCGGCAAGCCGATGCGGCTCGCTCGCCTGGTCGAAACCGATGGCGTCGCGGTTGCTGGCGAAGGGTTCGATGTATTGCACCACGTAGGAATCCGGCGACGCGGGAGGCGTCTCGGGACGCAGCAGCGATGCACGCCCGAGTTCGTCCTTCCCGTATTCCTTGCGCAGACCGCGCTCGAACGTCGCCCTGCCCTGCGGCGAGATGCGCGGACTGAAACCGATGGCCTGCACGGCAGGCATCCGGTCCTTGAGGCGGAGCCGGTTTACTCCGTGCCGGAACGTCGTGCGCCGCAGGACGGATTCATCCGAAATTTCCGTTTGCATGGCGTGCAGCGCTTCCGCATACGCGTCAAGCTGGCGCTCCAGGTTGTGCTTGACGTCGCGCGCGCGGACGTCAAGCTGCGATGCCAGCTCCTGCTGCACCAGCCGCCGCCCTTCCCAATACACGAACGTGGAAGCCAGCAACCCGGCGACCAGAAATACCCAGGCAAGGCGTCGCGCCTTGTCGCTCCTGGCGTCCGCGGCGTCGTTCCGCATCATTCGGCGCGCCACCTTGTCATGCCGACTTGAGCGCACGGCGCTCCGGTTCGGCCTGGCCGCCGATGCGCGGCACCTGCTTCGTTCCGATGGACGTCACCGCGCGAGACGATGCGCACTGCGCCGCCACGCCATGCTGTTCAAGCCGCATCGCCATCGCAGGCACGGCATGCTCCGAGCGCAGCCTGAAAACGGCCGCCTCGCGCGTCAGCGTCTCGGCCTGTTCATTCAAGGAGGATGCGGCCGCGGCAGCTTGCTCCACCAGTGCCGCGTTCTGCTGGGTCACGCTTTCCATTTCCACGATGGCGCGGTTGACCTGTTCGATGCCCGCGCTTTGTTCGCGGCCGGCCGCCGTGATGTCGGCCATGATGTCCGTCACGCGACGCACGCTGCCCACGATATCTTCCATCCGCGCGCCCGCCTCGTCGACCAGCCGCGCGCCGACGCCGACCTTTTCCACCGAGTCGTTGATCAGCACCTTGATTTCCTTCGCCGCCGCCGCGCTGCGTTGCGCCAGGCTGCGCACTTCCGCCGCGACCACCGCGAAGCCGCGCCCCCGCTCGCCCGCCCGCGCCGCTTCGACCGAGGCATTCAGCGCGAGGATATTGGTCTGGAACGCGATGGCGTCGATCATGCCGGTGATGTCTGCAATCTGTTTCGCCGAAGCATTGATCGAATCCATGGTATCGACGACCTGCAGCACCACGGCGCCGCCCTTCTTCGCCACGTCCGACGCCGAAATCGCCAGCTCGTTCGCCTGGTGCGCGTTGTCGGCATTCTGCTTCACGGTCAATGTCAGATGCTCCATCGATGCCGCGGTTTCCTCCAGCGCGCCGGCCTGCTGCTCGGTGCGCGCGGCGAGGTCGAAGTTGCCCGCCGCGATCTGGCTGGAAGCGGTCGCAATGCCTCCCGCGCCGTGGCGTACCTGGCCGATGATGCGCTCCAGGCTCGCATTCATGTCCTTCAGTGCCTGCAGAAGCTGTCCGGTTTCGTCGCTCGACCGCACCACGATGTCGCTGCTCAGATCCCCGGCCGCGACGGTGCGCGCGATCTTCACGGCATCGTCGAGCGGCCGCGTGATGCCGCGCGTGATCCGGTAAGCGAATACGACACCGAGCAACACCGCCAGCGTCCCGAGGGCTGCCATCAGCTTTTGCGCCGTGCCGATGTCCTGCCGGGTTTCCGCGCTGCCTTTCTCGGCCACCGTCCTCTGCAATGCGGCCAGATCCCTGACGTCACCCTGCAACGCATCCAGCGCCGGCAAGGTTTCCTCGTTCATCAGCCTGATCGCCTCGTCGCGCTTGTCTTCGTCCATCAGCGCGCTGACCTTCGTGAACGAAGCGACATAGGCCGCACGCTTCGCCGACAGACTGTTCAGCAGCGTCCGTCCTTCCGGCAGGTAGAC
>JAKACN010000384.1 GCA_021821365.1 Pseudomonadota bacterium | reverse complement strand
CATCAGGCGGCCGCGCTGATCGGCCTTGACCCACTCCTGTTCCAGCGACGCGGCTTTCTGTGCGGCCAGATTGTGCTGGTCCAGCAGTTGCCGCCGGGTTTCGGCGGTGAGGGTGGCTTGCTGCTGTTGCGCTTCCATCAGGGCAGCCCGGATTTCCGCGACTTTGGAGCGGCTGCTGGCCAGATCCTGTTCCTGTTCGATGCGTGCCTGCTCGCGTTCCAGATAACCGTGCTGGGAGATGAAGTTCTCTTTCACCAGCTTCTGGTAATCCTGTGCGCGCTGGCGGGCGATGGGGGCGGTTTGTTCGAGCTTGACGACCTGGTCCTGTGTCGCCTGGTGCTCGGCCCGGCGGCGCGCAATCTCGGCCTGCAATTGCAACTGGCGGGCCTGGTATTCCTGGTATTGGCCCGTTGTCTGGCTTTGCTCGGCAAGCAAGCGGCCCGCATCGACGCCGTCCAGCGGCTGCAGCCTGGGTGCCCTGCCGTCTGCCAATGCCCCCAGCAGGGCTTCTGCGCGCAACGCTTCCAGCCGCGCGGTCAGGGCTTCGTTGCGCAGCCGTTCGCTGTCGGCGGCGGCGGTGGTGGCATCGAGCTCGATCAGCACCTGCCCCAGCGTGACCGCTTGTCCGTCGCGCACATGGATCGCCTTGACCACGGCGGTCTCCATCGGCTGGATGACTTTGGTGCGGTCGCTCGGGATGATCTTGCCGATGGCAGTGGCGACCACATCGATGCGGCCAAAGGTCGCCCACAGGACCGCAATCAGGGCAAAGGCGATGATGAGCCACAGTGTGATGCGTGGGGCGGGGTGCACGGGCGTGTCGCGCAAGGCGAGCGCAGCGGGCAGGAACTGGGCTTCATGGGGTTTCAGCGCAGGAGTGTCGGTTTCGCGACGTTGCGACCAGGTGTGGCGGAATATTTTTGCGTAGCGTTTGAAGAGGTCGGATAAAGCGTGCAGTTTCAGCATGGCGTCCATTTGCCTAATGATTTATTTGTACATACAATCTGAGCATGCGCATCGAATTCGATACGGCCAAGAATGAACGGAACATCCGGGAGCGTGGCCTGTCGTTTGAACAGGTGGCGGAGTTTGATTTCGAAACCGCATTGATCGAAACCGACGACCGTCACGATTATGGCGAGGCGCGGGCGGAGAAGCATTGCGTGTCATCAGTTTCCGCAAGGCAAATGAACGCGAGGTGCGAAGATATGAGCAAGCGGCCTGATCCTGAGTTGGTGGACGACGAAAATCCGGAATTGACGGACGAATGGTTCAAGCGCGCCAAACGCTTCACCGAACTGCCGGAAACCCTCCAGACCGTGCTGTCTCGCCGTCCGCGCGGCCCCCAGAAAGCACCGATCAAGGAACGCATCACAATCCGCCTCTCGCCCGAGGTGGTGGAACCGTTTCGCGCCACCGGTGACGGCTGGCAGACCCGGCTTGACGCCGCACTCAAGGACTGGCTTAAAACCCACACACCCACCTGAATACTCATCCCGCTTGCAACCGATGCAGCCTGGAGTAATGCCCTGCCTCGTGTTGCAGCAATTGGGCGTGGGTGCCCGTCTCGACGATCTGGCCGTGATCCATCACCAGGATGCGGTTGGCGTGACGCACTGCCGACAGGCGATGGGCGATGACGATGACCGTGCGGCCCTGGCAGATGGCGCTCATGTTCTGCTGGATGATGCGCTCCGATTCGTAATCCAGCGCGCTGGTGGCTTCGTCGAAGATCAGGATGCGCGGCTCGCTCATCAGTGCACGCGCAATGGCGATGCGCTGGCGCTGGCCGCCGGACAGGGTCGAGCCGTGTTCGCCGACCATGGTGTCGTAGGCTTCCGGCAGTTCCAGGATGAATTCGTGTGCACCGGCCAGCTTGGCCGCCTGGATCACCTGTTCCAGCGGTGCACCGGGGTCGGCCAGTGCGATGTTCTCTCGCAGGGTGCGGTTGAACAGCACGTTCTCCTGCAACACCACGCCAATCTGGCGGCGCAGGCTGGCGGCATCGATCAGCGTCAAGTCAATGCCGTCGATCAATACCCGGCCCCGCTCCGGTACATAGAGGCGTTGGATCAGTTTGGTCAGCGTGCTCTTGCCCGAGCCGGAACGGCCGACGATGCCGATGACTTCACCGGGCTGGATATCGAGGGTGATGCCTTTGAGCACTTCGGGGGTGTCGGGACGGTAGCGGAACTGGACCTGATCGAAACTGATACGCCCGGCAATCGGCGGCAGGCTGCTCTTGGCGCCGGCCGCTTCGGTGGGGGCGTTGAGGATGTCGCCCAGGCGCTGGACGGAAATGCCGGTCTGCTGGAAGTCGGTCCACAGTTGCGCCAGCCGCATGATGGGCTGTGCCACGCGACCGGCCAGCATATTAAAGGCGATGAACTGGCCGACGGTGAGCTGGCCTTCAATGACCAGCTTCGCCCCGAGCCACAGGGTGCCGACGGTCACAAGCTTGCCGACTAGATTGGTGCTTTCGTGCGCCAGGGTCGAGAGCGTCGCGGATTTGAATCCGGCGGACACATAGCTCGCCAGCTGGGCATCCCAGCGGCGCTGCATCTGCGGTTCCACCGCCATGCTCTTCAGGGTGTCGATGCCGGCCACGGTTTCAACCAGGAAAGCCTGGTTCTCGGCGCCGCGATTGAACTTCTCGTGCAGCCGGGCGCGCAATAGCGGCGTGACCAGGAGGGCAATCACGAAATACAGCGGCAAGGACGCCAGCACCACCAGCGTGAGCCAGCCGCTGTAGAACAGCATCACTGCGATGAACACCACCGAGAACAGTACGTCGAGCACGACGGTGATCGAGTTGCCGGTGAGGAAGGCGCGGATGTTCTCCAGTTCGCGGACACGGGCGACCGAATCGCCGACGCGGCGTGCCTGAAAATAGCCCAGCGGTAGATGCAACAAATGACGAAACAGCCGTGCGCCGAGTTCGACGTCGATGCGGCTGGTGGTGTGGGCGAACACGTAGCTGCGCAGGCCGGAGAGCACCACTTCAAAGATCGAGACCACCAGCAGGCCGACGGCGATGACGTCGAGCGTCGTCAGGCCACGGTGCACCAGCACCTTGTCCATCACCACCTGGAAGAACAGGGGGGTGACCAGCGCGAAC
>JAKACN010000383.1 GCA_021821365.1 Pseudomonadota bacterium | reverse complement strand
GGAACACGACTACAAGGACGAAATGGATGTCGCGCGCAAGGCCGGCAATCCCTGGATCGTGTCGAAGACCCTTGAAGGCCTGAAGGCGAAGGCCCGCGCCGCCGGCCTGTGGAATTTATTCCTGCCCGAGTCGAAGTATGGCGCCGGCCTCACCAATTTCGAATACGCGCCGCTGTGCGAGCTGATGGGCCGCATGCCGATCGCCGCCGAAGTATTCAACTGCGCCGCGCCCGACACCGGCAACATGGAAACGCTGGTGCGTTACGCCACCGAAGAACAGCAGCAGCAATGGCTGATCCCCCTGCTCAACGGCGAAATCCGCTCCGGCTTCGCAATGACCGAACCGGCGGTCGCTTCCTCGGACGCGACCAACATCGAAGCCCGCGTCAAACGCGACGGCGATCATTACGTGATCAATGGCCAGAAGTGGTTCACCTCGGGCGCCAGCGACCCGCGCTGCAAGATCCTGATCTTCATGGGCAAGACCGATCCGAACAGTCCGAACCGCCATCGCCAGCAATCGATGATCCTGGTGCCGACCGAAACAAAGGGCGTGACCATCCTGCGCAACATGTCGGTGTTCGGCTTCGACGACGCACCGCATGGCCATGCGGAAGTACGCTTCGACAACGTGCGCGTGCCGGTATCCAACATCCTGCTCGGCGAAGGACGCGGCTTCGAGATCGCGCAAGGCCGCCTTGGGCCTGGCCGCATCCACCACTGCATGCGCCTGATCGGCCGCGCCGAAGTCGCGCTGGAGCTGATGTGCCGCCGCACCCTCGCCCGCACCGCATTCGGCAAGAAGATTGCCGAGCAAGGCGTATGGCGCGAGCGCATCGCCAACTCGCGCATCATGATCGATCAGGCACGCCTGATGGTGCTGAATGCGGCGCACATGATGGACACCGTCGGCAATAAGGTGGCCGCCAAGGAAATCGCGATGATCAAGGTGATCGCGCCGAACATGGCGTGCCAGGTGATCGACTGGGCCATTCAGGCGCATGGCGGCGCCGGCGTCAGCCAGGACACGCCGCTGGCGCACTCGTATGCCAGCGCGCGTTCGATCCGCCTCGCCGATGGCCCGGACGAAGTGCATCGCAACGCGATCGCCAAGCTGGAACTGTCGCGTTACATCGAGCGCTGATCCATCCATGTCCGATCGTCATTACGCATTCTGGCCGGCTGGTCATTCGCGGCATCTCACCGCGCCGCAGACCAGCCTGTTCTACAACGTGGAAGTGTCGGCCGCGCGGTATCCGGACAAGCCTTACATCCTGTTCTACGACACGCCGATCACTTACGCCGAATTCAAGGACGAAGCGGAGCGCATCGCGGGCTACCTGGAGCAGGTGTGCAAGGTGAAGAAAGGCGACCGCGTGCTGCTCTTCATGCAGAACAGTCCGCAATTCGTGCTGGCCTATTACGGCGTCCTGCGCGCCAATGCGGTGGTGGTCCCGGTCAACCCGATGAACAAGACGCACGAGCTGCTGCACTACGTGAAGGACACCGGTGCCACGACCGCGATCGTGGCGCAGGACCTGTTCCCGCAGATGGCGCCCATGCTGGAACAGGGGTTGGAGCAGATCCTCGTCGCGGCCTATTCGGATTATCTGAAGCGCCCCACCGATCTGAAGGTTCCGGAATTCGTCTCGACGCCGCGCGAGCAGCTCGGCGGCAAGGGCGTGACGCTATGGAGCGACATGCTGGCGCGCAATCTGAGGCCCGGTCCGCTGACGGTCGGGCCGGATGATCTGTGCGTGATGCCCTACACCTCAGGCACCACCGGCCATCCGAAGGGCTGCATGCACACGCACCGCGGCGTGATGTTCTCGCTGGTGGCGAGCATGCAATGGTTCAACACCAACCAGGATGCGGTGACGCTGAGCGTACTGCCCTTCTTCCATGTCACCGGCATGCAGGGCAGCATGAGCGGGCCGCTATATTACGGCAGCACGATCGTCATCCTGCCGCGCTGGGACCGCGACGTGGCGGCCGCCTGCATCCAGCGTTACCGCATCGGCACGCTGCAACTGATCTCGACCATGGTGGTGGATTTGCTGGCGAATCCGCGCATTGGCGAAGTCGACCTGTCGAGCCTGCGCGGCATTCGCGGCGGCGGTGCGGCCATGCCGGAAGCCGTGGCGCAAAAACTCAGGGACCTGCTGGGCGTACCTTATGTCGAGGGCTACGGCATGTCGGAAACGATTGCAGCGACGCATATCAACCCTCCGCTGCGCCCGAAGAAGCAATGCCTCGGCATTCCGATTTACGACGTCGATGCGCGCGTGGTCGATCCGGCGGACTTCCATGAACTGCCGCCGGGTGAGACCGGAGAGATCGTCGTCCACGCGCCGCATGTCATGCAGGGTTACTGGAATCATCCGGCGGCCACGAAGGAAGCCTTTGTCGAGATCGACGGCAGGCGTTTCCTGCGCACCGGCGATCTGGCGATGACTGATGAAGACGGCTACTTCTTCATGGTTGACCGCCTGAAACGCATGATCAATGCCTCGGGCTACAAGGTGTGGCCGGCGGAAGTGGAAACCATGCTCTATCAGCATCCCGCCATCCAGGAAGCCTGCGTCATCGCGGCGAATGATGCCAAGCGCGGCGAGACGGTGAAAGCGGTGATCGTGCTTCGCGATGCCTATCGCGGCAAGATCGGCGCGCAGGAAATCATCGACTGGGCGCACGAAAACATGGCAGCC
The DNA here is from genome assembly GCA_021821365.1 of Pseudomonadota bacterium. Classification (GTDB taxonomy): domain Bacteria; phylum Pseudomonadota; class Gammaproteobacteria; order Burkholderiales; family Burkholderiaceae_D; genus Noviherbaspirillum. The sequence goes on along the minus strand of JAKACN010000383.1, from coordinate 410 downwards.
TACAAGAGCCCGCGCATCGTCGAGTTTGTCGACAGTCTGCCTAAGTCATCGTCGGGCAAGCTGCAGTGGCGCGCATTGCAGGAGCGCGAGAAAGCACATTCATAACAGGAGGACAGTATGCGATTCGACGGCAAGGTTGCCATCGTCACCGGCGCGGCCAGCGGCATAGGACGCGCCGCGGCACAACGGCTCGCGGCCGAAGGGGCCTTCGTGGCGCTGGCGGAAGCGCTGGCGGCGCGCGGTCACCGGGTCGAGGTGCGCAACGCCTGCACGGCGCCGGTGGAGGTGGCCGGGGTGGCGTGGCGCTCGATGGCCTCGCGGGTGAGCTGGAAACCGGTTTCGAAATCGACCGGAATGCCGACTGCACGCGCGTTGCAAAAACCCGCGAAATGACGGTTGCAGGGATAGCC
>JAKACN010000114.1 GCA_021821365.1 Pseudomonadota bacterium | reverse complement strand
TCGGGCCATGCTCGCTCCGGCGGCATGGAAAACACATGCGCATTCCACACATCGAATCCACGGCCGATGCCGTGCTTTCCCAGGCACTTGACCACGCGATCAACAACAAGACCAAGCCGCTCGGCAGCCTGGGCCTGCTTGAAACCGTCGCAAAGCAGATCGGGATGATCCAGCAAACGGTCTGTCCGACGATCTATCGCCCGTCCATCCTCGTCTTTGCGGGCGATCATGGCATCGTGGCGGAAAACGTATCCGCCTTTCCGCAAAGCGTCACATGGCAGATGGTCGAGAACTTTCTGGCGCAGGGCGCGGCCATCAATGTCTTTGCGAACCAGAACGACTGCGCGTTGCATGTGATCGATGCCGGCGTCAATCATGATTTCGGCGCGCGCGACGGGCTGATCGACCGGAAAATCGGACCTGGAACCCGCAACTTCCTGCACGACGCCGCCATGGACAAGGACGCGTGCGCGCTCGCGATGAAACGGGGTATCAGCCTGGTCGATGACCTCGACGCCAATGTCATCGGGTTCGGCGAAATGGGGATCGGCAATACCAGTGCGGCTGCGGCGATCATGCACAAGCTGACTGGCGTATCCGTGGCCGAATGCGTGGGAGCCGGTGCTGGCCTGTCGCATGACGGCGTTGCGCACAAGAAGAATGTGATCGAGCGCGCCGTCGAACGTCATGCTGCGGTCAGCCAACCGCTCGACGTGCTGGCGGCATTCGGCGGCTTCGAGATCGCCATGATGGCCGGCGCGATGCTGCGTGCCGCCGAGCGCCGCATGGTGCTGCTGATCGACGGATTCATCGTGACCAGCGCGCTGCTGGTCGCGGCCCGCCTTCAACCTGCCATCCTGGATTACTGCGTGTTCTCGCATTGTTCTAACGAGCGCGGCCATACGCGGATGCTGGAGAACCTCGGCGCGCGCCCCTTGCTCGCGCTGGGCCTGCGCCTGGGCGAGGGCAGCGGCTGCGCGCTGGCCCTGCCGCTGCTGCGTGCCGCCGCCAGTTTCCTGAACGAGATGGCGACCTTCGACTCGGCGCAGGTCAGCGGCGCGAACGCATGACGATCATGCCGCCCATGGAGGCGTCGCCGAGAGGGATCGCCGGCCATGCGATTCATCAGTGCCGCCTGTTCTTCACCGCGGTACAGTTCTTCACGCGGCTGCCGGTTCCGCGCTGGGTGGGTTTCGAGCCTGCATGGCTGCATCAATCCACGCGTTACTTCCCGGCGGTCGGGCTGCTGGTCGGCGCGCTGGCGGCGATGGCGTACGCATTGTGCGCGCGGCTTTGGCCGCCGCCGATCGCCGCTCTGCTCTCGACCGCTGCCGGTATCTACCTGACCGGCGCTTTCCACGAAGACGGTTTTGCGGACGTGTGCGATGGCCTGGGCGGTGGCACCACGCGCGAGCGTGCGCTGGAAATCATGAAGGACTCACGCATCGGCGCGTATGGCGCCATCGGCATCGGCATGATGCTTGCCGTGAAGTGTGTGGCCCTGTCCTGCCTTATGCCGCACGCGGCGATCGCGGCGCTGCTTGCTGCGCATCCCTTGTCGCGCTTCGCCGCTGTCACGCTGATATGGCGTCTTGACTATGCCAGGGAAGAGGGAAAGGCAAAACCCATGGCGCAGCAAATGTCGAACTCGGAATGCCTGGTCGCCGCGGCGACTGTCGTCGTGGTGCTGGCTGCCCTGTATGGTACTCACATGTTTTCCTGGAAAAGCCTTGCCGCCGGCATCGCCGCGACTTGCGCCGTCACGATCTGGATGGCAAGAAAATTCGTACGTCGTATTGGCGGCTATACCGGCGATTGTCTCGGGGCTGTGCAGCAGGTGGCCGAAGCGGCGTTCTATCTCGCCGTGCTGGCAACCCTGGATTGATCGATGCGGCTCTACCTGGCGAGACATGCGAAACCCGCGATCGCGCCGGGCATCTGCTATGGCAGTTCCGATCTGCTGGTACCGCAGGACGAGCATGAGCGCGTGGTGTCGGCGTTGGCGTGCCGATTGCCGCGTGGTCTTCCGGTATTCAGCAGTCCGCTGCGCCGCTGCAGTACCCTGGCTGCTGCGCTCGCTGTGCGCATCGGCTCGCATCCGCCTACGCATGACGCGCGGCTGGCTGAAATGCATTTCGGCCAGTGGGAGATGCGAGCCTGGGAAGATATTGCGCATGCGGAGGTGGAGGCATGGGCATCGAATGTTATCGGCTACCGGCCTGGCGGCGGAGAAAGCGTGCTGGAGGCTGCGCGGCGGGTTCATGCATTTTATGCGGACCGGATGCGTTGCGGCGAGGATGCCGTGGTCGTTTGCCACGCCGGAACGATACGTTTGCTCCTTGCCTGCCAGCATGGCGGTAACCTCGCCGAAGTTGCGCTGGCCGCCGCGCGCGATCCGGGCAGGATTGCCTGCGGCGAGCTGGTCGTAGGAGAGTTCCCGTCTTGTCCTTGATGCGCGCACGATTTACAATACGCACGTTTTGGTGCCCGCGCGCATGTTCATGCGCGCAGTTAAACGGGAAACACGGCGCTTCATGGTAACCGCCTGAAGCCAACGTGTGCTGCCCCCGCAACGGTAAGCAAGCATCGCGGATGATCGCGATAGCCGGCCCCTCGTACCACTGTGCAGTTTGCATGGGAAGGTAGGCCAGTTCGACTTGCAAGCCCGGATACCGGCCAGGACAGGTGGAAGCACGCGGACGGGGACCTTCGCGACATGGAGAGGTTTCGGCTGAAGCCTCTCATGCGTCATCTCCGGTTCCAGTGCTTCTGTTCAATCCGGCTGCGGGGAAGCGGCCGGTTGTCTTTCTCTGGAAACAGTCTCGTGATCTCATCCGCATTCCGGAATCTTGTCCGGCCAACCAGCGCGGCGTGCCGCCCGCTTGCATTTGCACTCGTCGCTGCAGCTTTCACGTCTGCCTTTGCGCAGACTACGCAAACCAGGAAACTGGATCCCGTCGTCGTCACGGCGACACGCATGCCTCAAATCGCCAGCGAGGTGCTGAGCGACAACGTCGTCATCACGCAAGAAGACATCGCGCAATCCGGCCAGACCTCTCTGGTCGATTTGCTGCAGAGCAGGCGAGGCATCGAAATCACCCGCAATGGCGGCCCCGGCACCAACTCTTCCGTCTTCATTCGCGGCGCAGCGAATAATCAGAACATCGTGCTGGTCGACGGCGTGCGAATCGGCTCCGCCACTACGGGCGGCGCGTCCTGGGCCGCTATCCCGCTGTCGCAGATCGATCACGTGGAGATCGTCTACGGCCCTCTCTCAAGCCTGTATGGCGCGGATGCGATGGGAGGTGTCGTGCAGATCTTTACGAAGAAGGGCGAAGGCAGTCTGGCTCCGGTTGTCTCTGCCGGTGCCGGCAGCTACAACACGCGCAATCTCGAAGCGGGCATCTCCGGCGCCACGGCTGGCGAACAAAAATTCCGTTATGCGCTGAACGCGGCGCACGAACGCTCCGATGGATTTTCCGCGACCAGGCTGGGCGCATTCGGCTTCAATCCGGACAAGGATGGCTACGCCAGCGACAGCGCGAGCGGCCGGTTTAGCCTTGCACTGGCGAAGGATCAGGAAATCGGTTTGAGCCTGCTGCACAACCGTCTGAATGCGCAGTTCGACAACAGCAAGACCTTCGATGACCGCAACATGCAGACGCTGGATGCGGTCGCGCTTCATGCGACGAACCGGATCAACTCGACCTGGCTGAGCACGGCCCAGCTGTCGCAGTCCGACGACAAGCTCGACTCTCTCACCGCGTCGGGAAGAAATTTCTTCAACACACGCCAGTCCGACTTGAGCTGGCAGCATGATGTGAACATCGGCAAGGACCTGCTGCAGGCGGTACTGGAGCGTCGCGAGGAAAAGGCGGATACCAGCAACCCTGCGGTCAACCGCACACGCACCACGAACTCGGTTGCGGCGGCATATCAGCTCCGGCGCGGCGCGCACCTGGCGACCGCCAGCGTGCGCAACGATGACAGCTCGCAATCCGGCGCAACGACAACCGGCAGCCTTGCCTACGGCTATCGCATGTCCAATGCATTGCGTGCCAACGTCAGCGCAGGCACCAGCTTCAGGGCGCCCACCTTCAATGAACTGTTTTTCCCCGGCTACGGCATCGCATCGAACAAGCCTGAGAAAGGCAGGAACATCGAAACGGGTTTGTACTACGAAGACGGGAAATCGCAGTTCAGCGCGGTGTATTACCGCAACCGCATCACGGACCTGCTCGTCACCGCGTTCCCTTGCCCGGTCGATCCCGCCACTCATCAGTTCGGCTGCGCCTATAACGTTAATAAGGCCTTGCTGACCGGCGTAACGTTCGGCGCCAATACCACGTTCGGCAATTACACCCTGCATGGCAGCCTGGATCTGCAGGATCCGCATGACGAAACCACCGGCCGTGAACTTGCGCGCCGCGCCCGCCGTCATGGCGCCGTCGGCGTCGATTACCGCGCGGGTACGGTTAGCGCGGGAAGCGAGCTGGTGTTTTCCAGCAAGCGCTTCGACGATGCCGCAAACCGGAACGTGCTGGGCGGGTACACCCTCGTCAATCTGCGCGCCAGCTATGACTTCGCGCCGGACTGGTCCTTGTTCGGACGATGGGACAACGTGTTCGGAAAGAAGTATGAGCTGGTCAGGAACTATGCGACCGCCGGATCGAGCCTGTTTCTCGGCGTGCGTTACGCGATGAAATAGGCGAAGCCGCCAACCATATCGTTTGAGAGGAACCATGAGCGAGAGCGACATCAATCAACGCCATCATGCGCGCATGCAGCGGAAGAAGGAAATCGTCGACCAGAAGATTGAGGCGGCGACACGGCATGTCGGTGTGCTGCTGGTCAACACCGGCAACGGCAAGGGAAAGAGTTCGAGCGCCTTCGGCATGGCAATCCGGGCGCTTGGCCATGGCATGAAGGTCGGCGTGGTGCAGTTCATCAAGGGCGCCAAATCGACGGGCGAAGAGCTGTTCCTGCAACGATTCCCGGAAGAAGTAAGTTTCCACGCGATGGGCGAAGGCTATACCTGGGAAACCCAGAATCGCGAGCGTGACATGGCCTGCGCGGAGCGGGCATGGCAGCAGGCGAAGATCTTTCTTGCCGACCCGGCAATCGGTTTCGTCGTGCTGGATGAGCTCAATATCGCGCTCAAATACCATTACCTCGACGTTCATCGTGTCGTCGCGGACCTGCGCGCTCGCCCGCCGATGCAGCACGTGGTGGTGACGGGGCGCGGCGCCTTGCCGGAGATGATTGCGGTCGCGGATACGGTCACCGAGATGCAGCCGGTCAAGCATGCGTTCGCCGCCGGCATCGCGGCGCAACCCGGCGTGGAGTGGTGAGATGAATGCTTCAGTCAAAGCCGTCCTGGTCTCGGCCGTCGCATCCGGTCAGGGGAAGACAACGGTCACGGCGGCGCTTGCGCGCAAGCTGGTCCGGTCGGGCATGCGCGTGCGCGTCTTCAAGACCGGCCCCGATTTCCTCGATCCGATGATGCTGCAGCAGGCGGCCGGCATGCCGGTGCAGTCGCTGGACCTGTGGATGGTCGGGCCCGCACATTGCCGCAAGCTGCTGGCGGAGGCGAGCGCGGACACCGACGTGATCCTGATCGAAGGCGTCATGGGCCTGTATGACGGCACGCCATCGTCGGCGGACCTGGCGCGCGCCTTCGGCGTGCCGGTGCTTGCCGTCATCGACGCATCCGCCATGGCGCAGACGGCCGGTGCATTGGTACTCGGCCTGCGCGACTATGGTCCCGTGGATCTGGCGGGCGTGATCGCCAATCGCGTGGGCAGCCCGGGCCACGCGCGGATGATCAGGGATGCAATGCGCGGCGTGCCCTTGCTGGCCACGTTGGCGCGTCAGGAGGAGTCCCTGCCGGAGCGCCACCTCGGGCTGGTGCAACCGGGCGAAATCGCATCGATCGATATACTGCTCGACCGCATTGCTGACGCGCTTGTGCTCGATATGGAGGCGTGGCAGGCATTGCCGCCGGTTGCTTTTACCGACGAACATGCAGTCGAACCGCTGGAACCTCTCTTGCGCGGCAAAACCATTGCCGTCGCGCGCGATGCGGCGTTTGCATTTCTGTATCCTGCCAATCTCGATTGCCTGCGCGAGCTGGGTGCCGAACTGGTGTTCTTCTCCCCGCTGGAGAATCAGCCGGTGCCGGCGCAGGTCGATGCGGTCTATCTTCCCGGCGGCTATCCGGAACTGCACGCGCAGCGTTTGTCGCAAGCCCAGGAATGGCAGGCGTCGATACGCCGCGCGCATGCAGAGCAGCGCCCGATCCTGGCCGAATGTGGCGGCATGATGGCGCTGGCCGACAGCCTGATCGATGCGAGTGGCCACGCCTGGCCGATGGCCGGATTGCTGCGCGGACAGGTGCTCATGCAAAAGCGTCTGGCCGCGCTCGGCTCGCAAGGATGGGCCACGCCGCAAGGCCAGTTGCGCGGGCACGCGTTTCACTACTCGCGCCTCGAAACCGACGTCGCCCTGTTCGCACGCACGATCAAGCATCCTTCGGGTGACGCCGGAGAGGCGATTTATCGCCACGGCTCGCTGACCGCGTCGTATTTCCATGCCTATTTCCCGTCCTGCCCGCAGGCTGTCGCGGCACTGTTCCTGAACGGAGCAGGGGCATGAGGCGCACGCTCGTGTTTGGCGGTGCGCGTTCCGGCAAGAGCGCGTATGCGGAAAACCTGGCTGCGGGGTCCAGCCAGAACGTCGTGTACGTGGCGACCGCGCAGGCCGGCGATGCGGAAATGATGGCGCGCATCGCATCGCATCGCCAGCAGCGCAGTCATTGCGGCTGGCGGACGGTGGAAGAGCCGCTTGCGCTGGGCGAGGCCATCGCGTGCTGGAGCCGGCCGGAAACCATGCTGCTGGTCGATTGTTTGACGGTCTGGCTATCGAACCTGCTATTCGCGGAGAACCGGGATTTCCCCGAGGTTGGCGAGATCGGGCCGCCTGCGATTTTTCTTGAACAGCGCGAAGCCTTCTTGCGGGCGCTGGAACAGGCGAAGGGCGATGTCGTGCTCGTGTCGAACGAAGTCGGAATGGGTATCGTGCCGCAGGGTGCCGTGTCGCGCTGGTTTGTCGACGAGGCGGGGCGTCTGAACCAGGCGGTGGCGGCGCGCTGCGAGCAAGTGGTCTGGGTCGCTGCCGGGTTGCCGCTGGTGTTGAAGGGCGAGCGATGATTCTGGGCTGGACAATATCCACGCTGGCCTTGCTGCTTGTCGGCGGCATTGTCCTGGATGCAGTGCTCGGCGAAGTCCGCCGCTGGCACCCGCTGATTGGATTCGGCCGCGCCGCCGGTTGGCTGGAAAAAAGCCTTAATGCGGGCAGGTGGCGAGCCGCGAAAGGCCTGTTTGCATGGGCGCTGGCCGTACTGCCGCCGGTAGCGCTTGCCGCCGGGCTGACAAACGCAAGCGGCTTCGCGGCGGCCATCGTGCATGTGCTCTTGCTGTATTTCAGCCTCGGCCTGCGCAGTCTGCGGGAGCATACGCAGCCGATCGAGCAGGCACTGGCACAGGGCGATCTGGAACGGGCGCGCCTGCTTACGTCGCGTATCGTCAGCCGCGACACACATCATGCCGATGCCGGTACGCTGGCGAAAGCGGCAGTGGAGTCGCTCCTCGAAAACGGCAATGACGCGGTGTTCGGCACCTTGTTCTGGTTTGTCGTCGCCGGTGGCCCGGGTGCCTTGCTGTTCCGCCTGGCCAACACGCTTGACGCCATGTGGGGCTACCGCACGCCGCGCTTTCAGGCCTTCGGTCGTGCGGCGGCACGCATCGACGATCTGCTGAACCTGGTTCCCGCACGGCTGACTGCCTTGTCCTACGCACTGCTGGGCGACACGCGCCGCGCCTGGTTGTGCTGGCGCACGCAGGCAGCGGCATGGTCCAGTCCGAATGCCGGCCCGGTCATGGCGTCGGGCAGCGGCGCGCTGGGGCTCCTGCTCGGCGGCCATGCGCGCTACGACGGCGTGGATGAATTCCGGCCGCCGCTCGGAAATGGCCGTGCCGCGCAAGCGGAAGATATCGGGCGCTGCTGGCGGCTGGTGCGTGCGAGCGTCCTGTTGTGGGTGTGCGTTGTGGGCGCCGCCGGGTTGATGGAAAGGATGTGGCATGCTTGAACATGGAGGTAATCTGCACGATGCGGTGACGCGTTTTGGCATACCCGTTGCGGAGTGGCTGGACCTGTCGACCGGCATCAATCCGCAGCCCTACCCGGCGCCTGCATTGTCTGCCGATGCATGGCACAAGCTGCCACCGGCCAGTCCGGCGCTGAGCATGGCGGCGCGTGCGCATTACGGCGCGCCGCGCATCCTGCCGGTCGCGGGCACACAGGCGGCCATCCAGGCGTTGCCGCGTCTGCGTGCCAGGTCGCGGGTGGTGGTGGCGGCACCGTCGTACGCTGAACATGCGTACCGCTGGCAGCAGGCCGGCCATGGCATGCGCGAAGTGCCGTATCCGGAACTGGGACGGGCCGTGGACGATTGCGATGTCATGGTGGTCTGCAATCCGAACAATCCGACCGGCGCCGTCGTCGAGCCGCAGGTATTGCTGGACTGGGCGGGGCGCCTGGCATTGCGCAATGGCTGGCTGGTCGTCGATGAAGCGTTTGGCGATACCATGCCGCACCTGAGCGTGGCGGCCAGGACCGACCGCCCCGGCTTGATCGTGCTGCGCTCGGTCGGGAAGTTCTTCGGACTGGCTGGCCTGCGCCTTGGTTTCGTCGCTGCACAGGAAAGTCTGTTGAACGATCTGGCCGAGCTGATCGGCCCCTGGTCGGTGAGCGGACCGGCGCAGGAAATCGGATGTGCCGCGCTGACCGACGACCCATGGCAGGACGCGACCTTCAAGCGCCTGCAGCGCGACGGCAGGCGCTTGTGTTCGCTCCTGTCGCGGCATGGCATTGCATCCTCGGGAAGCGCGCTGTTCCAATGGTGGCCGGAACCGCGCGCCGAGGTATTCTGGCGACACATGGCGGAGCGCGGGATCTGGGTGAGACTGTTCTCCCAAAAGGCGCGCGGCATACGCATCGGCTTGCCGCCTGACGAGGAGGGATGGCAACGACTGGAGCAGGCATTGCATGCCTGGTTTTTTGCGGAAAGAGCGGCATGAGGGCCCTCGCGTTCATGCTGGCATGCATGCTCGTCGCCGACACTGCGGCCGCCGTCAGCGTGCGTGATGACGCCGGCGACGCCGTGGTCTTGCAACAGCCGGCAAAGCGTATCGTCTCACTGGCGCCGCACGTCACCGAATTGCTGTTTGCGGCCGGCGGCGGCAACCGCATCGTCGGCACTGTCAGCTACAGCGACTATCCGCCTGCAGCGAAGGCCATTCCGCGCATTGGCGACAACCGGCAAGTCGATCTTGAGCGCCTGATTGCGCTCAAGCCCGACCTGCTGGTGGTCTGGCGCCACAATGCGTCCGCACGCCAGATGGAACAGCTGAGCGCGCTCGGCATTCCACTCTTCTATAGCGAACCGCACAAGATGGCCGATGTGCCGGACACACTCGAACGGCTCGGCCAACTCCTGGGAACGGAACAGCAGGCGAACAAGAGTGCCGCTGAATTGCGCAAGGACTTGAGCGCGCTCGCCAGCCGTTACAGCCATCGCCCGACCGTGCGCGTGTTCTACCAGGTCTGGGACCGCCCACTGTACACGCTCAACAGCAGTCACATCATCAGCGACGCCATCCGGGTCTGCGGCGGCGAAAACGTCTTTGCGCAGATGCCGATGGCCGCGCCGCAGGTGGGCGTGGAAGCGGTGTTGCAGACAAACCCGGAAGCCGTTATCGCCGGCAGCCTGCGCGACCGCGCATCGCAAGGCGCGGACTTCTGGAAGAAATACCCGACCCTGGAAGCAACGCGGCGCACCAATCTGTTCACGCTGGACGGCGACTTGCTCAACCGCCCCGGTCCGCGCATCATTGCCGGCGCCGCCGCGCTCTGCGACAAGCTGGAGCAGGCGCGCAATCATCGAGGAGAACGTCCATGATCTACCAGCGCATTGCGTGCCTGTCCACCGAAGCCGTGGAAACCCTATACGCGCTTGGCGCCCAGGATGCGATTGCCGGCATTTCCGGATTCACCACCCGCCCGCCCGAGGCGCGCCGCGACAAGCCGAAGATCAGCGGATTCTCGTCGTCGCGCATCGAGCGGATCCTCGCCGTCAAGCCCGACCTGGTGATTGGTTTCTCCAACCTGCAGGCCGACATCTGCCGCGATCTCGCGGCTGCCGGTGTGGAAGTCCATTTGTTCAACCAGCGCGATGTGGCGGGGATTTTGCGCATGGTACAAACGCTGGCCGCACTGGTCGACCGTCAGGAAGAGGGCAGGAAGCTGGTCGACGCACTACAGGCAAAGGTCGATGCCGCACGCGCGCAGGCCGCGCATTGGCCGGTGCGGCCGAAGGTGTATTTCGAGGAGTGGAACGAGCCGCTGATCAGCGGCATCGGCTGGGTGTCGGAGCTGATCCAGATTGCGGGCGGGGAGGACGTCTTTGCGGAGCTGGCGAAGCATCCCGGCGCGAAGGAGCGCATCATCGCCGATCCGATGGAAGTCGTGCGCCGCGCGCCGGACATCATCATTGGCTCGTGGTGCGGCAAGAAATTCCAGCCTGATACGCTGCGCGGGCGGCCGGGATGGGATGCGATTCCCGCCGTGCAACATGGCATGGTCAGCGAGATCAAGTCCGTCGATATCCTGTCGCCGGGGCCGTCGGCCATCGATGAGGGCTTGCGCCGGGTTGGCGCGGTGCTCGCGCATTGGCAGGAGCGCCAACGTCGCGCGTAAAGACAAATCCGGCCCGCGCATCAGCCGGATCGACACTGCTGGATGCAAGCGGTGATGAACCGCGGTAATCTGGCAAGGTCCAATCATTGTGAACTTGCAGGAGATGTTGCATGAGGCAATTCTTCATCGGCGCAATCGTTGTGTTGCTCTCCGCTTGCGCTTATCGCGAGGCAGGCCATCCGGTCAGCCTGCTGGGCGATCCCGCTCCGGTCACGGCAGCCACGAAAATCGTCATCATCCAGCCGGATACCGCCTGGACCCATGTCACCGGCGGCGACACGGTGAAGTTTGTGGTGGGCGACAAGTCGTTCGCATGGGTATTTAACGTCGGCGCCGGCATCGGATCGTTCGACCTGCGCAGGGTAGCGCCGCCAGGCGTTCTTGATCACCAGGTGATCGTCAACGTCGCACCCGATCCGCGCTACCTGGGCGGTGGCAGACGAAGATAGCATGACGCAGCGCCGGCTGCCGATCAATTCCTGACCCCCAACCACGGACGGCACGCGTGGACATCATCTTTCTCGGCACGTCGTCGGGCACACCGACCAAAGCCCGCAATGTATCCGGGCTGGCATTGCTGGACGAGGCGGGTGGCGACTGGACTCTGGTGGATTGCGGCGAAGGGACGCAGCATCAGTTGCTGCGTGCGCCGCTATCGCTCATGCGGCTGCAGGCCGTGTTCATCACGCACGTCCACGGCGATCATTGCTATGGTTTGCCGGGGCTGCTGGCGAGCGCGGGCATGCTGGGCAGAAGCGCTCCGCTGCCTATCATTGCGCCCGCCGGCATCGAGGCGTGGATCAGATCGACCGTGGAACTGACGCGGCTCATTCTGCCATTCGAGCTACGGTTCCTGGCGACGGAATCCCTCGACCGGTGGGAGCGCGGCAACTGGGTCGTCGAGAAGGCGGCTTTATCGCATCGTGTTCCTTCGTTCGCCTACCGCTTCACCGAGGCAAGCACTGAAGCCAGGCTCGATGTCGGCAAGCTCGAAGCGCATGGCATACCGCGAGGGCCTGTGTGGGGACAGCTGAGAAGCGGCGCCGATGCCACGTATGAAGGCAGGACGCTCAGGAGCAGCGATTACGTCTACTTCCCGAACAGGCCCAGGCGTATCGTCGTTGCAGGCGACAACGACCGGCCGGCGCTGCTGCGCGATTCCTGCAAGGAGGCCCACGTCCTTGTTCATGAAGCGACATTTACGAAGGATCTTGCGGAAGGGCCGGCGAAAGGTTTCGGGCACAGCTCGGCCGCCGCAGTGGCATCCTTTGCGGAATCGATCGGATTGCCTCACCTGGTACTCACTCATTTCAGCCCGCGCTATCAGGCCGATGCCGACCGGTCGCCGTCGATGGAAGACTTGCGGCGGGAGGCCATGGCGCATTACCACGGCAAACTATTCCTGGCGGAGGACCTGGCGCGATACCGGCTGGACAAGACGGGGCAGTGCAGTCGCGTCAGCGAATAACGAAGGACGGCGATAGAAGGCGAAAGCCGTGCGCGATTGCCGCTGTCTTGACGGATTGCCGGCTGTCTCTCCTGCGAACGATCTATCCATGCCCGTATGGCACGTATGGCAGCCCGGTCGGCGGTGCCGGACATGGCCACATCCGGTCCGGCTGCAACGGCCGCCCTGCCTGCTTGTCCAATCAGCTTGCGTTCCCTTCTGGCCAGTCTGTCGACGCGGCAAGACGGGGGCGACTTCAATGGACCAGAGTGTATGCAATTGGAAAAGCCAGCCACGCCCGGCAAGCGTGCCTATGTAGTGGCGCAGAGCCCCGGCCGCCTGCGCATCGAAGTGCCGGCGCTCTATCGTTCTCCGCAGGAAAAGCGACGCATCGAGGACAAGGTCGCACGGCATGAGGGAATCGATCAGGTTTGCGCCAATCCGCTAACCGGGCGTGTGCTGATCGTGTTTCACCTGTCGCTCCCAGTCGACCGCGTGCTCGTCATGCTGGGCATAACGATTTCTCCGAGCAAGCCATGCAGTGAAGCGGAACGCGACAGGAGTACTCCGATGCAGCGGACGCCCTCGCACGCACCTGAGCGGAAGATGCCGTCAACACCGGCACCGCATTTGCCTCCAGCCTATCCTGCCTGGCACTTGCAGCCCGCAGAAGTTGCCATTGCCAGTCATGGTAGCGACGTGCGTGCGGGATTATCGATGGCAAAGGCCGAATACCGTTTGCGATATGGCAGGAATAACCTTCCGCAACCGCATGCGCGCACTTCCCTGGACATCCTGCTGGGCCAATTCAAAAGCCTGCCCGTGCTGTTGCTGGGAGCGTCGGCACTGTTGTCGGTGCTTACCGGTGGCGTGGCGGAAGCGCTCGCCATCGCCGCAGTGCTGACATTGAATGCCGGCATAGGGTTTGCCACCGAGCGCCGGGCTGAATCGACTATTGCATCCCTGTCCGAGCTGGTGGAGGACACGGTGCCGGTGGTGCGACAAGGACAGACCCACGAATTACCGGCATCGATCGTCGTGCCTGGCGACCTCCTGGTCCTCGCCCCGGGAGTGCGGATCGCCGCGGACGCGCGCCTGGTGAAAGCAGACGGTCTTGCCGTCGACGAGTCTGTGCTGACCGGGGAAAGCCGGCCGGTCGCGAAGAGTTGCATGCCGCTGGAGCGTGATGCGCCGCTGGCTGAACGCATCAACATGGCATACATGGGAACCGCGGTATCCGCGGGCAGCGGACTCGCGGTGGTAGTCGGCACCGGGCCGCATACCGAGATCGGCACGGTCCAGGCGCTGATGGAAAACAGCGCGCAACCCAAGACATCGATACAAAGGCATCTCGACCAGTTGGGCAACCAGCTGATCGCGGCAAGCGTAGGAGTGTGCGCTGGTGTCTTTGTCATCGGCCTGTTGCGGGGTTACGGCTGGCTGCGGATGCTGAAGGCATCGATTTCACTGGCCATTGCTGCTGTGCCAGAGGGATTGCCGACGGTGGCGACGACATCGCTCGCACGCACCATTCGTCTGATGAGGGGACGCCAGATGCTGGTTCGCCAGCTGCAGGCCGTCGAAACGCTTGGTTCGGTACACGTCATTTGCCTCGACAAGACCGGCACCCTCACCATGAACCGCATGTCTGTCGTCGAGGTGCAGCTGAACGGCACTCCGCTCGCGATCGACAATGAAAGGGCCCCTTCGATCGATCCGGCGTTCGCGCCGGCCTGGTCTCGACTGCTGCAGATTTGCATACTGTGCAATGAAGGCGAGACACGCAGTAACGGCTCCTCGATCATGCATGCATCCGCGACCGAGAAGGCACTGGTGGACATGGCCGTCATGGCGGGCCTGCCCGTGGCCGAGATGCGCGAACGTTACACCTTGCTGGGCAGCGCCTTGCGAGCCGATGGACGCAAATACATGGCGACCGTACGCAGGTTGCCGACGGCCGACAAGTATCTCGTTGCAGTCAAAGGCAGCCCGGCCGAGGTGCTTTCCCTGTGCGACAGCGAGCTTGACGGCGAGCGCATCGTCAGGCTGACGGTGAAGCGCAGGGAAGATCTGCTGCGGCAGAACGAACGGATGGCGGAAAAGCAGTTGCGGGTGCTTGGTTTCGCCTATGCGGAAACTTCCGCGCCGTCCATCGATGCGGCATACGGCAGCATGGTCTGGGTGGGCCTGGCCGGGCTGACCGATCCGTTGCGTGCCGGCGCCGCGGACGTGATCGGCCGCCTGCACCGCGCAGGCATTCGCACCGCAATGCTGACGGGCGACCAGAGCACGACGGCACGCGCGGTCGGCAGCGCAGCCGGAATCAACAACAGCGGAGAAGAACTGCGCATTCTTGAATCGGGCCGGCTGGAGAGCATGACAGGCGATGCTCTCAAGCTGGCGGTGGCCGGGACGGACATTTTTGCGCGCATCAGTCCGGCGCATAAACTCGAGATCGTGCGGGCATTGCAATCGGGCGGAGAAGTCGTCGCGATGACAGGTGATGGCATCAACGACGGGCCGGCCCTGCACGCAGCGGATGTAGGTATCGCGATGGGCCTGCACGGGACCGACCTGGCACGCTCGGCCGCGAACGTGGTATTGCAGGACGACAGACTGGAAACCGTGCTCGACGCCATCCGCGAGGGTCGCACGCTGACGATCAATATCCGCAAGTCGCTGCGGTTTCTGATCTCGTCCAACATGAGCGAGATTCTTGTCGTGCTTGCCGCCATTTCGATTGGAGCGCCGCCTCCCATGAATCCGATGCAATTGCTTTGGGTGAACTTGTTGGGGGATGTGCTTCCCGCGATCGCACTGGCAGCGGAGCCGGCGGAAGGCGATGTCATGCAACGGCCGCCTCGCAACCCGGCCGAGCCGCTGATCGGAAAAATGGAGCTGATGCGGTACGCGCGCGAAAGTCTTTTCCTGTCCGGCGGTGCGCTTGCGGCATATGGGTACGGATTGCTGCGCCATGGCGCCGGGGCTCGCGATCCTCGACGCGCCCGACATCGACTCCGTCGAGGAGCAGAACCGCGTGCTCGCCGCGCAGCTCCTGTTCGGTGCCCTGTTTGGCCTGATGGGTCTTGCGCTCGCCGACCCGATCGTCGCCATGATCAAGGCCGCGCTCGAGCAGCAGTCTTGGGACATCGTCTTCGCCGACTATACGATGCCGCAGTTCGACGGCCTGAGCGCGCTGCGCCTGCTGCGGGAGACCAGCTCGGACATGCCGTTCATCTTCGTCTCGGGCACCATCGGCGAGGACACCGCGGTGATGGCGATGCGTGCCGGCGCCCAGGACTACATCATGAAGGGCCGCAGCAAGCGGCTGCTG
>JAKACN010000382.1 GCA_021821365.1 Pseudomonadota bacterium | reverse complement strand
TCGGAAGTCGATGCCATCCTGCTGGTGGACAACGCCGAGCAGCCAGTGCAAGCGGCTGCCCAATCGGTCCTGCGCGCCGTCGCGTCGAGTGGCAACTACAACAAGCTCCTGATCGCCTTCACGCACTTCGACCAGGTCAAGGGTCTCAACCTGCCGACCTTCGCGGATAAGCGCGCGCACGTATTGGCCTCCGTTCACAACTACCTCTCCAAACTGAAGGAGGTGCTGAACGCGCCGATCGTGGCCGCGATGGAGCGGACGATCGACGACCAGAGTTTCATGCTCGGCGCGCTCGATGGGCCGAGTACGAAGCTCCCGCCCGGCGTGAAGGCGCAGATCAACAAGCTGATCGCCTTCGTCGAAAAATCGGTCGAGCCGCCGCCTGTGCCGGACGCGAAGCCGCAATATGACGCATCTGGGCTTGGCTTCGCCGTGCAGCGCGCTGCGGACAGTTTCCAAAAGGCCTGGGCGGCGCGTCTGGGCCTGACGATCGGCGCGACGCTCCCACCTGAGCACTGGACCAGGATCAAGGCGCTCAACCGGAAGATTTCGAACGAAACCGGGGTCGAGTACGACTCGCTGCGGCCCGTTGCCGATCTGGTCGGCCGCATCACCGAGGAAATCGCGAACTTTCTTGACAACCCCATTAGTTGGTCACGAAAGCCCAACGATGCTGACGAGGCACAACAGGCCATCGCGCCGATCCGTCAGGTCGTCTTCAGTCGTCTGCACCAGCTGGCACTGCAACGTCTGATCGACGAGCACCTGACGGACTGGCGCCGGGGCCTGGAGCACAAGGGCAAGGGCTCTGCGGCACGCCGCGCCATCGATATCCGCGGCATCTACGAGCTCGCCGCACCCATTCCCGGCACGATCAACACCGCGCCCGCGCTTGAATTTCTTCGCGGCGTTCGCGAACTGGTGCGCGCGGCTGTGGTGGAAAACGGCGGGACGATGCTGCCATGAGCCGCCGCCTCACAGCGCTCGTCATCGGCAACGCGGACTATGTAGACGCCGGCGAACTCAAGAACCCGGTCAATGACGCTGCGGACATCGCCGCCAAGCTCGCTGCCTGCGGCTTCACCGTGGCAACCAGGTTGAACTGCTCGCACAGGCAGATGGACGAAGCCATCAAAGACTTCAAGGGGGCGTTGAACGACAGCGACGTAGGCCTGTTCTTCTTCGCCGGCCACGGCATACAGGTTGACGGCGACAATTACCTCGCTGCCGTCGATACCGATGTCGCCGATGAGATCGCGGCCAAGCACTCATCGCTGGCGCTCAACAAGGTCATTGAAGTCATGGAAAAGGCAGACAACGCGTCCAGTATCATCATCCTCGACGCATGTCGCAACAACCCCTTCGCGCGCCGCTGGTCGCGCTCAATGAGCTCGCGCGGCCTGGCGCCCGTCTATGCGCCGAGAGGCACCCTCGTCGCCTACGCCACATCTCCCGGTCAAGTCGCCAGTGACGGCAGTGGTCGAAATGGAGCCTACACGGCAGCCCTACTTCAGCACCTCGCAACCCCCGACTGCTCCATCGAGAGCATGTTCAAGCGCGTTCGCAACACGCTCAGCACTGCGACCGGCGGCAAGCAGATTTCCTGGGAACACACCTCACTGGCCGGGGACTTCTATTTCAACATGAGCCTTGGAGCACGCATTGATGAATACGCGGATACTTCATTGCGCGACAAGCTCTTCGTTGTCGACGACAGGAAGGCTTCTCATCGTGTCATCGAAGCCCTGAAGACGCACGACTGGTATAGGCAGAACCCCGCCATCCGAGAGTTCACGACCGAAGTGGCGAGGGGCGCATCGCAAGATTCTCTCTTCGTCGTCGGGCGGAACATCTACCAGGCGGCTTGCGGCTGGTCGATAGGAGCGAACTTCTACCTAACCAACTTCATGTCCCGAACGTCGGGACTGAAACCTGAGCAACGCAAAGCGCTGCTGGACGGCATGCTGTTCGAAGTTTTTTTTGATCCTGACGCCCGCCTGCGCCAAGACTTCAAGATGACGAAGTTCCAGGACCTTTTTGGTCTGCAGCAACATCCGGACCTTAAGCCAAGCTTCGACTTCATCGCGGAATGTTTGCTCCCAGACATCGCGCGCTTCTACGCGATACCGGGCAAGGGCCACGCGGTCGTTATTGATGTCACCACTACGGCGGGAGCGAAGTCAGACAACCATGTTCTTAAGTCGGTGCACTACGACGGCGATGACATCTTGTGGATTGAGGACTCCGACTATGCGTCCGAGCCCGGCGAAGAGCCCATCCGGGAAAAACTGAGCCTCGCTGACTTTGAAGGGCGCATTGCTGAGCAGATGGTCGTCCCTGCCCAGCTGCTGACGATCAAATACGCGTCGTTCTCCAAGGCTGGCAACGAGATGATCCATTTCCCGTATGGCTGGACGACGCGAAAGCAGTAGCCTCTGAAATGCGCCGGACACGTGGCCCATGGCGGGCCACCGACCCCGCCTGCCTCATGGCTCGCCGTCTTCCACGGCCCGCTGCAGCTCGCGCACCTAGTGCCGCGCTTCAGCCGTCTGGTTCGAACGCAGCACGATGGGACCTTGAAAGAGATAAATTCCTCCAAGCCAGAGCACATAATGACGTGTTTAGGGTAGGGATTGCCGCTACCGGGAATTCTTCCTCCCAAGCCACTCCTGGGAATTGGGTTTAACATCCTGAAACGATTCCGCCAAATTGATGTCGTCAAGGGCTTCTTGCCATGTGGCGCGGAGCCTGACGGGAATCGCGAGCATCAAGTTCAGGTCTTGGCCGAAACTCTCGACCGCATAACCGGCCTTGCAGGTGATCGGGAAGGCCCGGTCGGGACTCAACCCGTAGTGTTCGGCCACCTTCTCGTGATAGAGGCCCGTGGCATTGAATCCCCACACGGGCCGACCGAGCGCAGTGGCAAAGCCCACCTCGAAGACCGTTCCTGAGTCCGGCTCCGACCCGCGAAAACACTGAAGGTTGGCGATGACCGCATCCGCCTGTCGGATCAGCCTGGTATTGCACCGATAGATGTCCGCCGGGCCATCATCGGGCTGGCTCTTCGGAAAGATGGGTGTGATGCCGCGCTCGACGGCATACTGGGTGATCTCCTGGCGGAACGTGTCCC
>JAKACN010000381.1 GCA_021821365.1 Pseudomonadota bacterium | reverse complement strand
CGCGCGGCCGCGCCCAGTCCGGTGACACCAAGCACAGCAGGAATGCCGAGAGCACGAAGCATCACCGCCGTGTGGCCACCGTCGCCGCCTTCTTCCGCGGCGATTCCGGCGAAATGAGTTGGCTCGATCAAGGCAGCATCAGCGGGGCGTAACGCGTCGGCAAGCAAGACGCTACCGTGAGGCAAGCCTACGAAGCTGCGAAACGGAAGCCGGATTAGATTGCGGAGCAGGCGGCGACCGAATTCGCGAACTTCTTCGGCTTGGCGCGCAAGGTCGCCAGGTTCCGGTTTTTGATCGCTCTCCCCAAAAAAAGCGGCCGCTTGGGCTTCGGTTACATCAAGCACGGCGGTGGCGGCGGTGACCAGTCTGTCCTCGATGGTTGTACGGATCATCCGCAACAGTCGGGATGGGCCAAGCATGTGCAGATGCGCATCCAGGAGCGGACCGATTTCGGCTTCGCTCTCCTCAGGCAAATTGGCGAGTCGTGACCGCAGTTTTGTGAGTTGCTTTCGAGCTTGGGTGACAGCATCATCAAGCAGATGCAGCTGGGCGGAGACGTCACTGGCGCTGATTTTCTGACGGGCGACCTCAAGCTTCGGTTCTGCCGCAAATGCGACCGGCCCAATGGCAATGCCGGGCGTTACCGGCATACCAACCAGCGGGAGTTGACGGCGTGGCTTCGGGTGACGCAATTGTTCTGCTTTCATCCGAGGCTCCTCATTCCATCGTTAATACCCCGTTAGTCATCTTCATGGAAGCCTGCCTCGACGAGACCGACGATCGCTGCGAGGGCTTCCTTGGCATCCCATCCTTCGGCGGCGATCTCTATGACAGACCCTTGGCCCGCGCCGAGCATCATCAGTCCCATAATGGACTGTGCCGACACGAACTGGTCGTCCCGGCCGACTTCGACTGACGCGCTAAATTTCTCTGCTAGGGTTACCAGCTTGGCGGCGGCACGTGCATGAAGACCGCGCTTGTTGGGGACAACGACCCGTTGACGTAACCGCGTCGCAGCTCCTCCATCGCTCATCCGCAAGCCCGGCGCGGTGTCGGGTGTCGCACTTCCGACCCGGTGGCGATGTATTTGCGCCCCGCCGCCTCGGCACAGTGAACGGCTTCAGCGAGGCCGTGGCTACCGCGGATCTTGGCCAACTTGACGAGCATCGGTAAGTTCATTCCCGCGATAACCTCGACGTTGGGTCGGGCAAGCATGGACATGGCAAGATTGCACGGTGTTCCACCGAACATGTCGGTCAAAACGACGACGCCATCTCCAGTATCAACCTCCGCAACACAGTCGGCGACTTCGCGGCGCTGTTGCTCGATATCCGAATCGGCTTCGACCGCGACCGTTGCGACGTTCCGTTGCGGCCCGACGATGTGCTCCATGGCCTCGCGCAAGGCGCTGGCTAAACGACCATGGCTGACAAGAACGAGGCCGATCATGTCGATCTTTCAATCATTGTATCTCTCCAATCGCGCGCGAATGGTTGGGCGCGCCAGTTCGCCGCGGCGGCGTGGCCTTGCTCGTTTCGCTCAAAGCACGATGTTCGATTCGCACATGCCAGTGTGCGTCCTGCAAGAACTTGGCTAGCGCCTCAATCAGTGTGACCGAACGATGGCGGCCTCCAGTGCAACCTATGGCGATTGTCACGTAGGCTTTGCCTTCGCGGGTGAAGCGCGGAAGCACAAATGATACAAAATCAGTCAGGTGCTGGAGGTACGCCCAATAATCCGGATCTTTTTCGATATAGGTACGAATTGCGGGATCAAGCCCCGTCAGCGGGCGCAGGTCGGCTATGTAATGGGGGTTACGCAGGAACCGCGCATCGAACACGAGATCGGCATCGCGTGGGACACCTGTTGGGTAGGCAAAAGATACGAGAGTGAGAATCGACCCTGCTCCAGCGGTACCGTAACGCTGGGCAACCATC
Source organism: Pseudomonadota bacterium (assembly GCA_021821365.1). GTDB lineage: Bacteria > Pseudomonadota > Gammaproteobacteria > Burkholderiales > Burkholderiaceae_D > Noviherbaspirillum. The sequence goes on along the minus strand of JAKACN010000381.1, from coordinate 1,207 downwards.
TCTCGAAGCCGGGGCAACGGTAGATCAGATGTATCGATTACCCAATCCGCTGCTTGGAGGAGGTCGCGGGTCAAGGCTCGCTCTGTTTCAATCCCATCCAGCACGGTACCGTCCTGAGCTAGCGGGTGACGGCGTCGCGTTTCCGAATAGCGGCGTCGCAATACATCGGATTCGGCAGTTGCGAAAATTAGGTTAACCTTGGAATTCACTTGGTGTGAAGTTGCGGAGTTTGCGGTGGAATTGCGCAGCCGATCGAGTGTTGCGAGAACGCTGGCGGCGACGAAGTCGCGGGTTCTAGCGTCTAAACCGATCGCAAGCCGATGTTCGGTGGCGGCAAGAGTTTCGACGAGGTGCAGTGGGGGGTTATCGACAGCTTCGAAGCCGAGGTCCTCAAGAGCGTGCAGGATCGAGTTTTTGCCGGCGCCGGACAGCCCGCTGACGACCACAATTCGAACGTCTCTGGTCATGCGAAAAGCGCGCCACAATGCTGCATGCGGCGGCCGCAAGCAGCATCCAGAGCCCAGTGAACGCGAATAGCAGCGCCTGGTTCTGCAGGATTGAGCGAGATCGTCGGAGCGCCGAGGCGAGGGTCTGCGGCCACGCTTGTTGGTAGGCGTTCTGTGGGGGAAGCCATGTGGACAATCAGACGTAGCTTGGCCGAATGCCGGTAAGCCGTGCGGAACAACCCGACGCCGCGCAACTCAATTAGACCGGCAATGCTTCCGCACGGTCGCACGCGCCCATCCACAACTTCGACTTGGTCATCGCCTATCAGGTCGAAACCACGGTCGAGGAGTCGCAGCAGCAGGTCAGACTTACCGGAACCCGACGGGCCGAGGAGCAACACGGCATCATCGTCGAGTGCGGCGCAGGCAGCATGCAGTCGCATCGTGCCATGATTGTGGCAAGTTTCGGGCAGAAACGGAAGGGGGGGGTTGCCATCATCTGAGCGACGGATGAAAAAACTGATAAAAAACAAAATACTCGGAACCTACTTCTTCTCTCTACATTAGGATGAGCCAACATGAATTGCGGAATCGTAACGATAATTGTAGTATTCTTGGCTGGGCGATAACGTTGCAGCAGCGCCAGCCTCGGTTCATATTCTTGCGCCCGTGGGTCTGAAGTGCCATTTCGTATAGTGAATAGATGCGGGATTTAGGGATGCCGGTATTTCGCCGACGGTTGCTGGCGATGGCGTTGCCCA